>NZ_JBFBKR010000007.1:0-27641 GCF_040686575.1 Arthrobacter sp. NPDC080073
CGGAACTCCGCCCCATAAGCCGTGGGCATGGTCAACATCCTTCCACGAGCACAAGCTCGCTAGGTCAAGGAGTCAACAAAACCGGGGGCAGCCCCTTTCATTGGCGAGGTTTGGGGCGATGCGAAGATGCATTCGACTCGACGGGCTCAGGGCTGCTTCCGGATAGCCAAGCTGAGCGAGGCGGATCTTGATGAGTTCGCGCGTTACCCGCTCGGCAACACGAAAGAGGTTTCCCCGGAACGGTGATCCGGCAGCGTTGTGCTCCATGACAGGTGATTCCGTGTCGTGGACGATGGTGTTGCGGGTATCTGCCAAGTACCAGTACCAGTGGCCGAAGGAACTGTACATCTTGGTTTTCCCATTGAATTCGCGTGAAAAACGTGGTGTTGACCCCCGCCAGAGGAACTCATCGGCACCGATCGTTCCTGTCACTGAGCCGTAGATCTCTTCAAGGACGCCGATGCCGCTCGCTGTTCCGGTTTTACCTGAGAGAGTGCCTCGATGGCCGTCTTCAGCTGCACGAGGATATCCGGCATGGTGTGAAGCGGCGAGTTCTCCCACGCGCGACCGTGCCAATGGAGGGCCGCCCAGACCTCGCGCATGGTTTTGGTAGATGCATCAGACAGGGCCTCCATCGAGATGCGGTACACAGCATCCAGAAGTTGGCCGTCGAGCGAGAGATCCGGAATCGTCACCAGTCCTTCCGGAGCCGGCACGACAACAAAGTCATCATGAACGGTGCCGCCGCCAATGGTTCTCCGATTCAGAGTTCCTCCCCGGGTACGCACAAAGGTTCCGCGCTCGAGCGCCGTGAGTTCACCCACAAAGAACGTCGCCACTTCAGCAGTGGCAAGGTTTAGTGCGGGTGCTTCCCAGGGGATTTCGTTTCCCTGGCCTGCGTTGGCGTCGGCCGCAGCGAACAACACGGCAGCTTGCAGGGCGCTTCGTTCATGTTCGCGGGCCTCGCCAGGATCAAGCTCTGGTTCTCTACGTTGAACAAGTGTGGCAGTAGTCAACGGCTGGCCGGCTTCATCACGAAACCGAGAAAGGAGAGCCTTCAAGGTCCTGCCAAAACTGTCAAAAGGCTCATCCAGTTTTCTTGGGTCAAGTGGTTGCAGCACCCATGGTCCGGCATTCACCTCCTCGCGCAGTCGAAGATACGGGAACAAGTAGATTGCCGGCCGGTCAGTCACTCTCTAAGTATCGTTGACGTCCGCGGAGGCCTGAAGTGGGGGAGCCGCTGTTCAGTGCCGGGACAACGAACGCTTCGCAGTGCCCAACTGCCTCGCATCGTGACCGCAGCACCGTTGGAGCGCTGTGGCGCGTTGATATTTTGTCGGGGCTGACGGATAGAGTTTCCATATCTGACCAAGGAGTGATTGCATGGCCCTGACGACTTCCCTTGCGGGCCGAGTTCGCAACACGAGTCTGCCGAAGAGTCACGCGCTCTTGCCTCTCCTCGAGGCAATTGTCAATGCTATCCAGGCGGTCGACGCGCGTCGCGGGGACTCCGCAGTGCCTGGACGCATCCACGTGAGGGTGCATCGGGACGCTCAGGCGGAGTTCGAACTAGGCCAGCCGGGTCCTGGACGTGCCGCCATGAAACCGATTGTCGGCTTCTCCGTCGAGGACGACGGTATCGGATTCACCCCTCAGAACATGTCCTCGTTCGAAACATTGGACAGTGATTTCAAGTCTGACCTGGGCTGCCGTGGTGTCGGGCGGCTGCTGTGGCTCAAGGCCTTCGACAAGGTTTCGGTCCGCAGCGCCTATGAAGACGAGGACGGGAAGCTCCGAGGTCGTCAGTTCAGATTCTCGGTCGAACGAGAGGTCGAGCACGACGGCGACGCGGACGGGTTTGTGCGCCCCGGCGCGGTCGTCATCCTGGACGGTTTCAAGAAGGCGTACCAGCTGAATGCCCCGAAGGGCGTCGACGCCATCGCGCGCGAGGTCTTCGAGCACTGCATCTGGTACTTCCTCCGACCTGGCGGGGCCCCTCTCGTGACAATCGCGGACGACGACGAATCGGTGTCGTTGGCTGACTTGATGGACGAGTTCGTCGACTCGGCAATGACGTCGTCGAAGATCGAGGTCAAGGGGCAGAGGTTCGACATGCTGAACCTCCGGCTGAAGGCCACCGCGCGGAACTCCGTCCCCCGCCTCCACTGGTGCGCGGCGAGCCGCGTCGTCATCGAGGAAAACCTGAGCGGGAAGGTGCCGGGACTCCACGGCAAGCTCGGGGACGAGGCCTCCAATGAGTTCGTCTACGCGTGCTACCTGACTTCGGACTTCCTCGACGAGCGCGTCCGCGCCGACCGGACAGCCTTCGACATCAGCGACCGCATCGCGGGGCAGCCCCTCATCGATGACCTCTCCCTGGATGACATTCGAGAGGCTGTCCTCGAAGAAGTCAGGACGATCCTGAAGGCTCCGCTCGAGTCGGCCCGCGAGCAGGGTAAGAAGCGCGTCCACGAGTTCGTGACCAAACGCGCGCCGCGGTACCGGCCCTTGCTGGCCAAGATCGAGGAGCGCGGCATCACGGTGGACCCATCGATTAAGGACCAGGACCTGGAGCTCCAGCTGCACCGGCAGCTTCAAAAGATCGAGTCCGAAGCATTCATTCAGGGGCAGGAGATCTTCGCTGAGGCCGACGCGGAGCCGGCGGAGGACTACGCGGAACGGCTCGCCGCATATCTCGCCACCGTCAGCGAGATCAACCAGTCCGACCTGGCTGCGTACGTCTCGCGCCGCCGGACGGTGCTGGATCTGCTCGGGCGGCTGATCCGCGCGGACAAGGACGGGAAGTACAGCCGGGAGGATGCGATCCACTCGCTGATCGTCCCGATGCGGACCGAGTCCAGCGAGCACGCCGCCGATGGTTCGAACCTGTGGATCATCGACGAGAGACTCGCGTTCCACGACTACCTCGCGTCCGACAAGACGCTGAAGAGCATGCCGATCACGGGTTCTGAATCCACCAAGGAGCCCGACATAGTTGCGACGCGGCTCATGGACTCGCCGGTGCTCGCGGCCGAGGGGCAGAAGCTGCCGCTCCCGTCGATTGTTGTGGTTGAGATCAAGAGGCCGATGCGCAAGGACGCCACCGAGGACAAGAACCCGATCCAGCAGTGCCTCGACTACGTGAAAAGGATCCGCGCAGGTGGCGTGGTCACCGCAACGGGGAGACCGATCCCGCCGACCCACGAGCCGCCGGCCTTCTGTTATATCATCGCCGACCTTACAGAGAAGATGATCGAGCGATGCGAGATTTCGAACCTGCGGCCGACACATGACGGTCTCGGGTACTTCGGTTTCAACGACTCCGCCAAGGCATACATCGAAGTCATGAGCTTCGACGGGTTGGTCAACGCTGCAACTGAGAGGAACCGGGCATTCTTCGACAAACTCGGGCTGCCCAGCTAGCACAGTGCACGGCGCAGCTCCCCGGAGCTGGTCCCGCGGTTGTCGAGATCGCTTCCCAGGCCTATCGCTATCGGAGTACATCTACCCGCTGGAATGCCGCTGTCGCGCCCGGCCAAGCATAGGGGAGAACTACTAACGGAGCACGTTGACTGCTTATGCCGCGCAGGTCGACATCCTATGATAGCGGTAGACATCCACGACCAATATGATCGCCGCACCCAGAAATTTTGGGCATTGTGTCGTCCTGGCGCAAACATCGCTGCTCAAATCGCCCATGTCCTCGGAATTTCGCCAGATCTGCCGCCTAGTGGGAGCACGTCACAGTACGTTTTGCGCCAGATCTCGGCACACTAGCGCGAACTGCGCCAGAGCCGATAAGCAACAGCTACAGCCCCGGCTGGTCATCGACCTGTCGGGGCTGTAGCCTTTCCTGCGGCTTGGTTCCGGCCAAGGCGTTAGAGTTGTATAGCACGTCAATCACCTAAGGAGTGCCGTTGGGACTTTTGGAGACAATCCGGAACCCGCAGGACCTGAGCAAGCTCACCAGTGAGCAACTGGAGCAGCTTGCAGGCGAGATCAGGACTTTCCTCATCACCAACGTCGCTCAAACCGGTGGTCACCTTGGACCGAACCTTGGCGTGGTGGAGCTCACCATGGCCATCCACAAGGTCTTCGATTCGCCGCGCGACAGCATCGTTTTCGACACCGGCCACCAGTCCTACGTCCATAAATTGCTGACCGGCAGGCAGGATTTCAGCACCCTCCGGCAGCAAGGGGGCATGTCCGGCTACCCCGATCGTGCCGAGTCCGAGCACGACATCGTCGAAAGCTCCCACGCGTCCTCTTCCTTGTCTTGGGCCGACGGTATCTCCCGCGCCCGCCAATTGACCGGTGAGCGCGACCGCTGCGTCGTCGCCGTCGTCGGAGACGGCGCCCTGACGGGCGGCATGGCGTGGGAGGCGATCAACAACATCGCCTCGGATAAACGACGCCGCGTAGTGATCGTCGTCAACGACAATGGACGCTCCTACGCCCCCACCGTCGGCGGAGTGGCGGACTACCTCGCTTCATTGCGCCCAACGATCGACTCCCTCCGGGCAGCGCCCACCTACGAAGTCGTGTTGGACTGGTGGAAGAAGAAGCTGCAAAGCGGCGGACCGATCGGCCAGTTCACCTATAAGAGCCTGCATGCCATGAAGAAGGGCATCAAGGATTGGTGGGCTCCGCAAGGCATGTTCGAAGACCTCGGCATGAAGTACATCGGCCCTGTCGACGGCCACAACGTGCGGGCCCTTGAACACGCGCTCACCACCGCCCGAAACTACGGCGGCCCCGTGATCGTCCACGCGATGACCGAAAAGGGCCACGGTTACGCGCCTGCCCTCGCCAACGAGGCCGATCAGTTCCACGCCGTCGGGATCATCGATCCCGAAACCGGCGAACCCACCGAAGCCGGTGGAGCCCGCTCGTGGACATCGGTGTTCGCCGAGGAAATCGCGGACATTGCCGACGAACGCGAAGACATCGTAGGCATCACCGGCGCCATGCTGATCCCCGTCGGATTGCACAAGTTCGCGGAACGGCACCCGGAACGGGTGATCGACGTCGGCATCGCCGAACAGCACGCCCTCACCTCGGCAGCTGGCATGGCCTTCGGTGGACTGCACCCGGTCGTCGCCGTTTACGCCACGTTCCTGAACCGCGCCTTCGACCAGCTCCTCATGGACGTTGCCCTGCACAAGGCCGGAGTGACGGTGGTGTTGGACCGCGCCGGCGTGACCGGTCCGGACGGAGCAAGCCATCACGGCATGTGGGACATGGCGATGGTCCAGATCGTTCCGGGGCTGCATCTCGCGGCTCCGCGCGATGCCAGCCGCTTGCGGGAAGAGCTCCGCGAGGCGGTTGCCATCGCCGACGCACCCAGCGTGGTGCGCTTCTCCAAAGGCAGCGTCGGAAGTGAGATCGAAGCGATCGAACGGCTTTCCGACGGCGTCGACGTGCTGGCGCGCAGACCCGAAGGCTCCACCGAGAACGATGTCCTGATTGTCAGCGTCGGCGCGATGTCCGAGCTCGCCCTCGACGTCGCGTCCCGGCTTGGATCCCAGGGCATCAGTTCCACAGTGGTTGATCCGCGGTGGGTCCTGCCTGTACGCAAGTCCATCATTGCCCTCGCAGCCCGGCACCGATTGGTGATCTGCATCGAAGACGGCGTCCGGGCGGGCGGCGTCGGATCCCGGATCCGCCAGGAGATGCGCGCGGCCGGCGTGGACACGGCCCTCAACGAGGTGGGCCTTCCAGTCGAATTCCTCGACCATGGAACCAGGAGCCAAGTCCTTGAGCGGGTGGGGCTTACCGCCCAACAGATAACGCACGACGTCGTCGCGCAGGTCCTGGGGACAAAGGTGCCTTTCGCGCGGCCCCTGCCAGGACAAGAACATCCCAGCACAGGCAGTATCCCCACGCTGTGAACGGCCTGTTCCGGCCGCCATCACACATACACAGGCACCCTTCGACGGGACAGGTCCGAACAGCACCTGCGCGGAGTGGTTCAGAAAAGGACGGGCATGAGCGGCATCATCCGCACGTATAAGCGCGACGACGAAGCGGTCCTGCATTTCCGGGAGGCTTGGTATGACGAGGAATTCAAGCAGTTCGTCATCAACCACGGGGTCGTAGGGCACCAGAGCAGTACTGACGAAACCGACGTCGAGGACGAATCCGCCATCGAAGGGCTCATGACCGCCTTTGCCGCGCAATGCGAAGAGGACGGCTATGCGGAGATTCCCGAGGAAGAGCAGTTCTGGGTGGTCGCGCAGATTGCCCTGAAGACGAAGGACGGCACCGACCGCGACCGCTACCTTGAACGCAAGGCCAAGGCCGCTTTGACGAGCGAACTGGCCTGGCGGGGCCTGGGTACGGTGGATCGATCGGAAATCAGCGACTCGAAGCTCAACATTTTCTGCCTGTGCCCGGACGTCAACAAGGCCGTCAACGCCATCAAGGTGTGCATCCGGGGAGAAGACCTGGACTTCACCAAGCTGAGCATCGCGGCCGCACCCCATGCCGAACCCGCCGCCTTCAAAGTGAAACACTCGCCGAAAACCGGCGCGGGCTTTACTCTCTAAGGACCATATCTCCGCTTCGAAGGGACAAACATGGCGCCCAAGAGCAACTGGCCCGGACACACTCCGCTGCCCAAGGGCTTGTCCGCTCCCGCACGAAGGGCACTCGCCCACGAGGGCTTGGAAACCTTGGAACAGCTCGCCGAATTCGGTGAAGGGCGGGTAGCGGCCCTGCACGGCATGGGCCCCAAGGTCATGGCCCAGTTGCACGACGCGATGGAAGAGGCAGGAATCGCCTTCGGGTCTTGAGCGGCGGGTCGGCCACCGCGGGCGTTGTAGGGTGAAACCATGATTGAATATCGCCGTCTTGGAAATTCCGGATTGACCGTCTCAGTAGTTGGTTTGGGGTGCAATAACCTCGGCCGGGCCAATACGGCCACGGAATCGCAGGAGGGCACCAACGCGGTGGTGCATGCCGCCTTGGATGCCGGTGTGACCCTGTTCGATGTCGCAGACGTCTATGGCCGGGAGCCTGGCCTCAGTGAGACCATGCTGGGGGTCGCCCTGAAAGGCCGCAGGGACGATGCCATCGTGGCCACGAAATTCGGCATGGACATGCACGGCGCCAACGGCAACGATTTTGGTGCCCGGGGATCGCGCCGCTACATCATCCAGGCTGCCGAGGCATCGCTGCGCCGCCTCGGCACCGACTGGATTGACCTGTACCAGTACCACACCCCGGACCCTCTCACCCCAGTGGATGAGACCCTCGCCGCCCTCGACGACCTCGTGACAAGCGGCAAGGTCCGGTACCTCGGCCATTCCAACCGCGCAGGCTGGCAGATCGCCGAAGCCGAATACGTCGCCCGGATCCAGGGCGGTGCGCGGTTCATTTCGACCCAGAACCATTACAACCTGCTGGACCGTCGCGCGGAGCTCGAAGTGCTGCCGGCCGCCCAGGCCTTCGGGCTCGGTGTCCTGCCGTATTTCCCCTTGGCGAACGGCCTCCTGACGGGCAAGTATGCGCCAGGCAACGTCCCGGAAGGATCGCGCCTCAGCCACACGCGGACCAACATGGTCAACGACGCCGACTGGGTCCAGCTGGGCCGGTTCAGCCAATTCGCCAAGGAACGGGACCTGAACGAACTGCAGCTGGCCTTCTCCTGGCTGGCCGCCCAGCCCGCAGTCAGCAGCGTGATTGCCGGTGCCACCCGCCCGGCGCAAATCACCGAAAACGCGAAAGCCGTGCGATGGGTACCCACGGCAGAAGAACGCGCCGAATTGGATGACATCTTCCCGCGCACGCCCAAGGTTGCCCTTTTCTAAGGAGGGTTCCATGAGCGGGGAGCAGGCAGCCGCTGCGGCCCGGCGCGGGTCCGTGAGCTTGCTCGTGGACTGCGACACGGGAATCGACGACGCCCTCGCCTTGGCCTATCTGTGCAGCCAGCCGCAGGTGGAGCTCGTTGCCGTGAGCAGCACCCCGGGCAACGTTGCGGCAGAGCAAGTGGCACGGAACAACCTGGCCCTGCTCGAGCTGTGCGGGCGTCCGGACGTGCCAGTTGCCATCGGTGCCCGGGCGCCGCTGCAGATCCCGCTGGTCACCACCCCGGAAACCCACGGACCGCAAGGCGTCGGCTACGCCGAGCTCCCCGAACCGCACGGAAAGGTGCGCGACGTCGACGCCGTCGAGCTCTGGGTCGAAGCGGCCCGGTCACGGCCGGGGGAGCTGACCGCCCTGCTGACGGCGCCCCTCACCAATTTCGCCCTCGCCCTGCGGGCCGAGCCGCGCCTGCCGGAGCTGCTGCGCGGCGTCGTGATCATGGGCGGGAGCTATTACTATCAGGGCAATACGACGCCCACGGCCGAGTGGAACACGCACGTTGATCCGCATGCAGCGGCGGAAGTTTTTGCTGCCTTCTCCGGCCTTCCGGAGGATCGGCTGCCGGTGGTGTGCGCCCTCGAGACCACGGAACGGATCGAACTGACGCCCGGACACGTGGCCGCCCTGGCTTCGGAGGCAGGCTGCACCGAGCCGGAACTGGTCCTTCCCGAACAGCCCGAGGGGCGGCGCAGCACCGCTTCGAACGGACTCGTGCGGCATATTAGCGACATGCTCCGCTTCTACTTCGAGTTCCATCGCCGTTATGGCCAGGGCTACGTGGCGCACATCCACGACTACTTCGCAGCATCCGTCGCCGCCGGAACAGCCAGGTACCGCACCCGCACGGCAACAGCGCACGTCGAGACTGCAGCCCCCAGGCTCATCGGAACCACCGTGGCTGACTTCCGCGGACTCTGGGGAGAGCCTCCCAACGCGCGCATCGTTTCGGAGAACCACCCGGGGGAGGCCTTCGCTGAATTGGTGAGCGCATTGGGAGGCCTTGCCCGGAGGCTGCCGGACACTCCCGGACGGCAGGGTTAGCCCGCGTTCGGCTTCGACGCGATACCGGGTGCCAGGAAGCGTTTGCCATTGACACGCTCGGAGGCGCCCACCCGGTCCAAATAGGGTGTGATCCCGCCCAGGAACATCGGCCAGCCGGCACCGAGGATGACGCAGAGATCGATGTCTTCGGGCCCGGCCACGACGCCTTCGGAGAGCATGAGCCCGATTTCCTCCGCCAATGCATCCTGCGTGCGACGCAGGACTTCCTCGGCCGTGGAAGGCGTGGTGCCGAAGGACATGAGCGCCAAGGTGTCGGCCGGGATGACCGGCTTTCCCTCAGGACCCGGGACCCAGAGTGACTTTACGCCATTGTCAACCAGCTTCTGCAGGTTCTGTGATACCGCGAAACGCTCGCCGAAGGCAGCGTGCAGCGATTCCTGGACGTGCTGGGCGACCGGAAGGCCCACCATCGCGCTGAGGGTGAACGGACTCATTGGCAGGCCCATGGGGCGCAGCGCCGAGTCGGCTACTTCGGCCGGTGTCCCTTCGTCGAACGCGGCAATGACTTCGCCCATGAGCCGCAGCAGGATCCGGTTGACGACGAAAGCGGGCGCGTCCTTGACCAGCACGGCTGTCTTCTTCAAGCCCTTGGCGAGCTCGAACGCGGTGGCCAGCACGGCGTCGTCGGTCTTCGGAGCACGCACGATCTCCAGGAGCGGCATGACCGCAACCGGGTTGAAGAAGTGGAAACCGACGAGCCGCTCCGGGTACTGCAGGTCTTCGGCCATCGCGGTCACGGACAGCGAGGATGTGTTGGTGGCCAGGATGCATTCGGGGGAGACGATTGCTTCCACTTCCGCGAAGACCTGCTTCTTGACATTGAGTTCTTCGAAGACAGCTTCAATGACGAAGTCGGCGTCGGCGAATGACTCTTTGGAGACGGAACCGCTGACGAGGGCCTTGGTCCGGTTGGCGGCGTCGGAACTGATCCGCTTCTTGCCGAGCAGCTTGTCCACCTCCGCGTGGACGTAGGCAACGCCCTTGTCCACGCGCTCCTGGTCGATGTCCGTCAGGACGACCGGAACTTTGAGCTGGCGTGCGAACAGCAGGGCGAGTTGGCTCGCCATCAGGCCGGCACCGACGACGCCGATCTTCGTCACCGGACGTGCGAGCTTGCGGTCGGGCGCGCCGGCAGGCCGCTTGGACCGCTTCTGCACGAGGTCAAGGAAGGCGTAGACGGTGGAACGGAACTCGTCCGTCTGCATCAACTCGGCGAGCGTCTCGCATTCGAGGGCCGCGGATTCCGCCTCGCCCATGGTCCGGTTGGCCTCGAGGATGTCCAGGACCTTGGCCGGAGCCGGTGATGCGTTTGAGGTCTTGGCTTCCACGAACGCCCGGCCCGCTGCTACCGCACCGGCCCAGCGTTCGGCAACTGCGGGATCCGCCGGATCCACGGAGTTGCGCCGTTCCGGGACGACCTCGCCCGCGATCACCTTCGCGGCCCATGCAATGGACTGCTCCACGAAATCAGCGGGCTCGAAGATGGCGTCGGCAATGCCTAGCTGGAAAGCCTCGGGGCCGGAGAGAGTTCGGTTGTTGCTCAGCGGATTCTCGATCATGACCTTGACGGCGTTTTCCGGGCCAATGAGTCGCGGCAGGATGTAGACACCGCCCCAGCCGGGGACGAGCCCGATGAAGGCTTCGGGCAACCCGAGAGCGCCCGCACCGGTCGAGACCGTACGGTAGGTGGACTGGAGGGCGATTTCAAGGCCACCACCAAGCGCGAGGCCATTGATGAAGGCGAAACTCGGAACACCGAGGTCGGCGAGCGTTGCGTAGACGTCGTGGCCGAGCTGGGCCATCCACAGGCCGTGTTCGCGCTCTTCGAGACGCTTGACTGCGGAGAGGTCCGCTCCGGCCACCAGGAAGTACGGCTTGCCCGTCACGCCGACGCCGACGATCTCGCCGCGCGCAGCGCGAGCCTTGAGGCCTTCAAGTACCGTCCCGAGCTCGACGAGGGTATTTGGTCCGAGGGTAGTGGGCTTGGTGTGGTCCAGGCCGTTGTCGAGGGTGATCAGGGCGAACGTTCCAGCGTTGCCGGGGAGTTCGATGTCCTGGACATAGGAGTGGGTCACGGTCTCGTCCGGGAACAGTCCGGCCAGTGTCTGGAATTCGGCGGCGCTCATGCTGCGGCTCCCTTGCTCTCGGTGTTGACCGAGGTCTTTGTTGCGCTGTCGTAGTCTCTGTAGCTCACGTGGCGCGGATTCTCCCAGATTACTGTGGCGCCCATTCCCAGGCCGATGCACATCGTTGTTATGCCGTACCGGACGGACGGGTCTTCTTCGAACTGGCGCGCCAATTGGTTCATGAGCCGCACGCCGGAAGACGCCAAGGGATGCCCGACGGCGATCGCCCCGCCGTAGCGGTTGACGCGCGGGTCGTCGTCGGAGATTCCGAAGTGGTCCAGGAAGCTCAGGACCTGAACCGCGAAGGCCTCGTTGATCTCGAAAAGGCCGATGTCCTCGATGCCCAGTCCGGCGTTCTTAAGCGCCTTCTCAGTGGCGGAGACCGGTCCGATGCCCATGACTTCGGGTTCGACGCCTGCGAAGGCATAGGAGACCAGGCGCATCTTCACGGACAGGCCGAGTTCCTCGGCAGCTTCGGCGGAGGCCAGGACTGCCGCCGTCGCGCCGTCGTTTAAGCCGGCGGCA
Source organism: Arthrobacter sp. NPDC080073 (assembly GCF_040686575.1). Classification (NCBI taxonomy): domain Bacteria; kingdom Bacillati; phylum Actinomycetota; class Actinomycetes; order Micrococcales; family Micrococcaceae; genus Arthrobacter; species Arthrobacter sp. NPDC080073. The sequence continues at coordinate 11,580 of NZ_JBFBKR010000007.1, forward strand.
TTGCCTGCGGTGACCCGGCCGTGGGCCCTGAACGGGGTGCGCAGCTCCGCGAGGTCTTCCACCGTGGTCCCTGGGCGCGGCGGCTCGTCGACGATGTTAACCGTCCAGCCTTGTCCCGGCTTCATCGTGGCGACCGGGACCAGGTCGGGCTGGATCGGGCCCTTGCCGTAGGCCGCGGCAAGTTTTGCCTGGGATGCCGCGGCGTAGGTGTCCGTTCGCTCTTTGGTGATCGAGGGGAAACGGTCGTGCAGGTTCTCGGCGGTGTTGCCCATGTTCAGCGCGGCCGGGTCCACGATCCGCTCGGACATGAACCTGGGGTTGGGATCCGCGCCCGCGCCCATGGGGTGGTTGCCCATGTGCTCCACGCCGCCGGCAATCACGACGTCGTACGCGCCGAATCCGATGCCGCTCGCCGTCGTCGTGACCGCGGTCATTGCTCCGGCGCACATGCGGTCGATCGCAAAGCCGGGAACGCTGCGGGGGAGGCCGGCAAGGAGGGCGGCTGTGCGGCCGATGGTCAAGCCCTGGTCGCCCGTCTGCGTCGTAGCGGCGATGGCGACTTCGTCAACGCGTTCGGCGGGCAGGCCGGGGTTGCGGCGCATCAGTTCGCGGATGCACTTGACCACGAGGTCATCGGCACGGGTGCCCGCATAGATGCCTTTTTCGCCCGCTTTGCCGAACGGCGTCCGGACACCGTCCACGAAGACGACGTCCCGGACTGCCCGAGGCTTGGCGCTGTTCCCTGTTTGGCTCATGTGTAGCTCCTCGTTGAGACATGGATGCCGGACAGCCCTCGCAGGGGAAGCCGGTGTCATTCACCGCCATGTTACTCGCCAGTAACTTAGCGTGCAAGGAGTTCAATACCGATCCTCGCTCACATATGAACGGTTTCCGGCGGATCCTCGCTCACGTATGAACGGTTTCCGGCGGATCCTCGCTCACGTATGAACGGTTTCCGGCGGATCCTCGCTCACGTATGAAGGGTTTCCGGCGGATCCTCGCTCACGTATGAAGGGTTTCCGGCGGATCCTCGCTCACATCACCCAAGGATTGCCCTTGGAAAAGGCCTATATCTGAGCGGGCGTCGTGCAGGAAGGGCTTGTTTGTGAGCGGGGGTCGGGCTTGAGGGGCTTGTTTGTGAGCGAGGGTCGGGCTTGAGGGGCTTGTTTGTGAGCGGGGGTCGGGCTTGAGGGGCTTGTATGTGAGCCGGGGTCGGGCTTGAAGGGCTTGTTTGTGAGCGGGGGTCTCAAATGGGGGTGCGGGAACCTCGGGCTAAGGGGCGGGGGTGGGTTCCTTGGAAGCCGGGTTTCGTGGCTCTTTGGGTTCCTTGGGCGGGAGCGGTTGCGGATTCAGTGAGGCCTCGGTGAGGATCGGCGCCGTGATGGCGATTTGCCAGTCGCGGGCGCCAAGCGCGCGGAGTTCTTCCGACACGGACTCCACAGTGATGTCCGACGGCGGCCGCCACAGCACGCGCCTCATGTAATCCGGAGTGAGCAGGTTCTCCACGGGGAGCTTGAGCCCATCGGCCGCCTCCTGAAGCCGGGGCCGGGCAGTCCCCAGGCGCGCCGCGGCTTCGGGATCGCGGTCTGTCCAGACACGCGGCGGCGGGGGAGCGTTGGTTGGAAGGTGCAGTGGTGGAAGGTCGTCGGTGTTCCTCGCACCGGCAATGCAGCGCAGCCAGCGTGGTGCTTCGCGCTGCGCGGCCCGCCCGTGGAAGCCTTTGGTGGCCAGGAGCTGCGGAACGGTTGTGGGCATGGCCTTGGCCGCGGCGACCAGGGCGGAATCCGGAATGAGGCGGCTGGGAGCAACATCCCGTTTCCGCGCGAGCTGATCCCGTTCGTACCAAAGCTCGCGAACGGCAGCCAACTGACGGCGGTCACGGATCTGGTGCAGTCCGGAGGTCTTGCGCCACGGGTCAACCCGCGGGGCTGGAAGGCCAGCTGCGAGGATGCCCGCGAATTCCTGTTCGGCAAATTCCAGCTTGCCGTCCGCTTCCAGGAGTTCAATGAGTTCTTCGCGCAGTTCGGCGAGCACCTCGACGTCGAGGGCCGCGTACCGCAGCCAGGGTTCGGGGAGGGGGCGGGTGGACCAGTCGGCGGCCGAGTGTTCCTTGGCGAGGCCGAACCCCAGGAGCTGCTCGATGACGGCTGCCAGGCCCACGCGGGGCAGTCCGGCAAGGCGCGCGGCGAGTTCCGTGTCGAAGAGCTTGTCGGGCCACATGCCGAGCTCGGCCAGGCACGGAAGGTCCTGCGTGGCGGCGTGCAGGATCCATTCGACGCCGCGCAGCGCTTCGTTGATGATTTTCAGGTCATCGAAGGGTTCGGGGTCGATCAGCCAGGTGCCTGCGCCGTCGCGCCTGATCTGCACGAGGAAGGCACGCTGCCCGTAGCGGAAGCCGGAGGCACGTTCGGCGTCGACCCCGGCGGGGCCGGATCCCGCGGCGATGGCAGCAGCGCAACGCTCCAGGCCGGCCATGGTGTCGATGACAAGTGGCACGCCCTCGCGCGGGGCGTCCAGATCGATGATCTCGGGTATCCGGCCTTCGAAGCCGTCTACCGTGATGTGTGGTGTGGGATCAGCAGCCGGAGCGCCGGCTGTGGTGGGTTCCAGATTTTCAGGGGTCATGGTGCCTTCAGTTTACCGACTCTGTGCTCGGCCGGTCCGGCCATGGGTTCGTGCGGACTCTCACGGACCTCATGTGAGCCGCCGATTAGGCAGGGGAGTGACGCCGGGAGGCAGGGGAGGGAGCCCCGCGAACGTGCAGACCATGTCGCACCACGCTTCCAGATGTGCCTGGACATCCGATGACGCAGGTGTCCATGAGGCACGGAGCTCGATGTCGATGGTTTCCGGTCTTTCGGCCAGCGTCCCGAAACTCTCGGACAGGATGCGTGTGGCGGTTCCGCCCGCCGCACGGTACTGGGCCGAATGGTTCTCGAGGGCATCCACGAGCCATGTCCAGGCCACGGAACCGAGCATGGCATCGTTGCCCATGTCGGCTTCCAGCTGCGCCCGGATATAGGTGACGATCCGGAATTCCCCGTCCCACACAGCCGAGCCGTCAGGATCGTGGAGCAAGATGAACCTGCCTGTTGCGAGCTCATCGTCTTCATCATCGGCCGTGCCGGGGGAGCCCGGGGTGCTCTCGCTGGAGAATGCCATGGCCGCGGGGCCATGGACAGGGGTCCGGCCGGGACGCGTCGACCGGCTGAAGACCTCTGCCCCCAAGGCCACGGCGTAGGGGGCCAAGCGGGAGGGTGCCGGGATTTCCGCGAGCCGCAGCTCACTCCGGCACTTTGCTTTTCGTAGCGTTCCCAACGCATGCAAGAAATCCGCGGGAACCTGTGCGAGTGCGTTCACCTTCGCAGATTATGTGTCAGGGGCGGCGAAACCTTGAAGCCACGCCGCCCCGTCGGGTGCCCTATGCGGACGCCAGTTCACGCTTGATTGCTGCAACGAAGGAATCGATATCCTCTTCCGTGGTGTCGAACGAACACATCCAGCGCACCTCGCGGTTCGCTTCGTTCCAGTCGTAGAACTTGAAGGACGAGCGGAGGCGATCGGCGACGCCAGCGGGGAGCACCGCGAAGACGCCGTTGGACTCCGTGGCCTGCGTAGGCTCCACACCCTCGATGGAGTCGACCGCAGTACGGAGCCGTGAGGCCATGGCATTTGCGTGTTCCGCAGAGCGAAGCCACAGCCCGGACTCAAGAAGCGCAATGAACTGGGCCGAAATGAAGCGCATCTTGGATGCCAGCTGCATGTTCATCTTCCGCAGGAACTTCAGCCCATGGGCTGCCTCCGGATTGAGGGCGACCACTACTTCGCCGAACAGCAGCCCGTTCTTGGTGCCGCCGAAGGACAAAATGTCCACGCCGGCGTCGCGGGTGAACGTCCGCAACGGCACGCCAAGGTGGGCGGCGGCATTGGCGAGCCGGGCGCCGTCCATGTGGAGTTTCATGCCCTTGGCATGGATGTGGTCCGCGATCGCCCGGACTTCTTCCGGCGTGTAGCACGTGCCGAGCTCCGTTGTCTGCGTGATGGAGACGGCAAGGGGCTGCGCACGGTGCTCGTCGCCCCAGCCCCACGCTTCGCGGTCGATCAACTCCGGAGTCAGCTTGCCGTCAGGCGTCGGGACCTGGAGGAGCTTGATTCCGCCGATCCGCTCCGGCGCCCCGTTCTCGTCCATGTTGATGTGCGCGGTCGAAGCGCAAATGACCGCACCCCAGCGCGGGAGCAGCGACTGCAGGGACAAGACGTTCGCCCCGGTGCCGTTGAAGACCGGGAAGCACTCGATGCCTGTGCCGAAGTGCTGCTCCATGACCTCCTGGAGCCGTTCCGTGTACTGGTCCTCCCCATAGGAGACCTGGTGGCCGCCATTGGCTGCGGCGAGGGCGGCGAGGATTTCAGGGTGGACGCCGGAGTAGTTGTCCGAGGCGAAACCGCGGACGGAGGGGTCGTGGAGCCGCCCACTGGCTTCCGTTTCGAGGGCAGCCGGGAATTCTTTTGTAGTGCTCGTCACTTGTTCATTCACGCTTTCAGTCTATTTGGCCAGGAGGAGGCGCTGTCCGTTCAGTTCCGCTGCCGGCTTGTCGAAGAGCCCGACGGCGGCCGCCGCCAAGTCTTCAACGTCCGTGTATCCGGGGAATTTCCGCTCCGGATGTTCCCTTCGCATCGCGGCGTCCACGAGGGACTTCACCACAAAGACCACGGCGGCGCTGTGCTGCTCCGCGGGTTCGTCCTTGATTCCGGAGTTTCCGGAGTTTCCGGAGTTTCCGGATTGATCACGACGGAACCCGTCGGCCACCGCCAGGGTCCAGGTCTCCGCGGCCGCCTTGGCCGCCGCGTAGGTGGCGGCGCCCGCAGTAGGTGCGGCGACCGCCGTCGAACTCACCATCGCGAAACGTCCCGTGGGGGAGGAGACGAGATCGTTGTAGAAGACCCGGGAGACGTTTCTCAGGGTGGTGATGGCGCTTTGCTCAAGGGCGGACCAGTCTTCGTCCGGCTGGTCTTCGATTCCCTTGGCCCCGCGCCACCCTCCCACCAGGTGGATGACGCCGTCGACCCTTTCCGTGCTTCCGTGGATCTCGGATGCGAGTTCGCGCACGGACTCCAGCCGGGAAAGATCGCACACCAGGGCGGTGACGTCGTTGCCCGCTTCGGCCGCGGCGGCCTTGATACGTGCTTCGTTCGAGCCGATCGTGAAGACGCGGTGGCCGGCCAGGGCGAGAGCGCGGGCGACAGCGATCCCGGAGGAGTTGCTGCCACCTGTGACGACGACAGTCAGCGGTCCGCCGGTCATGAGGCTGCGGTCTGCCCGGTGATACCGGTGGTGGATTCGATGATGGGACGCATTTTCTTCTCCAGTGCTTCGTAGAACATGGACAGGGGGAATTCGTCGTCGAGGACCTGGTCGGTGAGGCCGCGGGGCGGTCCGTCGAGCGGCAGAGCCTCCGGGCCCTTTGCCCAGACCGAAGCCGGGTGGGGAGTGACCGTACCCGAAATGAGCTTATACGCTGCGAGCCAGTGGGCGGCCTTAGGGCGGTCGATCGAGCGCCAGTACAGTTCTTCGATCCGGGCACCGAGCTCGATGACGACGTCGGCGGCCTCGTCCCAGTCGATGCTGAGTTTGCTGTCGGTCCAGTGCAGGACGTGGTGCTGGTGCATCCATGCGAAGAGGAGCTGGCCACCCAGGCCGTCGTAGTTACGGACCCGGTTGCCGGTGATCGCGAAGCGGAAGATTCGGTCGAAGATGACGGCGTACTGGACGAGCTTCGCATGGCGACGGGCGTCGGGGGAAGCGTCCTCGTCCTTCTCGATCCGGACGGATTCACGGAAGGCTGTCAGGTCGCAGCGGAGCTCCTCGAGCGAATAGAGGAAGAACGGCATCCGCTGCTTGATCATGAACGGATCGAAGGGAAGGTCGCCGCGCATGTGGGTGCGGTCATGGATCAGGTCCCACATGACGAACGTCCGCTGTGTGAGTTCCTGGTCATCCAACAGCTCGGCGGCATCTGCGGGGAGTTCAAGGGATGTCGTTGCGGCAGCTGCCTTGAGGACACGGCGGAAGCGTGCGGCCTCGCGGTCGGCGAAGATGGCGCCCCACGTGAAGGCAGGCGTTTCCCTTACCGCTACGGTCTCGGGAAAGAGCACGGCCGAATTGGTGTCGTACCCGGGGGTGAAGTCCAGGAAACGGATAGGCACGAACAGCTTGTTGGAGTATTCGCCGGCCTCCAATGCCCCGATGAACTCGGGCCAGATCACCTCGATCAGGACTGCTTCCACAAGACGGCTCGTGCTGCCGTTCTGGGTGTACATGGGGAACACCACGAGGTGCTGGAGCCCGTCTTCGCGGTGTTCCTGCGGCTTGAAGGCCAGCAACGAGTCGAGGAAGTCCGGGACTCCGAAGCCGGCGTCGGCCCAACGGCCGAAATCCGTCACGAGGAGTTCGAGATAGGCAGCGTCGTGCGGGAACGCAGGAGCCAGGGTCTTGATGGCCTCCATGAGTGTGGCTGTGTAGGCCCGGGCAGCCTCGTGGTGGCGGGAATCCTGGATGGAACCATCCTGGCCCTGGAATGCCTGGAGCGCAGTGGCTGCGGCCTTCAGGGAGATCCAGTCCCGGTTGTCCGGGGTGATGCGCGGACGGGTGGTGGTAACGGTGGTGGTCATCGTTGACGGTGCCTTTCCTCAAGAATCATTGTTCTGAGGTGAGCGTAGCAAGCGGCCAGAGTCGCTAATTCAAAAGGGGCTTGAGCATAAGAAACTCTTGGTCAAATGGTTCCGACGGCCCCCGGAAGGTCCAGCCCGGGGAGGGCTGGCCATGGGGGACCGCCGGTAGCGGGCCGTTTGCGTCCGGAGCCGGGGCCCGGATTTAACGCCCGGGACTACTGCCCGGCCGGGGACTCGACAAGCTTGAGTGAAACGGAGTTGATGCAATACCGCTGGTCAGTAGGTGTGCCGTAGCCCTCACCCTCGAAAACGTGTCCCAAGTGTGAATCGCAATTAGCGCAGCGGACCTCCACCCGTTCCATTCCCAAAGTGCGGTCGTGAAGGTACCGGACGGTGCCTTCCGCGAGCGGTGCCCAGAAGGACGGCCAGCCGCAATGGGAATCGAATTTCTCGTTGCTGGTGAAAAGCTCTGCGCCGCACGCGCGGCACTGGTACACGCCTGCCGTATGGGTGTCCCAGTACTCACCCGTGTACGGACGTTCCGTTCCGGCCTGGCGAAGAACCCTGAACTCCTCCGGGGTGAGTTCTTCACGCCACTCCGCTTCGGTTTTCTCCACGCATTGCCCGCCCTGCGGGACATCCTGGAGGGGAACCCCGGCCAAGGGGTCCGCGGCCTGGAAAAACTTCCTGTTATCTGCAGTGCTCATGTTCTCTCAACGTTCACGAGTCGCCGATAAATCCCGAGCCCGCGTAGAGATGCAGCACAGGCAGCCCCAACTGGTCCTGGGCTTTGTTCGCCCAGTCTGTGTGGAAGGTATCGGCAATCGCGTGCGGCCGGGTGACCACGACGGCCTGTGCCGCATTGAGTGCCTTGACCTTGGACACCAAGCCCGCCACGGCACCGCCGTCGACGATTTCACCAGTCACCCCGCCGCCCAGCCCGTCCAAGGCCGCGAGGGATGCCGACAAGGCCTCCGCAGCCTGGGCCCGCTCCGATTGTGGATCCGGCGCTTCTGCGAGCAGATCCCGGAATGCCTTGGCTATCTCAAGCAAGGAGAGGTTCTCGAGGAAGTCCACCAACAAGTGCCGTTCGGTGTTCGCGGGCACCAGCACCACCAAGGGCGAGTCTCCGCCGTCGACCAGTTTGGCAATATTGACGCGGTCGTCCGGGCCGAGAGGCTCTTCGGTAAGGATGACGATTGGTTCACTCATGGCTACAGCGTAGACCTGAGCCGCGCCGGGAGGCATGGTTTAGCGCGGCAATTCTGTTCCCGCTGCGGCGTAGCGTCCCGGGGGAAACGCCATGGAGGGCGCTGTTCGGAACACGGCCCCGCAACCGGGAGAATGGTCACATGGCATCCATGACCCGAGCTGCGCCAACCGTTGAGAACGGCGAGAAAATGTCCGTCCGCGCCAAATGGACCGTTGCGGGGATCGTTGCTGGAAGCAGCATTGCGGGCTTGCTGGGCGCGGGGTCTTCGGCGCTCGCAGCCTATTTCGCCCGGCGGGTCATCACCCCGTCAGTGCGCGAGGCCGACCAGGAGGTGTTGGCGGTGGTGCGCGGTGACAGCGGGCTTCAGGTCATCCTCGCAGCTACCCCGGACACCACCATCGACGGCGTGTTCAGCCTCTTCTTCGCGGGCGGGACAGGGTTCGCGCGGATCGGCCGCATCGTGTCCTATTCGCCCGCGGAGCGGACCGTGCAGCGCGAAGTCGAGGAAGTCTACAGCGGGGATCTGGCAACCGCCCGGCGCGGATGGTGGAGCGGTGCCGTCTATGACTCCCCGGCGGCGCTTGGCCTGGATTCGGAAGATATACGGATCGACGTCGAGGGAGGCCAGGCGCCCGCGTGGCTGATTCCGTCAGGCGCAGGGAAGCCCGCGAAGGTGTGGGCGATCATGGTGCACGGCCGTGGCGCTACCCGCCTCGAAGGCTTGCGCGCGGTGCGGGTAGCGCACGATCTCGGACTCGACAGCCTGCTGGTTTCCTACCGGAACGACGGCCTGGCGCCGTCTGCCCCGGACGGGCGCTACGGCCTGGGCTCCACGGAATGGCACGACGTCGACGCTGCCATTGAGTACGCACTCGCCCACGGCGCCGACGAAGTGGTCCTGTTCGGATGGTCGATGGGCGGGGCGATCTGCCTGCAGACGGCCGATCTGTCGCATCACCGCCTTGTGATCCGGGCCATGGTCCTGGACGCACCGGTGATCAACTGGGTCAACGTCCTGGCACACCACGCCCAGATCAACCGGATCCCCTACGCCGTGGGCCGTTACGGGCAGTTGATGTTGGGGCACCCGTTGGGCCGGCGCCTTACCGGCCTGGCCGCGCCCGTCGACTTGAAGGCAATGGACTGGGATGCCCGCGCCGTTGAACTGCGGACTCCGACGCTGGTGATCCACAGCGTGGACGATGAGTACGTTCCCTACGAACCTTCGGCCAGCCTCGCTGAAAAGAATCCGGACATGGTCACCTTTGAACCCTTCGAAGGCGCGCGCCACACGAAAGAGTGGAACGTGGATCCGCAGAAGTGGGAGCGGCTGGTGCGCTCGTGGCTCGCTCCGCACCTCACACCCCGTGGCGGGCCGTCGTCGGCTTGAGGGCGGCCCAGCGGCGGGTTGAGAATACGTGCGCTGCTCCCGGAGTTTCCTAAGGGCTGCCGATGGGCGCAGTCCGGGCACCGGTCAGCCGGATAAGGTCCGTGGGATCCAGCTCGATGTCCAGGCCACGGCGTCCACCGGAAACGAGGACCGTTCCGAAGGCCAACGCCGATTCGTCGAGCACGGTGGGCGATGGCTGGCGTTGACCCAGCGGGGAAATCCCGCCGAGGACATAGCCGGTGCGACGCTCGGCCGTTTTGGGATCGGCCATGGTGGCCTTCTTGGATCCCAGGGCCGCGGCGATCGCCTTGAGGTCAAGGGTGCCACTCACCGGGACGATGCCCACCGCGAGCTTGCCTTCAACGTCCACCATCAAGGTCTTGAAGACCCGGCCGGGATCCACACCCAGGACCTCGGCCGCCTCAAGCCCGTAGCTGGCCGCCGAAGGATCATGCGTATAGGGGTGCAGGGTAAAAGGAACGCCGGCCGCAGCCAGTACGGCTGTGGCCGGCGTTCCCTGTGAAGCCTGTTTCTTGGCCATTCCCGGTACTCCGGCTCAGGAGGACAAGCGGTCCGCCGCGGCGACTTTGCGCTTGATCCGCCCCAACATGGCCGTCATGCCACGCATGCGCAGCGGTGTGATCGCCCGGGTGAGGCCCAGCAGCTCCGGCATGTCATCCGGAACAGCCAGGATCTCGGCGGCAGTCAGCCCGTCCAAGCCTTCATGCAAAACGCCCGCAAAGCCGCGCGTGGTGGGCGCCTCCGGCGGTGCCTTGAAAAACAAACGGTAGGCGACGCCGTCGGGCTTCTTTTCCTGCTCGATGGTCAGGAACAGCGGCGACTGGCACTCCACCACTTGCTCAAGGAGTTCAGGGTGGTCCAGCAGCCGCTCCGGCAGGGCCGGGAGCCCGCGCGAGAATTCAAGCAACAGCTGAAGGCGATCGGGCTCGGTCAGCGCCTGGAAGTCATCGACAATTTCCGCCAGTGCGGCGGGCAACGTATAGGTACTCATCACTTCCAGCTTACGCACGTCCGGGCCGGTCTGGTTCCCGTTGCTTCAATATGGCCGGACCAGTGGCAAGGCACAGGGACTCCGGATTACTTTCCAGCGAGTGCGGGGACGGAGCCCCGCTCGGCGCCCTTGACGATCGGGACGCGCACGGCATTGCCCCACTCCGTCCAGGAACCGTCGTAATTGCGGACCGTTTCGAACCCAAGCAGGTATTTCAGTGCGAACCAGGTGTGGCTGGAACGCTCGCCGATGCGGCAGTACGCCACGACGTCGTCGCCTTCCGTGAGGCCGGCTTCTCCAAGGTAGAGGGCCTCGAGTTCGGTCCGGTTACGGTAGGTGCCATCTTCGGCGGCGGCGCGTGCCCACGGGATGGAGGCCGCGGTGGGGATGTGGCCCCCGCGCAGGGCGCCCTCCTCGGGGTAGGCCGGCATGTGGGTGCGCTGGCCGGTGTATTCCTCGGGGGAGCGGACGTCGATCAGCGGTTTGCCGAAGTGAGCCAGCACGTCGTCCTTGAAGGCGCGGATCGGGGCGTCGTTCCGTTCGATCACGGGGTACTCGCCCGGGGCAGGCTGGGGGATGTCAGTGGTGATTTCGCGGCCTTCGGCGATCCACTTGTCGCGGCCGCCGTCCAGGAGCCGGACGTCGTCGTGGCCGAAGAGCGTGAAAACCCAGAGGGCGTAAGCGGCCCACCAGTTGGACTTGTCGCCGTAGATCACCACGGTGGTGTCCCGCGAGATGCCCTTGGCTGCTGCGAGGGCTGCGAATGCTTCACCGTCGACGTAATCCCGGGTGACTTCATCGTTCAGGTCCGTGTGCCAGTCGATCTTGACTGCGCCCGGAATGTGGCCGGTCTCGTATAGGAGGACGTCTTCGTCGGACTCGACAACAACCAGCTTGCTGTCGCCAAGCGCGCCGCCCTCGAGTGCCGCGGCAAGCCACTCGGTGGACACCAGGCGTTCGGGGTGGGCGTACGCGGCGAACTTCTCGTTCTGCTCAACGGGGTAGGACATTGGTATGGCCTTTCACTGACACTTTCACTGACACCGGGCGGCGCCGGGCGATAGGAGGTGCCCGGCATTAATCCCACATTATCGAGGGCCGGGGTCTAAAGCTCCTCCCCGTTCATATGGTGAAATATGGCCTTCATCACGTGTCCGCCCGGGGCGATGCATTGCCGGTATTCTTGCTGGGGACTTACGACACGAAGAACGGACCGCATTGGTACAGATCGAACAGCTCGTCGCGCGCACGCCGGCGGCTTCAGCGGATGAGATTCTGAAGGGTTTCTACCCTTCGCCACGGTTCGGAGAGGTGTCCTTCAAAAGCTACCGGCCGGATCCGAACCAGCCCAGCCAGGCCGCAGCGGTGAAGGCCCTGGAAGCTTTCGGGGCGACGGTGGGAGCCGGTGACGGAGACGGCCTGTTCAAACGCCTTTTCGGCAAGAAGGTCAACAGCCGGGCGGGCATCTACCTCGACGGCGGATTCGGCGTCGGAAAGACCCACCTGCTGGCTTCCCTTTGGCACTCGGCTCCGGGGCCGAAAGCCTTCGGGACGTTCGTGGAGTACACCAACCTGGTGGGCGCCCTGTCCTTCCGGAAGACTGTGGAGGCTTTGAGCAGCTACAAGCTTGTCTGCATTGACGAATTTGAGCTCGACGACCCGGGCGACACGGTGCTGATGTCCCGCCTCATGCGTGAATTGTCCGACGCCGGTGTGAAGCTCGCTGCCACGTCCAACACTCTGCCTGGTTCACTCGGGGACGGCCGATTTGCCGCAGTCGACTTCCAGCGGGAGATCCAGGTCCTTGCGGACCAGTTCGATGTTGTCAGGATCGACGGGGAAGACTTCAGGCACCGCGGCTTGCCTGCGGCGCCGGCACCGTTGAGGAACGAAGACCTCAAGCGGCAGATGCATGCCGAGTTCGATGGCCAGACTGTGGCCATGGACGAATTCCGCGGCCTGATCGACCACCTTGCCGGTGTGCATCCCAGCCGCTACCGCAAGCTGATCTCAGGAATCGATGCCGTTGTGTGGCGCAACGTCGAAACCATTACGGAGCAGGCCGTCGCCCTTCGCTTCGTGGTGCTGGCCGACCGCCTATACGACAAGGACGTCCCGATCCTTGCCAGCGGCGTGCCCTTCGACAAGCTCTTCACCGAGGAAATGATGACCGGCGGGTACATGAAGAAATACTTCCGCGCCGTGTCCCGCCTGACCGCCCTGGCGCGTGAAGGCCAAAACCACGAGCCTTCCTAGGGACCCGACTGCCCCACTCTACTTTTGGGGTTTCAGGGCTCCCGCGTCTTAAGGACCCATCGCACCAGGATTCCGGCGGCGAGTGCCCAGAACGCGGCGCCGATCCCAGCGAAGCTGAGGCCCGAGGCTGCGACCAGGAACGTCACGGAGGCGCCGATGCGTTCTTCGGCAATGGCCAGCGCCGAGGCGATCGCGGAGGCCAGGGTGCCCAGCAGCGCCAGGCCCGCGACCGCTTCCAGGAGCCCCGGCGGCGCCGCCGCCACGACGGTCACGAGCGCGGCGGAGAAGGCTGCCAGCACGAGGTAGGCCAGGCCTGACGTGAAGGCTGCGATCCAGCGCCGGCTACGGTCCCCACCTGCTTCTTCCCCTGCCGCCAGAGCGGCGCTCAAGGCGGCGAGGTTGATAGCGTGCCCGCCGAAGGGCGCCCCCATGGCAGTTCCTGCACCGGTCACCAGCATCGACTGGCGCCACGGGACCGTGTAGCCGAAGGACTTCAGCACTGCCACCCCCGGAATGTTCTGTGAAGCCATGGTGACTATGAACAAAGGCAAGGCGATGCCGGCCACCGTGCTGAGCGTGAAGGCGGGAGTGGTCCAATGCAACTCAGGCAGCAGCCGGTTCGTAGGGATGCTCACGCCGTTGACCACGATGTAGATTCCAATGACTGCGAGAGCCACCAACAGCGCGGCAGGGACCGACCAGCGTGGCGCCAGCTTCATCATGACCAGCCAGCAGAGGATCACGGGGGCCACCAACAAGGGTGCGGTGCCCAGGGCCTTGAACGGGGCAAGGCAAAGCGATAGAAGCACCCCGGCGAGCATCGCCTGGGCGAGGGCTGTCGGAATCTTCGCCATCAGCTTTCCCAGGGCCGGAATGAGCCCCGTCAGGGCGATCAGCGCACCAGCGATAAGGAAGGCGCCGACGGCGGCCGGCCACCCGCCGTCGGGCACTCCGGCTCCCGCGAGCAGCGCGGCACCGGGTGTCGACCACGCAAGCGTGACAGGCACGCGCGACCGCCAGGAAAGCCAGAGCACGCCGAGCCCGAAGGTGAGGGTGAGGGCAAGGAGCCCGCTGGCCGCCTGTTCCTGCGTGGCCCCGACCGCCCGGAGGCCTGCCAGCACCACCGCGAAGGAGGAGGTGAAACCGACCAGCGCGGTCACAATTCCAGCCACGAGCGGACGGGAGAGCTGCCGGGAAGCGGAGGCTGGACGTGACTGTCCGGTGTGGAGAGATGACGCTGGCATAGTCCATCACGTTACCCGAGCCGTGGCGCGTCTGCCGAGGCCGCAACGGTTAAACGCCAAGGGCACCGGCGTCGCCTCGCGGCGGGACCGGTGCCCCGTTGACGTAACTGTATTCGGGAGCTCTGGCCGGATAAACCGGCTACGGAGCCTCATTGGCGGAGGAAGCTGTCCAGGCCGTAGCCCTTACAGCAAACCGTCGAGGTTGCCCACGAACTCGGAAGCGGCTCTCTGAACCGCATCTAGTCGTCGATAAAATCGGCGGCCTATTCGATGCCGTCCTTGATGGCTTCTTCCTTGCCACCAACGAGGTCCTGAACTTTGCCCTTCAGATCGTCAAATAATCCCACGGGCACCTCCTTTCCATCCCGGAGCCAGTTCGCTCCTCCGTTTTCGATCCTAACCCGAGACCTAGGAGGTGCCAAGGGAAAATTTGACTGGGAAGTCAAACGGATTCCTGGAACAGGTCACAACTGCTTCTCGGGAGAAAGCTGCTGGTGGCGGGGACTGTCCGGATTCATCAAGGAATGCTTGCGGCCGTAGCCGAAGTAGATGACCAGTCCGATGACCAGCCACACCACAAAACGCAGCCAGGTTTCCCAATGGAGCTGGAGCATGAGGAAGCCGGAGGCAAGCATGCCGAAGGCCGGAACCACAGGCATGAACGGCAGCCTGAAGGTGCGGGGCGCATTGGGCTTCTTGTAGCGGAAGATGATGACCGACAAGCACACCACGACGAATGCGGCGAGGATGCCGATATTGGTGAGGTCGGCGACAGCTTTGATGGGGAACACGCCGGCGAGCAGGGCCGAGGCGACGCCCGCGATCCAGGTGACGCGCTGAGGAGTTCCGTGCTTGTCAGTCCCGGCAAACCAGCCCGGAAGCAAGCCGTCGCGGCTCATCGAGAACCAGACGCGGGTGACGCCCAGGAGGAAGGTCAGCATCACGGTCAGGATGGACAGGACCGCGAACACGGAGATGATGGTGGCAATGACGGGCAAGCCAACGCCGGTGAAGGCGGAGGCGAAGCCGGCGGTGGGGTTGATGTCCTTGTAGTTCTGCATACCGGTGAGCACCAGGGTTGCCGCAACGTAGAGGAGCATCGCGATGACAAGCGAGAGGACGATTGCCTTCGGCATGTGCTTCTTGCCATCAGTCGCTTCCTCCGCGGCTGTACTCATGGCGTCATAGCCGAACACTGCGAAGAAGACCGTTGCGGACCCGGCCAGTACCGGACCGAAGCCGCTGGGCATGAACGGGTTGTAGTTGTTGGTGTTGATGTAGAAGATGCCCAAGCCAATGATGAACAGGATGAGTACCACTTTGATGGCCACCGCAACCAGTTCGAAACGGCCGAACGCCTTGGTTCCGCGGCTTAGGATCCAGGTGACCAACAAGCAGACCAGGATGGCCGGAAGGTTGATGACCCCGCCCTTTCCCTCGTCCACGGTTGAGGTCATCCAGGCGGGCATGTGGATGCCGATCCCCGACAGGAAGGCATCGAAGTACCCGGAAATGCCGATTGCGACGACGGCGACGATCGCGATGTACTCGAGCAGCAGGTCCCAGCCGATGAACCAGCCGATGACCTCGCCCAGGGCAACGTAGCCATAGGTGTAGGCCGATCCGGCGCGGGGGATCATGCCGGCGAATTCTGCGTAGGAGAGCGCCGCGGCCGCTGATGCAAGGCCCGCGACCAGGAACGAGATCAGCACAGCGGGACCGACTCCGGGGGTGTCTTTGCTTCCGTGGGCCACGAGGCCGGCCAAGGAGAAGATCCCGACGCCGATGATGCCGCCGACGCCGATGGCGGTCAGCTGCCAGAGGCCGAGGCTTTTGAAGAGCCCGCTGTGCTTGCTTTCCTCCTCGATGTCGTCAATGGGTTTCTTCCTCATGATCGAACGGACGAGTGTTTCTTGATTCACCGTGTTACTCCTGCCTGTAGGCGTGGACGAATTAGGGCTGAAGAAAAGTATGCGACCTGAATCACATTGGATAAAGTGATTTTTGCTGAGTGGTATTGATCAGTCCGGCTGATCTTTCCATGAGCATAACCAGGTCGACCGGAGTTCGGGGCGGGCATACCTGGGCACAAAAAAGCAGCTCCGGTGGAGCTGCTGGGGAAGTGACACTGTGTTTGACCAGTGGCTGTGGCCTGATTTCGGGGAAAGGGAGCGGACGACGAGATTCGAACTCGCGACATCCACCTTGGCAAGGTGGTGCTCTACCAGCTGAGCTACGTCCGCACATGATGGAGTCCGGCGGGGCCGGATGTTCATCA
>NZ_JBFBKR010000007.1:27739-194247 GCF_040686575.1 Arthrobacter sp. NPDC080073
CAACAAGCAAGTTGCCTTGCCTTGGTGGGCGATACTGGGATCGAACCAGTGACCTCTTCCGTGTCAGGGAAGCGCGCTACCGCTGCGCCAATCGCCCGGATCGGCATAAGCCGGCCGGCCCGTTGCCGGGACCTTAAAATACGAGAGCGGACGACGAGATTCGAACTCGCGACATCCACCTTGGCAAGGTGGTGCTCTACCAGCTGAGCTACGTCCGCACATGATGGCCTCCGGCCGGGGCCGGATGTTCATCAACAAGCAAGTTGCCTTGCCTTGGTGGGCGATACTGGGATCGAACCAGTGACCTCTTCCGTGTCAGGGAAGCGCGCTACCGCTGCGCCAATCGCCCAAATGCAATCCGGCCTGGACCGGAAACCAAGGTTTTCACCGAGGTGGGTACGGGATTCGAACCCGTGTATACGGCTTTGCAGGCCGCTGCCTCGCCTCTCGGCCAACCCACCGTGTAAGCACGATTCCTGGGGTTCCAAGAAGTCAATGCCGTGACAGTGTCCTGCGAGCGGACGACGAGATTCGAACTCGCGACATCCACCTTGGCAAGGTGGTGCTCTACCAGCTGAGCTACGTCCGCATTGTCCTCTGCAGCGGCCTGCCCGCAGGGGGCATTCCGTCGCTTTCCGACGAGTAAAAACTCTATAGGAGGTTCCGGGAAACTCCAAATCGATCGGCCGGAATCGTAAGCAATGGGTGCTTGTTCCTTGAATTGGCGCGGATTTTCCGAGTTACACGGGTGTGATTCGTGGGTCTTTTCTCGAGTGTTGCCTGCTCGGCCGGCCCGACGCTTTCCGGATTTTTGAATTCCGGCCGGGGTCGGTTAGTCTTCTTGTGCACGGGCGATTGGCGCAGTGGTAGCGCGCTTCGTTCACACCGAAGAGGTCACTGGTTCGAACCCAGTATCGCCCACCAAGAAGAGGTCCTGTGCGAAACATTGTTCATGTTTCGCGCAGGACCTCTTGTCATTGCCGGCGGGTTCCTGCATCGTCGCCCATCGAGGACCGATCATGTGCGGGGCGCTGCCCTGACCACCCGGTTCCTTCCGAGTGACTTGGCTTCGTAGAGGGCCGCGTCGGCGGCTGCAATCATCGCCGTGAGGTCGACTGCGCCGAACTGGGTTGAGGTGACTCCGTAGCTCACCGTAGGGATGTGGACGTCGTCGAGGCTTTTGCTGGCGGCCAAAGAGCGATTGATCTCGGCCGCGATGCTCTCGGCCCGCTCCTGGGCCGCTCCAGGCAAGAGCAAGATGAATTCTTCGCCCCCATACCGTCCGACGAGGTCGGTGGATCGTACGGACTCGGAGCACGCAGCCGCGAATGCTTGCAGGGCGGCGTCACCGGCGGCGTGACCGTACTCGTCATTGATCGCTTTGAAGTGGTCCAGGTCGGCCAGGATCAAGGACGCGACAGAGCCCGTGGTGTGCAGGCGCTCAAGTTCCTTAGTGGCCAGATCCATGAAAGTGCCACGATTGAGAAGCCCGGTCAGGTTGTCGCGGGCGGCGCGTTCGCTGAGCCGGTTGATCAGCTGATCGTTGCTGAGGGCAGTCATGCTGAAAGAGACCGCAACGAGGAGTACCAGCGTCACGAGGCTGGCCATTGACGGGCCGAAATACATGCGGAAATTCGGTCCGCTTGGACCGTCTACGAGGTACACGGCCAGGCGGCAGAAATAGTAGGCGGCCAGGAATCCCGCGGCCAAGGCCATCGACTTGTGCACGTGGGAGTAGCTGGAGTCCAACAGCCACAGGTCGCGGGACGCCAACGCGATGCCCAGGGTCATGAATCCCAGATAGACCAGGCCCCCGGACCAGGTGTTGTAACCGGGGTTCTCCAATAGGGACGAGAGTGCTGTGATTCCACACGCCGTAGCAAACTGCCATTTTGGCGGCGGCAACATCCGGAGAGAGCGGGCTCCGGTCCAGACACTCAGTGCCCCGCCCACCAAAAGGACGTTTCCCGAAGGATTCGCCCAGACTTGGTGTGGTGTCCCGTTGAGAAGGAAGGCCAGGTTTCCAGCAAGGAAGAACAAGAGGGCGATGCACCACCACCCGTTGTAGGAGGACCGCGTGCGCCTGAAGGATGCATAAAAAAGAAGGAGCAGCGTCAGGGCGACCACGCCAAGGGCCACTCGCAGTGTTGTTATATCGAGGACCACTTTTCGCTCCCGTATCCGCGGACGTGACCAATTATGGCACCGGGAGTCAAGGAAACTTGTGCGCCATGCGTGGAGGCCCTGGTTGCGGGGCGGAGCGGCGCTTGCTTTTGTATTTCAGATCACTCACCCGGATTTGATGCTTTGGCGTTTACCTCCGGGCTGAGGGCGAGATCGGCGTTGAGGATTTCGAAACCAAGGATGTGTCCGTCCCTGTCCAAATCAACCACAATCTGGCCGTCCCCGCCCGGAAGGTCAATGGGGCCAAGCTGGCGTACCGATGAGCCATCTTCGATCGCTCCGAGCAATGAAACATAGGCCGCCCGCGCTTCAGGGTCGTAAGAAATCCGCATATTCAAATCATCCCCCTGAACCTGTGTTCTTTCGTCGGCACCTGCCTAGGCTCCGGATCTTCTTGTCAGCGGTGTGTGAAAGAGTTTTCCTATGACAGATCCACTGCTTGCCCACGCCACCGAATACGGCCGGATGTATGCCCGGTCCACGGCCGAGACCTTCTCGGTCCCTTCCATCACCACAGTGATCGGCCAGCAGGCCCACTCCCTGGACGGCTGGTTCGGCTACATGGGTGCCAGCAGCCTGGCGAAGGATCCCGAGCTCCCGCAACATCTCTCCAGCCCCGCCAAGATGAGGCAGGCCGTCAACAAGGCGGCCAAGGCTGCGGAGGTGTACCGGGACGACGCTGCACGCCGCGGCGACCGCGTGCACAACTACTGCGAGCAAGTGGCCCTGCGCGCCCTTGGACGGCCGCACCGTGTGAAGGAAACGCGCGAAGAGCTCGCTTCACATGGCGAGGAAGCCTTCGCGGCCCGCTTCGATGAATGGTGGGAGCTGTACCGGGTGGAGCCCGTTGCGCCCGAGATCACCGTGTGGAACGCCAGCGTTGGCTATGCCGGAACCCTTGACCTCGTCGCCAAAATCAACGGCAGGATCTGCCTGATCGACTACAAGACCAAAGGCACCACCCGGGATGGAACGGTGAAACCCCTCGACGACAAGGTGGTGATGCAGCTGGTTGCGGGCATGAAGGCCGAGGAAAGCCTTGTGGATCCAGTGGCAGGGGAGTGGGAGCCGTGGAAGTACGGTGAAAACCCTGTCCTGCTTGCGGTGGCTATCGGCGAGACCGAAGTGCGCCCCCAGCTGGCCAACCCGGACGTTCTCAAGCACCACTGGTGGAAATTCTGCGCCTTGAAGCGAGTGTGGGAGATGTCCGCGGATGTGGCCGCAGCCGGAACGGCGCTGCTCCCTGTAGCTCCGCCGTCGTACCCTGCCGCAGCGGCGCCCGCAGGCTCAACTAAACTGGCCTAGGCCCCTTTTGCGGGGACCGAAACTTTGCCGATCGTGAGGAAAGACAGCACATGGCCATTTTGAGTATCCGTATCATCGGCGACCCCGTGCTCCGCACGGTTGCTGATCCAGTCACGGAATTCGGGCCTGAGCTCGCCAAACTCGTCTCGGACATGACCGAGACCATGGAAGACGTGGACGGTGCAGGGCTCGCCGCACCCCAGGTCGGCGTCAGCCAACGGGTCTTCACCTACCGGATCGGCGGTGTGGAAGGGCACATCATCAACCCCGTACTGGAAAACAGCGAGGACTTCCAGCCCGACGAGGTGGAAGGCTGCCTCTCCATTCCCGGACTCGCGTTCCCGGTGCGCCGCCGCAAGACCACCCGCGCCACCGGGGTGGACCTGAACGGCAACCCCGTGTCCGTTGAAGCGGAAGGCATGCTCGCCCGCTGCTTCCAGCACGAGACGGACCACCTGGACGGGATCCTGTTCACCGACCGCCTGGAGGGTGAGGACCGGAAAGCCGCACTCCGGGCCATCCGCGCGGCGAACTACCACACCGTGACAGAACGGACCACCGCCAAGCGGGCCAACACTGTCGGCTCCAGCTTCGGCAGCTTCGGGGCTGCCGAATGAGGGTGCTTTTCGCCGGCACCCCGGCTGTAGCCGTCCCATCCCTGGACGCGCTCATCGAGGCGGGTTTCGAGATCGTGGCGGTGCTGACGAGGCCGGATGCCCCGACCGGCCGCAAACGGATCCTGACGCCCTCGCCCGTGGCAGCACGTGCCGCCGAACTGGGCATCGACATCATCCACGCCTCGAAAGTGGATGCCGGGACCACCGAGCGGATCGCTTCCTATGAGCCGGACGTCGCAGCGATTGTCGCCTACGGAGGCCTCGTCCCCAAAGCCGCACTCGGAGTCCCGCGCCAGGGCTGGATCAACCTCCACTTCTCCCTCCTTCCTGCCTGGCGCGGCGCCGCACCGGTCCAACGTTCAGTCATCGCCGGCGACGACATCACCGGCGCGGCTACCTTCCTCCTGGAAGAAGGACTCGACACGGGACCGGTCTTCGGGACTTTGACGGAAACCGTACGTCCCGAGGACACGGCCGGCGACTTGCTGGAGCGGCTTTCGCGCAGCGGCGCGATCCTGCTCGCCCAGACACTATCCGCCGTCGAGTCCGGCAAGGCGGCCCCCTTGCCGCAGCAAGGCGATGTCACGCTCGCGCCCAAACTGACGCTCGACGACGGCCGGCTCGACTGGACGCAACCGGCCCTCGCCATTAACCGCAGGTCCCGCGGCGTCACGCCCGAACCGGGAGCGTGGACCATGCTCGACGGGCAGCGCGTCAAGCTGGAACCCGTCGGTCTGCGCCCGGACATCCGGGACCTTGCACCCGGCCAGGTCCGGGTTGATGGCAAGAACGTCCTGGTCGGGACCGGATCCCATGCGGTGCAGCTCGGGCGGATCCAGCCTGCGGGCAAGAAGATGATGCCGTCGGCCGATTGGGCCCGTGGTTTGGCAACACCAGAAAGCGTGGAATTCGAATGAATGAGTCCGGCCGGCGCGGCCCCAACAACGGTGGCCCCAACAACGGTGGGAAAAGGGATGGCGGGGGCCACGGCAACCGCGGTCCCCGCGGCGAAAGCAACCGCAACGCCCAAGGCCGTGAACGCAACAGGGGCCCGCAACGCGGTTTCTCCGCCAACGCACCGTCCCAGCGCACCCGGCGCGCGGATCCGGCCCGATTGGTGGCGTTTGAAGTCCTGCGCGCAGTCGCTTCGGAAGACGCGTACGCGAACCTCGTGCTGCCCTCACGGATCCGCCACCACCACCTCGACAAGCGCGACGCCGGATTCGCCACCGAGCTGAGCTACGGGGCCCTGCGCGGCCAGGGGATGTACGACGCCGTCCTGGCCGAGTGTGTCGACCGGCCGCTCACCCAACTCGATCCGGCAGTCCTTGATGCCTTGCGACTTGGTGCCCACCAATTGCTCGCGATGCGTGTTCCTGCCCACGCCGCACTGGACCAGACTGTCGGGCTGGCCCGCGCGGTCATCGGAGCCGGCCCGTCGTCGCTCATCAACGCGGTGCTCCGGAAAGTCACTGCTAGGACGCTGTCGGAGTGGCTCGACCACTTGCTGGAAAACGAGACCGACGAGACCCGGATCGCCTCCGTACGCCATGCGCACCCGGAATGGATTGTCAGGGCGCTGCGGCAGTCGCTCGTCATGCATGGCCGCCCCGCGAGCGAAATCACCGAACTGCTTGAAGCCGACAACGCCGCCCCGGTGGTGAACCTGGTGGCGCTGCCCGGCATCGGCAACCTCGAAGAAGCCTTGGAGAACGGGGCCACTCCCGGCGAGCTCGTCATCGATTCGGCGCTGTCCAGCGGCGGCGATCTCGGGCGCCTGTCCTCCATCCGCGAAGGCACCACGCGCGTCCAGGACGTCGGATCCCAGTTGGTGGCCCGCGCCGTCGCGGCCGTGGACCTCGGACAGGCCGCCAGGGACGGCGAGAAGTGGCTGGACCTTTGCGCCGGTCCCGGTGGCAAGGCGGCGTTGCTGGCTGCCCTCGCCCACAAGGAAGGCGCGAGCCTCTTGGCCAATGAACCCGCAGAACACCGGGCAAAGCTGGTCAGCCAGGCGCTCTCGGCGGTTCCGGCGGACGCCTGGACCGTTCGGATAGGCGATGGACGCGACGTCGGCAAGGAACAACCGGAAACTTTCGACCGCGTGCTGGTCGACGTCCCCTGCAGCGGCCTTGGCGCGCTGCGCCGCCGCCCCGAATCGCGCTGGCGCCGGACGCCCAAGGACCTTGCCGATCTCGGTCCGTTGCAGCGTGAATTGCTCAACTCGGCCATCGACGCTGTCAAACCGGGCGGAGTGGTGGCGTACGTGACGTGCTCCCCGCACCCGGCCGAAACCACCGCCGTCGTCAGCGATGTCCTGCGCAAGCGGGACGATTTGGAGCAGATCGACGCCGGCGCGGCCCTGGACTCGGTCAGCCTGACCGGCAACCTCGGCGCGGGGCACGGGTTGACCGCCCAATTGTGGCCGCATGTGCATCAGACTGATGCGATGTTCCTGGCGCTTATCCGGAAGAATCCGTAACCTTCAGCGCCTTTCCCCGGCTTAAAGTCCCGCGTGCCTAAGCTGGAGAATTGCCACCACCACACCGTCACCAATACTGAGGGAATTGCCTTGACTGAGTGCTGTATCAACCCGAGCATCCTGTCCGCGGACTTCGTGAACCTGGAAGCCGAGCTGAAGAGAATCAGCAACGCCGACGCCGTCCACGTCGATGTGATGGACAACCACTTTGTTCCGAACCTGACGCTCGGCCTGCCGGTCGTGGAGCGGATCCAGGCCGTCAGTCCGGTTCCGCTGGACGCCCATCTGATGATCGCCGACGCCGACCGCTGGGCGCCGGCCTACGCCGACGCCGGCGTGGCTTCCGTGACCTTCCATGCGGAAGCGGCGATGGCCCCCATCAAGCTCGCCCGCGAGCTCCGTGCCCGGGGTGCGAAGGCGGGCATGGCCCTTCGCCCGGCCACGCCGGTGGAACCATACCTGGACATGCTCAGTGAATTGGACATGCTCCTCATCATGACCGTGGAACCGGGCTTCGGCGGGCAGTCCTTCCTGGACGTCACGCTGCCGAAGATCCGGCGGGCGCGTGCGGCGATCGACGGCTCCGGTATCGGCGTCGCAATCCAGGTTGATGGCGGCGTCACGGAAGAGACCATTGTCCGGGCAGCCGAAGCCGGCGCGAATGTGTTCGTTGCCGGCTCCGCGGTCTACGGCCATGAGGACCCCGCTGCCGCTATTGAGCGGCTCCGCGCCGCCGGCCTCGCGGCTATGTGACAACAATGACGCAATTGCATTCATATTGCTACGGGAATACACCGGCCATGCCTCCAGTTGTGTCAGAATAGCAACACACATACGTGCTCCGGGGTCGGTGTAATTCCGAACCGGCGGTTATAGTCCGCGACCCGCGAGCCATCGCGTTTCCTGCACGGGAATCTCGACGGCGGACGGTTGAACTGGTGGAATTCCAGTACCGACAGTTAAAGTCTGGATGGGAGAAGCACGTACAGTCATGTCTCGGCGTTCCGTGCGCCCGGCATCGCGCTGTCGTACACCCCCGGAGCCATCGCGGCATTCGAGGGAAGGAACGGCATGGACTTTCTGCGATGGCTCTTCGAAGCACAGATTCCCGTAGGCGGATCTGTTCTTGTTCTTCGCGAAGTGCTAGGCAATATTTTCGGGCTCGCCAGCGCCTTGGGCGGCATGCGCCGCAAAGTCTGGGCATGGCCCATCGGGATCGCAGGCAACCTGCTCCTGCTGACGGTCTTTCTTGGCAACGTCTTCGGTGCCGCCTCGCCGGCAACCCTGTGGGGCCAGGCCGGACGCCAGATCATGTTCATCAGCGTCGCAGCCTACGGCTGGTACCGCTGGCGCCAGGGCCGCCAACCAGGCACCCACGGGCACGCCATTGTGCCCGGATGGGCAAGCCCCAAAGTGCGGATGGCAATGGCGGCAGCCATGATTGCGGGAACAGCCGGCCTGACTCCCGTCTTCGACGCCATGGGTTCCTACCCTCCCGTGTGGGCAGACGCCTGGACCTTCATGGGCTCCCTTCTGGCGACATATGGGATGGCGCGCGGCTGGACCGAATTCTGGCTGATCTGGGTTGCCGTGGACATTGTGGGAGTTCCGCTGCTTTTCAGCGCAGGCTACTTTGCCAGCGCTTTCATGTACCTCTTTTACGGGTTCTTCACACTTGCCGGATTCTTTGTCTGGTGGCGCGCAGACCGACGTGTAAACCGGCCGCCCAAGCCAACGCCCGAGCCGGAAACCGCAGGAGCCCTCTCATGAGCGAGGCCTTGAAGCTGAACTTCCCTGAAGCTGAGTCAGCGGCCATGGAAACCGCGTTGCACGTCGCCCTCCGGGGACACCGTGGCGCCAATCCCCTCGTGGGAGCGGTTGTGCTCGGGCCCCATGGCGAACAGCTCGTCACGGGCTACCACCGCGGCGCCGGCACGCCCCACGCCGAGGCCGATGCGATCGCCAAGGCGCAGGCAAAGGGCCTGGACCTCGCCGGGACAACCATGGTGGTCACCTTGGAGCCTTGCAACCACATAGGGCGCACGGGACCTTGTGCGCGGGCCATCATTGACGCCGGGATATCCCGCGTGGTCTACGCCGTGGACGATCCCCACGATCCCGCCGCCGGAGGTGCCGGCACGCTGCGCGCTGCCGGAGTGGACGTGCAGTCCGGGCTGGCCGCCGCCGAGTCCTGGGAGCTGAACCGCGAGTGGTTCAATGCGGTGGAAGCGAGGCGCCCGTTCGTCACGCTTCACATTGCCCAGACCCTGGACAGCAGGATCGCGGCCACCGACGGGACCAGCCAATGGATCTCCAGCCCGGAATCGCTGGCCGACAACCACGGACTGCGCCGCTTGATCGACGCCATCCTCGTGGGCACCGAAACCGTCCTGGTCGACAACCCGCGGCTGACAGCGCGGGAAGCGGACGGCGCGGAATCGCCAAACCAGCCGCTCCGGGCTGTCATGGGGCTGCGGGAGGTCCCTGCGGATGCCGCGGTGCGGGGGACTGACGGCAAGTTCATCCAGTTGCCAACGCGCGATCCTTCAGAAGCTTTGGAGTTGCTGTTCGCTGAAGGCGTCCGGCACGTCATGGTGGAAGGCGGCTCCCGCATCCTGAGCGCCTTCCTTGCCGCGGGTCTTGTGGATGAATTGATCGTCTATCTCGCGCCCACCCTGTTGGGCTCGGGTACACCTGCCCTGACGGATCTGGGCATCTCCACCCTCGCTGACGCCCAGTACTGGAACTGGGACGACGCCGGTGGCGGCGCGGTCCACGCACTCGGCCGCGACCTGCGGCTGCATTTGAGGTCCGGACCATCGGACGGAAACAAACCGGCGTGGACGAAGTCCCACACCGAACACCATGAACCATTTCCGGGCAAGGACGCCTCGGACACCACCACAGGAGGACACTGATGTTTACCGGAATCGTTGCTGAACAAGGCACGGTCCTGTCCGTCGAGCACGACGGCGAGGCCAGCGCCACGCTGCGCCTCATGGCCCCCAGCACCACTGAAGGTCTTGGCTTGGGCGGCTCCATCGCCGTCAACGGCGTGTGCCTCACCGCAACGGACATAGACGGCCGGGAGTTCAGCGTCGACGTCATGGGTGAAACCCTCGTACGGACCACCATCGGCGAACTGACTGCGGGCGACACTGTGAACCTCGAGCGTTGCGTACAAGCCGGCGGCCGCTTGGACGGCCACGTCGTGCAGGGCCACGTCGACGGCGTCGGCCAGCTTCTGGAGCGCGAGTCGCTGGGCAACTGGGACCGCCTCCGCTTCGCCGTGCCGGCCCCGCTGGCACGGTACATCGCCGAAAAGGGCTCGATCGCCGTCGACGGCGTTTCACTCACCGTCACTGCCGTCAGCCCGGCCGAAGAAGAGAACCCCTGGTTTGAAGTGGGACTCATTCCCACCACGCTGGACGAAACCGGGCTCGGGGCCAAGGCCACAGGCGGCCGCGTCAACCTTGAGGTGGACGTTCTCGCGAAATACACCGAGCGCCTGCTGTCCTTCCGCTCCCCGGCAACTACCGGCGGGGCTGCCCAGTGAGCGCCGCACACAACGGCAGTACCACCGTGGTACGCCAGGGGCTGGACCCCGTCGAGAAGGCTATTCAGGCCATGGCAGCCGGCCGGCCCGTCATTGTCGTGGACAATGAAGACCGCGAAAACGAAGGCGATATCATCTTCGCCGCCGAACACGCGACTCCTGCCCTCATGGGCTGGACCATCCGCTACAGCTCGGGAGTCATTTGCGTACCCCTCGAGGGTTCGCGGGCTGATGCCCTGGCGCTCCCGCCGATGGTCCTGGTCAATGAAGACGCCAAGGGCACGGCGTACACGGTGTCCTGCGATGCTGCCTTCGGCGTAAGCACCGGTATTTCCGCAACGGACAGGGCCCTGACTGCACGGATTCTGGCTGATCCACGCAGCACGCCGTCATCGATCACCCGGCCCGGGCATATTTTTCCGCTCCGGGCCGTTAAGGGGGGAGTGCGTGAACGTCCGGGACACACGGAGGCGGCAGTTGATCTCTGCCGGCTTGCAGGGCTCGCCCCGGTGGGAGTGATCGCCGAGTTGGTACATGACGATGGTGAAATGATGCGCCTGGACAGCCTCCGGGAGTTCGCTGCCGAGCACGGATGTCCTCTGATTTCGATCGAGGACCTCGTGGCTTATGTTGTAGCGTCGGAGGCTGAACACCAGGTTGCAATACCGGCAGGAAACGAGGAGCAGCGATGACCACAGCGACAACGCACGACGGCGGCACGCACGCGCGCGCACCGCATCCCGTGAGCGGCGGCCCGATTGTCCAGCTACCCACCGCCTTCGGTGGGTTCGTGGCACAAGCGTGGACCGACCTTGCGACGGGTGCGGAGCACCTCGCGGTGAGTTCCCCGAAAACGCCGCGCGAAGGCAAGGCCCCGCTGGTGCGCCTCCATTCGGAGTGCCTCACGGGCGACGTTTTCGGCTCGTACCGCTGTGACTGCGGCGAACAGCTGGCCTACGCCCTCGAGCTGATCCGCGAAGAGGGCGGCACCCTGCTCTACCTGCGTGGACAAGAAGGCCGAGGCATCGGCCTGGCAAACAAAATGAAGGCCTACGCCCTTCAAGAGGCAGGGTTCGACACGGTTGAGGCCAACGAGCAGCTCGGGCTGCCGGTGGACGCCCGCTGCTACAAAGCGGCTGCCCAGATCCTTGCCGAAATGGGCCTTCACGAAATCCGCCTCCTGAGCAACAACCCGGACAAGCAGAACCGGCTTGCCGCAGCCGGCGTGAAGGTGGTCGAGATGGTGCCCACGGAGGTCCCGTCCCGTGAAGAAAACCTTCGGTACCTTCAGACCAAGAAGGACCGCATGGACCACCGACTGACCCTCGGTGACACAGAACCGGCCGGTACCCATGCAGCTACCGGCACTTTCGACCTCGAACAAGACTGAACTTTTCTAACAAGACTGAACGGATTACCACACACCCATGAGCGGACACGGCGCCCCCACCATCGACCTCACTGCCCTCAACCCGGAGGAAACCCACCAGCTGAAACTCGCCATCGTGGCTGCCAGCTGGCACACCCAGATCATGGACGGGCTCCTCGACGGAGCGCTGCGTGCTGCAAAGGAAGCCGGCATTGCCGAGCCCACTGTGCTGCGCGTCCCGGGGTCCTTTGAGCTTCCCGTCGCGGCGGCACGGCTCGCACCGCATTTCGACGCCGTCGTTGCCCTCGGCGTCGTCATCCGCGGAGGTACGCCGCACTTTGACTACGTGTGCCAGGCGGCGACGTCGGGACTCACTGAAGTCAGCGTTCGCACCGGCGTGCCGGTGGGTTTCGGCGTGCTCACGTGCGACACCGAGCAGCAGGGCCTGGACCGCGCAGGACTTGAAGGCTCGTCCGAGGACAAAGGACACGAAGCCGTCACCGCCGCGCTCGCCACGGCACTGACCCTCAAGCAGTACGCCTAGCAATCGACGGAAGGGATGTGGGCGTGCCGGCGCACATTGTGCGTTCGCTCACATCCCTGCCGTCATGCAATGACCCGACAGGCGGTCACCGGTCCCGAGCAAGTAGGCTGTAGGGCGTGAAGAATTTCGAGACGCTGTTCGCAGAACTGAGCGAAAAGGCAGCGACCCGTCCGGCGGGCTCCCGTACCGTCGCCGAATTGGACTCCGGAATCCACGGCATCGGCAAGAAGGTCGTGGAGGAAGCCGCCGAAGTCTGGATGGCTGCAGAGTATGAATCCGATGAAGCCGCGGCCGAGGAAATCTCCCAGTTGCTCTACCACCTGCAGGTCCTGATGCTCGCCAAGGGTCTGGGCCTGGAAGACGTTTACAAGCATCTCTAGCCACGTCAGCTCCCCGCGGACCCGAAAGGTCCTGCTGGAGCCCAGCGTGGCCCCCGCGCCCACTGCGCCCTCTCTGAGACAGCCCTCTGAGAACAGTGCCTCTGAGAACAGTGCAGTGAGCACAATGCCTGAGACATCCCCTTCCACTCCCCAAGAAAGTCCCCCATGCTGCGAGTAGCCGTCCCCAACAAGGGATCCTTGTCCGAAGCCGCCTCCGCGATGCTGTCCGAGGCGGGATACCGCCAGCGCCGCGATACCCGCGAGCTGGTCATGGTCGATCCCGACAACGACATTGAATTCTTCTTCCTCCGCCCCCGCGACATCGCGGTGTATGTCGGCCAAGGAACCCTCGACGTCGGCATCACCGGCCGCGACCTCCTGCTGGACGCGCAGGTCGAAGCAGAAGAGCTGCTTCCGCTTGGCTTCGCGGCGTCCACATTCCGTTTCGCCGGTCCCGTCGGTGACTTCTCCACGGTCGAGCAGCTTGAAGGCAAGCGACTCGCGACGAGCTACGACGGACTCCTGCGCGATTACCTCGCCGAGCGGGGCGTCAAGGCCAAGGTCGTCCGCCTCGACGGCGCCGTCGAGTCTTCCGTGCGCCTCGGCGTCGCTGACGCGATCGCCGACGTCGTCGAAACCGGAAATACGCTCAAAGCCGCCGGAATGGAGATCTTCGGCGAGCCCATCCTCAAGTCCGAGGCCGTCCTGATCCGCCGCACGGGCGAGGGTGGTGCCGCAAACGGCACCGCGAAGGAGATCGAAGTCCTGATCCGGCGCCTGCAGGGCGTGCTCGTCGCCCGTCAGTACGTCCTCATGGACTACGACATCCGCAAGGATCTTGTAGAAGAAGCCGCCACCCTCACCCCGGGTCTGGAATCGCCCACCGTGTCGCCGCTGCGCGACTCCGATTGGGTTGCCGTCCGCTCCATGGTTCCCAAAAAGGAAACCAACCGGATCATGGATGAACTGTACGACCTCGGCGCCCGCGCCATCCTGGTGAGCAGCATCCACGCCTGCCGCATCTGACGCCATCCAAGAGAGACAATTCCAGGAGTAGCAATGGCTGTAGCAGTACGGGTCATCCCTTGCCTAGATGTCGACGCCGGCCGCGTGGTGAAGGGCATCAATTTCGAGGGTCTTCGCGACGCCGGAGACCCCGTAGAGCTGGCGCACCGCTATGACAACGCCGGGGCGGACGAGCTCACTTTCCTCGATGTCACGGCGTCTTCCGGCAACCGGGAAACCACGTTCGACGTCGTTCGACGCACCGCCGAGGAAGTCTTCATCCCGCTTACGGTCGGCGGTGGCGTCCGCGGCGTGGCCGAAGTGGACAAGCTCCTGCGTTTCGGCGCGGACAAGGCCTCCATCAACACGGCCGCCGTCGCACGCCCGGACGTCATCGACGAGATCACGCGCCACTTCGGATCCCAGGTACTGGTCCTGTCGGTGGACGCGCGACGGACGAGGCCCGGCTCCGAGCCCACGGCTTCCGGCTTCGAGGTGACCACCCACGGCGGACGCCAGGGAACCGGAATCGACGCCATCGCGTGGGCCAAGGAAGCCGCGGACCGCGGTGTGGGGGAGATCCTCCTGAATTCGATTGACGCCGACGGCACCAAGGACGGCTTCGACCTCGAACTCATCCGCCTGGTCCGTGCGGCCGTCCGCATCCCGATCATCGCCTCCGGGGGCGCTGGAGAACCGGCGCATTTCCCGCCCGCAGTGGAAGCAGGTGCCGACGCCGTTCTGGCAGCCTCGGTGTTCCACTTCGGTCCCGATGACATGATGGCCCAGGTCAAGGCAGCGATTCGCGAAGCAGGCTTCCTGGTCCGCTAGTTGG
Organism: Arthrobacter sp. NPDC080073; assembly: GCF_040686575.1. Taxonomy (NCBI): domain Bacteria; kingdom Bacillati; phylum Actinomycetota; class Actinomycetes; order Micrococcales; family Micrococcaceae; genus Arthrobacter; species Arthrobacter sp. NPDC080073. Next base: position 42,014 of record NZ_JBFBKR010000007.1, read on the forward strand.
GCTTAACGGCGGGTCAGAGGCCGACTTCGGCTGACTGAAGAAGGGCGACGGCGTCCGGCTGGCCTTCGAAGGTGACCAGCGCGTGATGCGTGCGGCCGTGGGCATGCATCAGGAGTTCACCGGGTTCACCCACGATGGCGACGGATACGGGAGCCCGTTTGGCCACATGGCGGGGACCGGAGGGGCGGACCAACACGATCCCGAGATCCACGCCGCGGTAAAGAATGGCAGCGCGTTTGATCAATTCGTCCCACAGGGCGTCCGAGTATTCCTCGTCCAGGGCCCGTGGAGCCCAACGGTCTCCGGCCCGGCGGATGTCTTCGGTGTGCACGAAATATTCGATGAGGTTGGAGGACTCGTCGAGGGCCTTGATCTTGAGGGGAGACAAGGCGGGCGGTCCTGCGCGGAAGGTATTCACCAGCTCGGCGTAATCTTCCGTGGTTTTGAGCTTGGAGGCCAGTTTGGCCGTGGCTTTGTCCGAGGCCCGGGCGAGGCTCTTGATGACCAAGCCGATGCCGACGGCCGCTTTTCGTTCCCGCAAGTACAAGTGCGCCGCGAGGTCCCTTGTCAGCCACCCTTCGCAGAGCGTGGGGGAGTCAGGTCCGGCCGCCAGGAGTGTTTCGGCCAGTACTTCGCGGGAGGGATCGACGAAATGCATCACTTGTGAAACTAGCACGAGACGCGCTCTGTTGCGCAGTGGAACCGCCGCTGAATTTCGGCCCCCCATAAGGCACTAGACTTGATCTGATGTCTGAGCAGTCAACACCCCCAGCCACGCCCGCTGCCGCCTTTGCCGCGGAGCCCGCCGTCGTGCCCGCAAGTCCGCTCCCGCAAGAGCTGGCCGCCGCGCTGAAGCGCGATTCCGCCGGCCTCGTGGCAGCGATCATCCAGCAGTTCGACACCGACGAAGTGCTGATGCTCGGCTGGATGGACGATGAGGCTCTGCACCGGACCCTGACCACCGGGCGCGTGACATTCTTCTCCCGTTCCCGCCAGGAATACTGGCGCAAGGGTGACACTTCCGGGCACGTCCAGTTCGTGAAATCGGTGGCCTTGGATTGCGACGGCGATGCCCTCCTGGTCCGCGTCGACCAAGTGGGCGCGGCCTGCCACACCGGTACGCGCACGTGCTTCGATGACCGGAGCCTCGCCGCCGTGACCGGCGAGCGGGACTAGCCACTACACACCATCCACTGAGGCAAGCACACAAGAAGAGGCGGAGAACACAAACCATGCAGGACCTTGGAATCATCAGCCCGGGCCTGGAGGAGTTCCGCGAACTCGCCGCACACAGCCGGGTCATCCCGGTCCGGCTCAGGGTACTGGCCGACGCGGAGACGCCCATCGGGCTCTACCGCAAACTGGCCCAGGGCCAGCCGGGCACCTTCCTCCTGGAGTCGGCAGCCGTCGGCGGAGCATGGTCACGCTATTCCTTCATCGGTTCCCGCTCTCGTGCCACCCTGACCAGCAAGGACGGCCAGGCCCACTGGATCGGCGAGCCTCCCGTCGGCGTGCCGGTCGACGGCAGCCCCGTCGACGCCGTCCGCGACACCATTGCGGCCCTGCAAACCGACCGCTTCCCGGACCTTCCGCCGTTCACCTCCGGCCTTGTCGGCTTCCTCGGATGGGAAACCGTCCGGCACTGGGAGAAGCTGACGAGCCCCCCGGAGGATGACCTCCACCTGCCGGAGCTGGCCCTGAACCTCGTGACGGACATGGCGGTCCACGACAACATGGACGGCACCGTCCTGTTGATCGCCAACGCCATCAATTTCGACAACAGCTCCGAACGGGTCGACGAAGCCTGGCATGACGCCGTCGCGCGGGTGAAGCGACTGCTGGACCAGATCAGCACGCCGGTGAAGCAGCCTGTGTCCGTGTTGCAGTCCGAAGCCCTCGACTTCGGATCCAGCATCCAGGAACGCTGGAATGAGCAGGAATACCTCAACGCGATCGATCGCGGCAAGGAAGCGATCGTGGACGGCGAGGTCTTCCAGGTGGTCATTTCGCGGCGCTTTGAAATGGAGTGTGCCGCGGACCCTCTGGATGTTTACCGCGTGCTGCGCAACACCAACCCGAGCCCGTACATGTACCTCTTCAGCCTCGAAGATCCCGAGGGCCGCGAGTACACGATCGTCGGCTCCTCTCCGGAGGCCTTGGTGACGGTCACCGGCAACGAGGTCATCACGCACCCGATTGCCGGATCGCGGCCCCGCGGCAAGACCGTCGAGGCCGACAAGGCCCTGGCCGCCGAGTTGCTTGCGGACCAGAAGGAACGCGCCGAACACCTCATGCTCGTCGACTTGTCCCGGAACGACCTGTCCAAGGTCTGCGTGGCAGGAACCGTGGACGTCACGCAGTTCATGGAGGTCGAACGCTTCAGCCACATCATGCACCTCGTGTCCACGGTGGTCGGAGAGCTGGCGCCAGGAGCGAAGGCGTACGACGTGCTCAAGGCGACCTTCCCCGCCGGCACGCTGTCCGGTGCCCCCAAGCCGCGCGCGCTGCGTCTCCTGGACGAACTTGAACCGCACCGACGCGGCATCTACGGCGGCGTGGTGGGTTACCTGGACTTCGCAGGGGATATGGACATGGCGATCGCCATCCGCTCGGCACTGCTGCGGGAGGGCCGGGCGTACGTCCAGGCCGGCGGCGGCATCGTGGCAGATTCCCACAAGCCTTCCGAAGCGCTCGAGACTGTGAACAAGGCGGCCGCTCCCTTGCGTGCCGTGCACACCGCCGGATCGCTCCACAACATTTCCCGGGACGCGGTTTCCGGGGATACGGTCGTGGACTGGAACCCCGCCCCGTGAGCACTGCCCGCCCTCAGCCGGCCACTACCAAGCCTCCCGTGTGGGCACGGAAGGGCAACGTCGTGCTCGCCATGGCAATTCTCGCCCTCGCCGTTTTCGGGACCACCACCCAGACCTGGATCAACGTCCGGCTCGATCCCTCTGCCGCGGCCAATGCCGACCTCCACGTCCAGGGGAGCAAAGCCGCAACAGCGGTGACCGCACTCGCGCTCGTCGCCCTGGCCGGGGGACTGGCATCGTCCATCGCAGGCAAGGTTTCGCGCTGGATCATTGCAACGATCATCGTGCTTGCCTCGGCAGGCATCATCATTGCCGCGGCGACGGTCCTGGCGGACCCCCTTGGTGCGGCGCAAGGAACCATTGCGGCGACCACCGGCATCTCGGGTGGCCAGGCGGCCGCATCATCCACGGTGTTCCCGGTACTCGCCGTCGTCGCTGCGGCTCTGCTGGCTTTGTGTGGCGGCCTGCTGCCGGTCGCCGGCCGGCACTGGAAGGCGCGCACCAAGTACGACGTCGCCAGCCGGGCAGCCCTCGCCGGTTCCGGACCCGTCGACGAGATCGATAGCTGGGACAGCCTCTCGCGCGGAGAAGACCCCACGTAGGACGCGGCTGTCCGGACACCGGACGATGTCCCGGGCGCGGTCAATAAATGGCAGAATGTAAGCAGTATTCATCCTGAGGAGATTTCACATGAGCAAAACCACAGTGTCCGCGAGCAAGGCCCCTGTGACCGCTGCCAGCCACAGCGACGCCATCGGCCACGGCAACAGCCCGGCCGCGTGGACCTGCGTGATTGTCATGCTGGTAGGGGCACTGGTGTCCTCCATCGCCTTTGTTATCGCCAGCACCCCCATCTTCATCGCCGGCATCGTCGTGATGGTGGCCGGCCTGATTGCCGGCTGGGCCATGCGCAAGGCCGGCTACGGCGTCGACGGCAGCAAGCTGAAGAACGCCGGCCACTGACTGTGACCGTTCTTGATGACATCATCGTCGGTGTCAGGGAGGACATGGAGGCTCGCCGCCGCCTTGTCGGCCTTGACCAGCTGAAAGAGCGGGCCGCGGCCGCTGTGCCTCCGTTGGACGCCTGGACCGCCTTGGGCGGTCCGTCGGCCACCCGCGACGAACTGAAGGTCATCGCGGAAATCAAGCGCCGCAGCCCCTCCAAGGGAGATCTCGCGAGCATCGTCGACCCTGCCGCGCTGGCGGTGCAATACGCCGACGGCGGCGCCTCCGTGATCAGCGTCCTCACCGAACAGCGGCGCTTCAACGGGTCCCTCGCGGACCTGGACGCGGTGCGGGCCGCCGTCGACATTCCGTTGCTGCGCAAGGACTTCACGGTCGACGAGTACCAGATCTGGGAAGCCCGTGCCCATGGCGCGGACCTCATCCTGCTGATCGTCGCCGCGCTTTCGGATGCACAGTTGCGTGAATTCAGCGCATTGAGCCACGAGCTCGGCATGAACGTCCTCGTGGAAACCCACACTCCCGAGGAAATCGAGCGTGCGGCCGCAGCCCAGGCGCGGATCATCGGGGTGAACGTCCGCAACCTCAAGACGCTCGACGTCGACCGTTCCCTGTTTGCCTCGCTCGCCGGAAACATTCCAACGGGAGCGGTTGTCGTGGCCGAGTCCGGCGTGCGGAACGCCGACGACGTCGCGCACTATGCGGGGAACGGTGCCCACGCAATCCTTGTGGGCGAAGCCCTTGTGAGCGACTCCACCCCGCGCGAGCGGATCAGCGAATTCAAGGCGGCCGGAGCTGCCGCCATTGCCGTCAGGACCTGACAGGCCTGATTCGCGGCGTGGACCCGGACAGCAGCAGACAACGCGGCTGGTAGCTGTCCTGCGGCCCTGAAAGACCCAACTACCTACTGAACAGGACGGTGAGACTGATGGTGGACGCATCAACAGCCAACTCGCAAGAGAACGTGGCCGACGCATTCCTACAAGGTGGAGCCTCGCTCCGCAATGCCGCCGGGCCGTACTTCGGCTCCTACGGCGGACGTTGGATGCCCGAGTCCCTCATCGCCGCCCTGGATGAAGTCGAGGACACGTTCGAGAAGGCCAAGGCCGATCCTGAGTTCCTTGCCCAGCTGAAGGACCTCAACAAGAAATACTCGGGCCGTCCGTCGCTCCTCACGGAGGCCAAGCGTTTCTCCCAGCACGCCGGCGGCGCGCGCATCTTCCTTAAGCGCGAAGACCTGAACCACACCGGATCCCACAAGATCAACAACGTCCTCGGCCAGGCTTTGCTCGCGAAGCGCATGGGCAAGACCCGTGTCATCGCCGAGACCGGCGCCGGCCAGCACGGCGTTGCCAGCGCCACCGCTGCAGCGTTGCTCGGACTGGAATGCGTTGTCTACATGGGCGCCGAGGATTGCCGCCGCCAGGCACTGAACGTGGCCCGCATGCAGCTCCTGGGCGCCACCGTGGTTCCCGTTACCAACGGATCGCAAACGCTCAAGGACGCCATCAACGACGCCCTCCGCGACTGGGTTTCCAATGTGGACACCACCCACTACCTGCTGGGCACCGCGGCGGGTGCGCACCCGTTCCCGGCGATGGTGCGTTTCTTCCACGAGGTCATTGGGGAGGAAGCCCGCGCCCAGATCCTGGAGCAGACCGGCAGGCTTCCGGATGCCGTCTGTGCCTGCATCGGCGGCGGTTCCAATGCCATCGGCATCTTCCACAGCTTCCTGGACGACGCCTCCGTGAAGATCTACGGTTTCGAAGCCGGCGGCGACGGGGTCGAAACAGGACGCCACGCGGCCGCCATCACCCTGGGACGCCCCGGCGTGCTGCACGGTGCCCGGTCCTACCTCATGCAGGACGAAGACGGCCAGACCATCGAGTCCCACTCGATTTCCGCAGGCCTCGACTACCCGAGCGTCGGTCCGGAGCACTCCTACCTCGCGGACATCGGCCGCGTCACGTACGAGCCCATCACGGACACCGAAGCCATGGACGCGTTCCGCCTGCTTTGCCGGACGGAAGGCATCATCCCCGCCATCGAGTCCTCGCACGCCCTCGCCGGTGCCATCAAAGTGGGCAAACTCCTCACCGAAGGCAAGGAAAACCCGGCCGACACGATCATCATCGTGAACCTGTCCGGGCGCGGTGACAAGGACGTTGAAACGGCCGCCGAATGGTTCGACATGCTGGACGAAAACGGCAACGTCAAGGGCACCACCCTCTCCACGCGCAAACCCAAGGGCCCGTCCGAGCGCAGCAACCTTGAGATCAGCACTGAAGAAGCAAGCGAGGACCAAAACTGATGACCGAGCAGATAACCAGCAAGTCCGCGGCCGCGATCGACCGTGCGAAGGCACAAGGCCGGGCCGCGCTGATCGGATACCTGCCGGCGGGCTACCCGGATGTTCAGACAAGCATCGACGCCGGCATTGCCATGGCGCGCAACGGCGCGGACCTTATTGAAATCGGCGTCCCGTATTCGGACCCCGTCATGGACGGCGCTGTCATCCAGGCCGCGACCACGGAGGCCATCGCCAACGGGTTCCGCGTCGCGAGCGTCTTCGATGTAGTAGCGGGCATCACGGCAGCCACCGACGCCGCCGTGCTGGTCATGACCTACTGGAACCCCGTGATGCGCATGGGCGTTGACGAGTTCTCACGCAGGCTGGCCGAGGCCGGGGGAGCCGGACTCATCACGCCTGACCTCATTCCGGACGAGGCTGCCGAATGGTTCGCGGCATCGGACAAATACGGACTCGACCGGGTCTTCCTCGTGGCACCGTCGTCCACCCCGGAACGCCTGGCCATGACGGTTGAGGCGAGCCGCGGCTTCGTTTACGCCGTCTCCATCATGGGTGTCACTGGGGCCCGACAGTCTGTCAGCAGCGCCGCGGAGAAGGTCGTGGCCGACACGCATGCGGCCGGTGCCGAACGGGTCTGCGTCGGGCTCGGAGTCTCCAACGCAGACCACGTCCGCGAGATTGCGGCATACGCCGACGGCGTGATCGTCGGTACCGCGTTGGTTGCGGCCATCCGGGACGGCGGCGTTGACGCCGTCGCGGAACTCACCAAGAACCTCAGCGCCGGCCTTGGCCGTGCAACAGCGCAGGCCTAGAAAAGGAAAAGCGTAGACAATGCAGAGTCTCCTCCACGTCGCGGCAATGGCTCCCCTGAGCATTCCGAGCCCCTCATGGTCCGGATTTGATGTTCCGCTGCCGTGGGGGACTCTCCGTATCCACGCGTATGCCCTGTGCATTCTTCTCGGCATCATCCTGGGCCTGTGGCTCACCGCCGTGCGCTGGAAGCGTCGCGGCACTCCCGAAGGCAGCCTGTGGGACATCGCCATCTGGGCGATCCCCTTCGGCATTGTGGGCGGCCGCCTCTACCACGTCATCTCCTCGCCGGACGCGTACTTCGGCCCGGGCTTCAACGGCACCGGCGACCTCTCCCTGATCCCGCAGATCTGGCGGGGCGGTCTCGGAATCTGGGGTGCCGTGCTTCTCGGAGTTGTCGGTGCCTGGCTTGGCTGCCGCCGTTCCGGCGTCAAGCTGACCGCCTTCCTCGACGCCGCAGCCCCCGGGCTCCTGCTGGCGCAAGCGATCGGGCGTTGGGGGAACTGGTTCAACCAGGAACTCTTCGGCGGACCCACCACCTTGCCATGGGGCCTCCAGATCGACCCGAACAGCCCCAACTTTCCGGCCGGAATGCCGAGTGACACCCTGTTCCACCCGACGTTCCTTTACGAATCCCTCTGGAACATCGTCGGCGTCGTGGTCCTCCTGGTCCTGGACCGGCGCTTCCATTTCCGGCGCGGCAGGCTCTTCTGGCTGTACGCCATTTACTACACGCTTGGCCGCGTCTGGATCGAAGCGTTGCGGATCGACGATGCCGAACAGATCAACCTCTTCGGCATCACCACGCGTCTGAACGTATGGACCAGCATCTTCGTCTTCCTCGCAGCGCTCATCATTTTCATCGTCCTGAGCCTGCGCGGCAGGCCGGAGCCGGACACCGCGTACCTTCCCGGCAGGGAACCGGCCGCGGTGACCGCCGGAGATGCGGAGGCCGCCACGGTTGACCCAAGCGCCCGGGGCGATGAGACGGCTGATGCTGAGGCTAACAGCACAATTGTGACTGATACGAAGGCCCATGATACGGACGGATCTGTCTCAGATACCGGTGCGCATGGTAATCTCCGGAATAACCAAAGCGATCTGGGCCATACTGCTGAGCCTACGGAAACGGCCGAGGAGTCACATGCCGGCGTCACGTCGGATTCAGGCTCCGCGTCCACCGAAACCACCGCCAGCAGCGCCCCCGGATCCGGGCCGGAAGCTGGCAGCACCAAGTAGCCAGCGCTACGGCACAGGGGAACCGGGCTACCGCCCAGAGGCCCCCGGCCACAGCGTCGTGGCACCTTGGCAGTCGCCCGGCAGCACACAGAGGCTCCGCGGTCAAGCTTGGGTCAGGGACATGCGTAACTGTTCGTTGCGTCTTGCCCGCTGACCTACAATTTCATGTAACTAGCGCTTTGTTATGCCCGTCACACGGCAGGCAAGGTGGGGCCAACGTTGTCCCTTCCATTCGCACGATCTCGAGGAAGGACGTCTTCAATGACCCATCTTCATAACCCAAGCTGGTCCGAATCAGTCGAACCGCAGGGTGCCATCTCGCCCTTCAAGCGTTTCGCTGCGCTCCCGGAAGCCCAGGGACTCTACAACCCTGACCAGGAGAAGGACGCTTGCGGCCTGGCCATTATCGCCACGCTGCGTGGTGAACCCGGCTATGACATCGTGGAAGCGGCCCTGACTGCCCTGCGCAACCTTGAACACCGCGGCGCCGTGGGCGCCGACGAAGGCACGGGCGACGGCGCCGGGCTCCTCATGCAGGTTCCGGACGAATTCTTCCGGGCCGTCACTGAGTTCGAGCTCCCCGCACCCGGCCAGTACGTGGTGGGTACTGCCTTCCTGCCGGCCGAAACCCGCGAAGCCGAGACCGCGAAGGCCGGCATCGAGGCCCTTGCGGTAGATGAAGGCCTGACAGTCCTTGGCTGGCGTGAAGTGCCGGTAGTCGGGGACCTGGTCGGCGCCATGGCCCGTGCCTGCATGCCTTACTTCGCACAGCCGTTCCTTGCTTCCGCCACTGGCGAAGTGCTGGACCGGAATGAACTGGATTCCCGGGCATGGCGTGTGCGCAAGCGTGCCCAGAACAAGTTCGGCGTGTACTTCCCGTCGCTGTCCTCGCGCACCATCGTGTACAAGGGCATGTTGACCACCGCCCAGCTGGAGCCGTTCTACCCGGATCTCTCGGACAAGCGCTTCAAGACCAAGCTGGCCATCGTGCACTCGCGCTTCTCCACGAACACGTTCCCGTCATGGCCGCTTGCCCAGCCCTTCCGTACCATCGCCCACAACGGTGAAATCAACACCGTCAAAGGCAACCGGAACTGGATGCGGGCGCGCCAGTCCCAGCTCGCGAACCCGCTGCTGGGCGATTCCCCGGAGGAGTTGTACCCCATCTGCACGCCGGGTGCCTCCGACTCCGCGTCCTTCGATGAGGTTGCCGAGCTGCTCTGGCTTTCCGGGCGGCCCATCACGCACTCGATCATGATGATGATCCCCGAGGCGTGGGAAAACCACGCCACGATGGATCCGGCCCGCCGCGCCTTCTACGAGTACCACTCGCTGCTCATGGAGCCGTGGGACGGTCCCGCCGCTGTGTCCTTCACCGACGGCAACCTCGTCGGTGCAACCCTTGACCGCAACGGCCTGCGCCCCGGCCGTTACTGGATCACCGAAGATGGCCTGATCGTCTTCGCTTCCGAAGTCGGCGTGATCGAGGTCGAGCCGGCCAAGGTGGTCAAGAAGGGCCGTGTTTCGCCGGGCAAGATGTTCCTGGTGGACACCGAAGCCGGTCGCATCATCGACGACGCCGAGGTCAAGGCCGAGGTGGCGGCAGCCAACCCTTGGGCTGAATGGGTCAAGGACAACCTGATCGACCTCAACGAGCTTCCCGAGCGCGAGCACGTGCTGCACACGGCTGCGTCCGTGAACATCCGCCAGCGGACGTTCGGCTACACCACCGAGGAATTGAAGATCCTCCTGGGGCCGATGGCCCGCACCGGGGCCGAACCGCTCGGCGCCATGGGCTCCGACACCCCGGTTGCCGTGCTGTCCAAGCGCCCGCGTCTGCTGTTCGACTACTTCGTGCAGTCTTTCGCCCAGGTCACCAACCCGCCCCTGGACGCGATCCGCGAAGAGCTCGTTACCTCGCTGAAGTGCGCCATCGGCCCCAACGGCAACCTTCTCGACGTCGGGCAGGTCCGCCAGCCGCAGATCTCCCTGCCGTTCCCGGTGATCAACAACGACCAGCTCGCCAAGATCGCCAACATCGAGAACGCCGACGGCGACAAGGTCGCCATGAAGGTCCGCGGACTGTACCGTCCGGAGGGCGGTGAAGCAGCACTCCGGAGCCGCCTGACTGAAATCTGCGAGCAGGTTTCCGGCGCGATCAACCGCGGCGTGCAGTACATCGTGCTGTCCGACCGCGACTCCAACGCGCAGTGGGCCCCGATCCCGTCCCTGCTGCTCGTCAGCGCGGTACACCACCACTTGCTCCGCAGCGCCAACCGCACCAAGACCGCCCTGGTGGTCGAGGCCGGCGACGTCCGCGAAACGCACCACGTGGCAGTGCTTGTGGGCTTCGGCGCTTCCGCCGTGAACCCGTACCTGGCGATGGAATCCGTGGAGCAGCTCATCAGCACGGGCGAAGTCGTTGGCGTGACTCCCGAAGACGGCGTCTACAACCTCATCAAGGGCCTCGGCAAGGGCGTCCTGAAGATCATGTCCAAGATGGGCATTTCCACGGTGGCCTCGTACACCGGCGCCCAGACTTTCGAAGCCCTCGGCCTGTCCCAGGACCTCGTGGACGAATTCTTCTCCGGCACCCACTCCCAGTTGGGCGGCGTCGGCCTGGACGTCATCGCCGCCGAAGTTTCGGCGCGCCACCAGATGGCCTACCCGGAAGGCGGCATCGAACTGCCGCACCGTCCGCTGCTCGGCGGCGGCGAATACCAGTGGCGCCGCGACGGGGAACCGCACCTGTTCAACCCGGAAACCGTCTTCCGCCTGCAGCACGCGACCCGCGAACGCCGCTACGACATCTTCAAGTCATACACCAAGGGCATCGACGACCAGTCCGAGAACCTCATGACCCTGCGCGGGCTTTTGAAGTTCAAGGACAGCCTTCGCCCCGCGGTGCCGCTTGAAGAGGTCGAGCCGGTTTCCAGCATCGTGAAGCGCTTCTCCACCGGCGCGATGAGCTACGGCTCCATCTCCAAGGAAGCCCACGAAACGCTCGCAATCGCGATGAACCGGCTGGGCGGCAAGTCCAATACCGGTGAGGGCGGCGAAGACGTGGACCGTCTGTTGGACCCGGAGCGCCGCTCCGCGATCAAGCAGATTGCCTCGGGCCGTTTCGGCGTGACCAGCCTGTACCTGACCAACGCCGAGGACATCCAGATCAAGATGGCCCAGGGCGCCAAGCCCGGTGAAGGCGGCCAGTTGATGGCGCAGAAGGTCTACCCCTGGGTAGCCCGGACCCGCCACTCAACCCCCGGCGTCGGGCTCATTTCCCCGCCCCCGCACCACGACATCTACTCGATCGAGGATCTCGCGCAGCTCATCTACGACGCCAAGCGGGCCAATCCCTCGGCGCGCGTTCACGTGAAGCTGGTTTCCGAAGTCGGGATCGGCACGGTGGCGTCCGGCGTCACCAAGGCCAAAGCCGACGTCGTGCTCGTCTCAGGGCACGACGGCGGAACCGGCGCCTCGCCGCTGAACTCGCTCAAGCATGCGGGTGTCCCGTGGGAGCTCGGCCTCGCCGAGACCCAGCAGACGCTCATGCTCAACGGGCTCCGCGACCGCGTCGTGGTCCAGGTGGACGGCCAGCTCAAGACCGGCCGGGACGTCATCATCGCTGCGTTGCTGGGTGCCGAGGAGTACGGATTCGCGACCGCGCCCCTGGTGGTGTCCGGCTGCATCATGATGCGCGTCTGCCACCTCGATACCTGCCCGGTCGGCGTCGCAACCCAGAACCCGGAGCTCCGCTCGCGTTTCAACGGCAAGCCCGAGTTTGTGGTCAACTTCTTCGAATTCCTTGCCGAGGAAGTCCGCGAACTGCTTGCCGAACTCGGTTTCCGCAGCCTCGAAGAGGCCATCGGGCACGCCGAGGTCCTGGATACCCGGGACGCGATCGACCACTGGAAGGCCGAGGGGCTCGACCTCGACCCCATCCTGCACGGCCTCGAGTTCGACGACGACGTTCCCCTGCGGAACCTCACCGGCCAGAACCACGAGCTCGACAAGCACTTCGACCAGCGCCTCATCGGCATGGCCGCCGAGGCTTTGAGCGACCGCACACCGGTGAAGATCGCCGTCGACGTCATCAACACGGACCGTTCCGTCGGCACCATGCTGGGGCACGTCGTAACCAAGACCTTCGGCGTCGACGTGCTCGCGACCGACACCATCGACATCACGCTGAAGGGCACCGCAGGTCAGTCGCTCGGGGCCTTCCTTCCTGCAGGCATCACGCTGCGCATGTTCGGCGACTCCAACGACTACGTCGGCAAGGGGCTCTCCGGTGGACGCATCATCGTCCGCCCGGACCGCACCAACGTTTTCCAGGCCGAACGCAACGTCATCGCCGGCAACGTGATCGGCTACGGCGCGACGAGCGGCGAATTGTTCCTGCGTGGCCAGGTGGGCGAACGCTTCCTGGTACGCAACTCGGGGGCCACCGCCGTCGTTGAGGGCATCGGTGACCATGGCTGCGAGTACATGACCGGCGGCCAGACGCTGATCATCGGCCGTACGGGCCGCAACTTCGGTGCCGGCATGTCCGGTGGTACCGCTTATGTACTGGACCTCCAGCCCGCCCGGGTCAACAAGCAGGCCTTGGACTCAGGGGAGCTGCAGCTGCTTGAGCTTGACGACGAGGACCGCACGATCGTCCACGGACTCCTGGTCAAGCACCTGGAAGAAACCGAGTCCGTCCTTGCGGGCCGCTTGCTCGAAAACTTCGACGACACGGCCGCCCGCATCACCAAAGTCCTGCCGCGCGACTACGCCGCGGTCCTGCAAACCCGTCTCGACGCTATCGAAGAGGGCCTTGATCCCGATGGCGAAGAAGTATGGTCTCGAATCCTGGAGGTAACCGGTGGCTGATCCACGCGGATTTCTGAAAGTCCGGCAGCGCGAGACGCAGCCACGCCGTCCTGTTCCCGTCCGCATCATGGACTGGAAAGAAGTTTACGAAGCCCAGGACAGGGGCGTGCTCAAGAGCCAGGCGGGCCGCTGCATGGACTGCGGCATTCCGTTCTGCCACCAGGGCTGCCCCTTGGGGAACCTCATCCCCGAGTGGAACGACCTCACGTGGCGCGGCAAGGGCGAGGAAGCGATCGAGCGGCTGCACGCCACGAACAACTTCCCGGAGTTCACCGGCCGGCTGTGTCCTGCGCCGTGTGAAGCATCCTGTGTCCTGGGCATCAACCAGCCCGCTGTGACCATCAAGCAGGTTGAAGTTTCGATCATCGACGACGCCTTCGAAAACGGCTGGGTACAACCCCTTCCGCCGGCGCGTCTCTCCGGCAAGACGGTCGCCGTCGTCGGCTCCGGCCCCGCAGGGCTTGCCGTCGCACAGCAGCTGACGCGCGTCGGACACACGGTGGCCGTCTACGAGCGCGACGACAAGATCGGGGGACTGCTGCGCTATGGCATCCCCGATTTCAAGATGGAAAAGGAACAGGTCGACCGCCGCGTCGAGCAGATGAAGGCCGAGGGCACCCGCTTCCGCACGGGTGTGGCGGTCGGAACCGACGTGACGTGGGAGCAGTTGCGCCGCCGTTACGACTCGGTGGTGATCGCCACCGGTGCCACGGTTCCGCGCGACCTTCCCATCCCGGGCCGCGGCCTTGAAGGCATCCACTTCGCCATGGATTACCTGGTCCCCGCAAATCGTGTGGTTGCCGGTGAAACCGTGGAGGACCAGATCGATGCCAAGGGCAAGCACGTGATCATCCTCGGTGGCGGCGACACCGGCGCCGACTGCCTCGGCACGGCACACCGCCAGGGCGCGGCGTCCGTCACCACCCTCGCCATCGGCAAGCAGCCGCCGCTTGAGCGCGCATCGCACCAGCCGTGGCCGACGTTCCCCACGCTCTTCGAAGTTGCCAGCGCACACGAAGAGGGCGGCGAACGGACCTACCTCGCCTCGACCGTTGAATTTGTCGGCGAAAACGGCAAGCTCACAGGTGTCAAGGTGGCCGAGACCGAATTCGTGGACGGCAAGCGCCTGCCGAAGGCCGGCACGGAACGCATCATTCCAGCCGACCTGGTGTTCCTGTCGCTCGGCTTCACGGGCGCGGAACCTGCCGGTATCACCGAACAGGTCAGCGCAGAATTCGACGGCCGCGGCAACGTGGCCCGAGACGGGTACTACATGACCAACACCGAGGGCGTGTTCGTGGCAGGCGATGCAGGCCGCGGGCAGTCCTTGATTGTCTGGGCTATCGCCGAAGGCCGCGCCTGCGCTGCCGCGGTCGACAAGTACCTCATGGGCAGCACCATTCTCCCCGCGCCCGTGGCTCCCACCGACCGGGCCATAGCGGTCCTCTAGGGACCGGCGCACGAAGCTTTCCCAACTCCAACTGCAGCACACTACTAGGGTAGGTATATGAGACGCGCAAAAATCGTGGCAACGTTCGGACCGGCAATTTCCAGCTTTGACAACACCCTCGCGGTGCTGGAAGCCGGCGTCGACGTCGCCCGCATGAACATGAGCCATGGCGACTACTCGGTACACGACACCACGTACGAGAACGTCCGCAAAGCCGCCGCCCAGCTTCACAAGCCGGTTGCCATCATGGCTGACCTGCAGGGCCCGAAGATCCGCCTGGGTCGATTTGTCGACGGTCCCCACGAACTCGCCGTCGGTGACACTTTCACCATCACCACCGAGGACGTCCCGGGTACCAAGGACATCTGCTCCACCACGCTCAAGAGCCTGACCGAAGACGTCAACATCGGCGATGCACTGCTGATCGACGACGGCAAGGTTGCCCTTCGCGCCATCGAGGTTGACGACGTCAAGGTGGTCGCCACGGTGACCGTCGGCGGCTGGGTGTCCAACAACAAGGGCATCAACCTGCCCGGCGTTGCCGTCAACGTCCCCGCCTTGAGCGAAAAGGACGAGGATGATCTCCGCTGGGCCTTGAAGCGCGGTGTCGACCTGGTGGCACTGTCCTTCGTCCGTGATGCCTCCGACATCAAGCGCGTGCACGAAATCATGGACGAAGAAGGCCGGCGTGTGCCGGTCATCGCCAAGATCGAGAAGCCGCAGGCAGTGGACCAGCTCCACGAAATCATCGACGCCTTCGACGCCATCATGGTTGCCCGTGGCGACCTTGGCGTGGAACTCCCGCTCGAGGAAGTGCCGATCGTGCAGAAGCGCGCCATTGAACTGGCCCGGCGTTGGGCCAAGCCGGTCATCGTGGCCACCCAGGTGCTCGAATCGATGATCGACAACCCGCGCCCGACCCGTGCCGAGGCTTCGGACTGCGCCAACGCAGTGCTCGACGGCGCCGACGCAGTCATGCTTTCGGGCGAGACCAGCGTGGGCAAGTACCCGATCGAAACGGTCAAGACCATGGCCCGCATCATCGAGTCCACCGAAGAACACGGTCTTGAGCGCGTTCCTCCGCTCGGTACCAAGCCCAAGACCCGCGGTGGCGCCATCACGCGTGCCGCCGTCGAAATCGCCGACCAGCTGGACGCGAAGTACATCTGTACTTTCACCCAGTCCGGGGACTCGGCCCGCCGGCTGTCCCGCCTGCGTCCCGTCAAGCCGGTTTTCGCCTTCACCCCGGTGGAGCACGTCTGGAACCAGTTGGCGCTGACCTGGGGCATCCAGCCCGTCCTGGTCCCCATGGTGGGCCACACTGACGCCATGACGGCCCAGGTGGACCGCAGCCTCCTCGAGATGAAGATCGTGGAGAACGGCGACCTCGTGGTCATCGCGGCCGGTTCGCCTCCCGGACAGGCTGGTTCCACGAACTCGCTCAAGGTCCACAAGGTGGGCGACCTCGCGGACACCTCCCGCGTGGAAGAGGCCGCAGCCCGCAAGGAAAAGGTCGGACCGTGGCCGGAAAAGAAGAAGGCCAAGTCGAAGGCCTGATTCTTTTAGCGCTGTTAGGAGGCTCCGCCGTTTGGCGGGGCCTCCTTTGTCTTGTTTTGCGGGCGTGGGTGGTTCGTGGGCGCGGGGCCGGGGCGTATCGCTGCAGGTGACGACGAAGGGCGCCGCTTCCAGCGGAAGCGGCGCCCTTCGCGGGGGAGTGCTAGTTGACCTGGTTGATGATGGTTTCGGCGACCTCGCGCATGCTGAGGCGGCGGTCCATGGAGGTCTTCTGGATCCACCGGAATGCTTCCGGCTCCGTGAGACCCATCTTGGTGGTCAGGAGGCTCTTGGCGCGCTCTACAAGCTTGCGCGTGGCGAACTGCTCCTGAAGGTCGGACACTTCGTTTTCGAGCGCCTTGATCTCCTCGTGGCGGGACAAGGCGATCTCGATTGCGGGGATCAGGTCGGCCGGAGTGAAAGGCTTGACGACGTACGCCATGGCGCCGGCGTCGCGGGCGCGCTCCACGAGCTCCTTCTGGCTGAACGCCGTGAGGAGGACCACGGGGGCGATCCTCGCCTTGACGATCTTCTCCGCAGCAGAGATGCCGTCCATGACAGGCATCTTGACGTCCATGAGAACCAGATCCGGCTTCAGTTCCTCGGCCAGCTGGACTGCCTTCTCACCGTTGTCGGCCTCACCGACAACGTCGTAACCTTCGCCCTTCAAGATCTCGATGATGTCCAGGCGGATGAGGGTCTCATCCTCTGCGACAACTACTCGGCGTGCCGGCTGGGATGCGGGCTTGGACTCCGTCTGTTCTGACACGGGATCTCCTTCAAGACGTACGGCGGGTTCTCAACCATCTTAGTTGCACCCGGTCCCTGCGTATGATTTATTGCCCGGCCGAGCCGGTTCTGGAAATTAGCCTATCTGCATGTAGAGTAGTTTCGCGCACTGCAACAGGGAGCGTTGAGTTCTGTGAAGAGCTCGACGTCGGTTAGTCTTGTTTCGGTGTTTCCGCGCCCGAGTGGCGGAATTGGCAGACGCGCCGCACTCAAAATGCGGTATCGAAAGGTGTGTGGGTTCGAGTCCCACCTCGGGCACAGCATTCCCCCTCGTCAGAGGGGTTTTTGCTTTAACGTGTGTACAAAGCTTGTGGTGGCGTCCCTCTGACGCTAAGTTCGCGGGCTTTGGCCTGGCCGCTGCTGTGGCCTATTCAGGTGTGTGGGTGACGGGTTCAGGGCCCTGGCTGGTGGGCCTCCCGCCTGTTACTACGGCAGCTTCTTGGCGAACTGTCCAGGCCACTGGATCCGAGTGTATTCGAGGACCCTCTCCAGGGTCAGAACCTCCGGCCCGTGAAGGTGGACCTGATCGCCCAGCTTGAAGGCGCGGCGGAGGCTGCGAGTTTAGACCTCGCGCGCACAGACCGATGGCTGAAGCCATCGCAGCCGCGAACAACTCATCGAGCGTGCAATGCGCCGCGAGCAACGAAGCCGCCTTTTCGCCGATTCCCGCTTTGGCAGGACAAACCCACAGGCACAGACTCTTGCTTAGGACTCGAAGTAGCTCTCCAGGAGACTTCCGCGCCAAAGCCGGTTTCATCACGTTGTACCCGGCTCCCCGAACCATGAACGGGTGTTGGTCACCCACGACCAACTAGACAGAACCGGAACGAGGAACCCCAAAACCCCACCCCAGAGTGGGTGATACTGGCTGCCGACGGCGGGCGCCGTTCGCGGTTAATCCGAGTCCTCGAGAATTATGATGAGGTCCAGCGTACAGACGCTGAAATCCATTTCGACTTGCGCCCGAGTAGCTTCCTGTCTCCTCTGGTTGGGCCGGCTGGTAGTTGAGTGGGCGTCAATACCCAGGCCTGATACTGGTAAGGCGAAACGGCGGCGAAACTGCCTGCCTTGGAGACGCCGACCGGGGCATGGTTCCTTTCCCCGGCTTCGACAATGTGTTGCTCAGGTATCACAAGTTGTGCGAGATGGTGGGGGATTCGTGTTATTCAGACTGGCAGGTCGCCCTGTCGGAAGTTCAGGGGATTTACCTGATCACCGACTCCACTAACGGCAAGCAGTACATCTGAAAGGCCGACTGCGCTGAGCGAGTCCTCGGCCGGTGGACAGCCTATGCACGAGACGGTCACGGCAGGAACCTCGCCCTGCGCCAGCTTGCATACGACAGCGCAGTTGGCGAGGCCATAAGGACTGGGAAAGACCATGCCCGCACTTCGTCTTCAGGCCTCTGCACGGGTTCGGGCCGAGCACACCTTCGTCGGAGGTAGATTCGGCCAAGTCCCATTACAAGGACCCTGATGACACGTAAGTTCGGCCTCAACCGGAACTGATCGAGCCATAAGCCGGTGGCGGACAGTGAAATACGCTGTCCCATGAAGAAGAGGTCAGGAGTTTCGAAACTCCATAGCTCCACAGCGAAGGCCTGCGGAAACGCGGGGTTGGGGGCGTTCTTGTGCAGGAAACGAGTCCAACCCGACGTTCTGGGATGAAAACTCACGACAGGAGGTGGCGATTTTCAGAAGATGAGCCGGCGCATTCTACTTCGGGACACTAGCGAAGGCGCTCCGCGAAATGGTCCTCGATGCGCTGCCACGTTTTGGGCGCGGCGGCCGGATTCGGTTTGATGCCCAGGATCCGCGTAAGGGGGATCGGCGATCGAGGCACTACCGCTACGTCGTTGATGAACGCGGGACGAGCGGCTTCCCTGATTTCATTCTCGAGGTCGAGCATGATCGGGACCGTCTCCAACTTCGCCGCGGCCCCGGGTAGTGTCTGGTCATCATGACCATAATTGGCCAATACGGGGCAAGCGTCCTCCAGTTCGTCCGGCAAGTCGCCATAGTTCGCGGAGGCAGCATCGAGGCCGTCGGTGGTCCCGAGCAAGGCGAACCCCCCACCCAGGCAAAATCCTATGACCCCCACGTTCCCGGTGCATCTGTCGTCACGGCGGAGCCAGGACCGTGCCGTAACGATGTCCGCGAAGGCCCGGCCCGTCCCGGACGCCAACGAACGCATGGTCGACACGAGGCAGCCGCTCGCACTATCGTCACTCTCGACACCGACGGCAAGCGTCAGGTATCCCGCCACCGCGAGCCGGTGCGCGTGGCGGCGCATTATGTAGTCGAGCCCGAAGCCTTCATGGATGAGAACGAGTCCGGGGAATGGTCCGGTCCCGGCAGGCTTGGCTAGGTAGCACTGTAGTGTGCGGGAACCGCCGGCCGCCGCGCTCTGAGCGCTCAAATCAACCTGCATAGTGCCCGGATCCACTCCTTTGATTAAACCGGCGGCGGGACCTGCTTGCCGGTTGTTGTGCTGGATGGTCTCGGCACGGCATGATTGAGGACGGTTGCTGGCATGACGGTGTCATGTGGTGAGTAGGAAACTAATGGCTTCTCGCTCGTCCATGGCTTTTGTAGCCCGCGGCGGAGTCCTCGAGCGAGAGGTGAGATCCAAGACCTTGCCGGCATTTATTATGCGGTCCAAGAGGAGTTGGATTAGTTCGAGAAGGAACCAGCGGACGGCAGCGATGCCTCATGCGAGTTGGACTCCGGCAGCGAACAGGTCCATCGGATCCAGTTGTGCACGCACCGGGACACCATCGTAGCCGACGTGGCCGCCGTCTCCGGAGGCGTACATAATCACTCCGCGCATGACAGCCTTCCTTCTCTATTGGATGATCTTTTTGCCTGCGTGTGAGTCAGGTGAGGCAGGCAGACTGCATGTGGACCGGGCCGGTTGGCGGCAGGCGCGGCGCGGTTCGAGTGCAAGCCCTAGTCGGCCCTTCGACGCTTCAAACAGCCCGGACCCGTTTTCTGGGAGGCCCTCTTAGTCCCCCAGCAATCGAATAAACGGTAGCTCAGGTGTGCCATCAGAATCCGTCGGCATTTTCCTGCAATCGCGGGAATCGACGACTTCGTCTGGCGTATTAGGGCTGGGGGGTTGATTGGTAGGCGATAAACTTCCAAGAGTCCGCTTCATTTACCCATACCGCAAGCGCAGTACACTTCAGCGTCATGGGTGCGCCATTAATGGTCAGGTCCGCGCTCATCCGGAGCATGACCAGCGCTGTATTGCCGATGATTGTGACTTTTTCGCTCTTGTGGTCTATCCGGTGGTACCTCAGAGCACCCGTCCGGAGCTTATCGGTATAGGCCCGCAAGGAATCTCTGTCGCCGCTGGAATGGGAGTACACGAGCCCGGGGTGACACAATTCTTCGAAGGTTGCCAGATCTCCGGAGAGAACCGCGCTGTAGCGTTGGTCTTCGAGACTCTCAATGAGGGCTTCTGGATTTGTGGCTAATGCAGCCATGGCTTGTCCTTTAATGGAGAGGGGAAGCAACGGTGGCGCCCGGCAGGGAGCTCACCCCCTGCCTTAGGGAATGGCGAAACGCCGTTTCCCGGTCCGGCGAGAATAGCGATGTCGAAGGGGGCGCCCCATGGCTGACTTTGAAGCTGGCCCAGTCCTGCCGATGAGGCCATCGTCGTCTTCAAGAGTGGAAATGCGCGCATGTCTGGTTCCTTTACTGAGTCAGGCGTTGCCGGGACTCTTACCGCCTGACCTGCGTCTCTGGCTCGCCTATCCCCCTCGGCCGATTGGGAGGAGGTTCGAATGACTACCCGATGCGGAAGTCGACGGCGCCAGCCTGGGTCGCCGCCGCCAACAAGCGTTCCTGGGCTGCTTTGTGCTCGGATGAGTAGCCTTCGGCGGGGGATGCTGCCTCTGGCCTGCCCACGTAACCGAGGCGGAACCGGCCTAGGCCCATCTTGAGGAGCCTGGGCAGGACGAAGCTCCATGGACCCATGTTCTCGGGCTCTTCCTGAACCCAGACGATCTCTTCCAGCTCACCGGCGGCCGCCACTTCCCTCATGATCTCTTCGTGGGGGAACGGGTACAGCTGTTCGATGCGGAGCAGCCGAACGCCATCACCCAGACGTTCTTTGGCCTCCACGCCGACCTTGCCGGATGACAGAAGGAGGCGGCGGGTCTCGTCACTACGCGCCCCTGTTGCCAGGACGGGGTGGTAGGCCCCTGCGGTGAGGTCCTCAACTGCCGACTTCGCAGACTCGGCCCTCAGCAATGACTTGGGTGTGAAGATAATGTGCGGGCGCGGTTCGTCTATTGCTGCGGCGTGGACCAGTGCGTTGAAGTACTGGGCTGCAGTGGTGGGAACGAGGATGCGGGCATTGTCGCGCGCAGCCAACTGGAGGAATCGCTCTAGGCGGGCCGAGGAGTGCTCTGGCCCGGCACCCTCCCAGCCGTGGGGCAGCAGCGCCACGAAGCGGCTCTCGCGGCCCCACTTGTCGCGTCCGGCCATGATGAACTGGTCGAAGATGACCTGGGCTACGTTCACGAAGTCACCGAACTGTGCCTCCCACACCTGCATGGAACTTGTGTTCGTCCGGCCGTAGCCGTACTCGAAGCCCACCGTGGCCACCTCGGTCAAGGGGGTATTAGCCACTAGGAAGGGCGCGCCGCCAAACGTCAACCGCTCCGCCTTGTCTCCAGTTTGGGTATCGTGAACCACGATGTGCCTGTGGCTGAACGTTCCACGCTCCACATCCTCGCCCGTAAGCCGGAGGGGGATTCCGGCCTCATTGATGAGCTTAAGGGCAAGCAGCTCTGCCTGGCCCCAGTCAATCAAGAAGTTCTGGTCACGCATAGAGCGCTTCTTGTCGAACTGTTTAATTAGCTTCGGGTGGATGGCTACGTCGTTGCGGGACTGTTCAGAAAGGTCGAGGACCTCGGAGACCCAGGACGGGGAGAGGGATCGTAGCTTGTCGTGGACGTCGGGCCGGGACTCGAATTTCTGATTGACCACTGAGTTGAGATCAAAGACCCGGGCTTTGTCCAGCGCCGCCACAAGGTGGGTTCTGGCTGTGGCCCGAGTGTCGGCAATGTAGGTGTCCGTCACTAGCCCTGCCGCCGCCAGAGTGGACGCGTAGATCTCGTGCACGGGAGGGTGCTCGTCAATGTCGCTGTAGTAGACGGGCTGGGTGTAGCGCGGCTCGTCGGTTTCGTTGTGGCCAAAGCGCCGGTAACCCTGGACGTGGATCACGATGTCCGTTCCAAACCGCTCGCGGTATTCGAAGGCGATCTTGGCCGCCACGAGGTTAGCGTCGACGTCGTCAGCGTCGGTATGAATGACGGGGACGTCGAAGCCTCGGATGACGTCGGATGGCCAGGACGTTGACCGGAGCTGGAAGGGAGTAGCCGTGAAGCCCAGCCTGTTGTCCTGCACGATATGGATCGTTCCGCCCACGTTGTACGGTTCGAGCCGCTGCAGGTTGAAAGTTTCGTAGACAACTCCCTGGCCCGTGAAGGCGGCGTCTCCGTGGAGCAGGACGGGGAGCACTTTACGGCGTGCCTCCTGAGGCGACATGCCCTGCGCAATGAGGTGATCCTGCTTGGCCTTCGCGGCTCCGAGGGCCACTGGGGACACGAATTCGAGGTGGCTGGGGTTGTGTTCCAGCATGACGCCGAGGGATGATCCGTCAATGTCGGTAAACGTGCCGCTACCACCCAGATGCTGCCGGACATCGCCGGAACGCGCTTGAGGTGTTGAGTGGGCGGTGGGAAGGAACTCGGCCAGGATCCGCTCCACAGGCCAGTTGAGTATGTGGGCCATAATGCTTAGTCGGCCACGGTGGGCCATGCCCAGCACAGTTTCTGTGTAGCCCTTCCCTGCGGCCTGTCCGGCCATTTCAGCCAACGCAAGCACCGTGGATTCGAGGCCTTGAACGGACAGTGTCTTCTGCCCGAGGAACTGGGTCTGCAGGTATGTTTCGAAGACGTCGATCTCGGTTGCTAGCCTGAGTGCCTGAACTCGTCGGTCGGCGGCGGGCTGTGGAGTTCCATGCCTGATCAGGTCACCAAGCCAGGTGCGGGTTTCCGGATCGGACAGGTGCGCGAACTCGACTTCGACGCCGTCGGGCAGCCAAGAGCCTTCGTCGCGAGCGCGAACGGGCTCGAGCCGGGCGACCGCCGTACTAGCCGCGCCGTTGAACTCTGCCAGCCGCACGGCGCCGTTGGACGGTGAAGATGCTGGGAGTTCAAGCAACGGATCCGGCTCGTTTTGAAGTATCTCGTGCTCCAGCTGCGTAAGGAACTCCTGCGACCGGAGGAGTCTTTCTACAGCCCCGAGGAAGCTGCCGGAGTCCGCTCCCTGAATGGCACGGTGGTCATAGGTTGAAGACAAAGTCAGCACGGGGTCCACGGGGTGGGTGGCGGCCAGTTTTTCGAGCCCGGCAGGGACACCGATGGCTCCGGCAGCAACGATGATGCCTGGACCGGCAGGAAGCAGGGGGACACCTGTTGTGGAACCAAAGCGGCCAGTGCTGGTAAGGATGAGGGACGCCCCCCGCAGCTTCGCGACGGCGATAGTGCCGGCCCTGCACTCGCCGGAAAGCTTGCCAAGAAGCTCAACCAGTTCCGGAAAGGTGAGACTGGCTGCGTCTTGGATGACCGGCACCATGATGGAGTGCCCGTCCGAGGTTTTGACGTCGACCGCAACTCCGAGATTGACGGCGCCCTCTTCCACAAGCACGAGATCGGAACCGTCATTCTCAATGCGCCGACGCACCGCGGCAACCTGATGCTGAGCAGCCCGGGCCATTGCGGTCGCGAGCACGGCCGCAATAGGAACGTTGAACCCCTGGCCGCGGAGCCTTTCGCGCCACTCCATGAGCGCCGAGACCTCGAACGTCCTCATGGTTGACGCGGTAGGGACGCTGAGGCTTGCCTGCATATTGCGGGCCATCGCAGCGCCCCTGCCTCGCAGGACTCTGCGGGAGTCGCCTTCCGGTGTGGATCCGGATTGTCTCGGGGTGGAACCGGAAGTACTGGTGTTTTGAAGCATCTCTTATCTTTCGCGCAGTGCTCTTGGTGTCAGTGCCTCGGGAGTGTGCCGTGAATAAGGCGCTAGCTAGGCATCGAAGACGATATATTCAATACTCTCTGTTATGGATCAGCCTCACCAATACCCATTTGTGATACGTCCATATCGTGCTGCTATCCCGTAAATTGGGGCGGCTGCGGTCTCTTCTGTACCGGCTGCCGGATGCGGTAAGGGCAGCGCACATTATGTGCCGTGCCTGACCGTACACACCACATGTGACACAAACGCTTTCCCCAATGAGGCTGCCGGACCCGTGCAAGCGCCGGGACAACCGATGATGCGCAACTGCTCCTGCCGAACAAGCGGGAAGGGGCAGCGAATCTTCGATCTTCGCCGCCCCTCCTGGATCACAGGCTTCCTTCGTAGCTCGTATCTTCAAATTCGGCGAATCGCGTTTTGGTTCAGTGAGGCACCAATTTATCCAAGATCTTCAAGTCGCACTTTGTGCGTTTCCTTCGAGAAGAAGACCACGAAGGCGGTTGCTATGCACGTGATCGCGACGATGATTGGCGCAGCCATCCAGTTGTCCCTCGTGACGAACGCCGTGGCAACGGCTGGCACAAAGCCGACCACCACAATGCCTGCGTTGAAGCCCACTGCTGACGCAGAGTATCGAACACGCACGTCGAACAGTTCACCGGAGAACGTTTGACTAACGGCGTTCACGGCCGCGTAGAAGATAGAGAAAGCGCCAATAATTGATACGAATATCATTGGAATGTTGTGTGCGACGATGGCGGCGAAATAGGCGAATGTCATTACTGCAGAGGTAATAGCCCCGAATATGATCACCGGGCGGCGGCCGATACGATCGGAGAGAATCCCCCAAAAGGGTTGGAAGACGGCATTCAGTCCATATCCTGCGATGCAGGCCCAGATCATGGTGGTATAAGAAATCACGATCCCGAACTCAGGTCGAGTCGCAAAGGCCAGTCCGAACGTAAAAAGCATCGTGCCGATCGATGCGCTCGTCGTAAGCACGAGGACCTTGACAATGCCCCACGGGTAGCGACGGAGAGCGGTGAAGAGGGGAATCTTGACTTCCTGATGCTCCTCGACCACCTCATTGATGAAGATAACGGTCTCCTCGAGCTTCGTTCGCATAATTAGGGCGACGGCCACAACAATGGCACTGGCGAAGAAGGGGATACGCCAACCCCAGGAGAACAGGAGATCATGAGGGAGGGCCGCAATTGGTAGGAATGCGACGTTCGCGAGTACGAAACCGATCGAATTTCCTGACTGGGTAAACGACGTGTAGAACGCTCTCCTGCCGTGTGGGGCGGATTCCAGCGTGAGCGTACTGGCTCCAGTCGTTTCTGCTCCTGCTGACAATCCCTGAAAAAGTCTCATGACCACTAGAAGGACCGGCGCCAGAAGTCCAACCTGCTCATACGAAGGAAGGAAACCAATGGTAAATGTGGACAGCCCCATCAGCACGATTGTCATGACCAGGATGCGCTTGCGGCCGAACTTGTCGCCAAAATGCGCAAATATTACCGCGCCGGCCGGGCGCGCCACGTAACCAACACCGAGTGTGCCGAGAGAAAGCAACACTCCAGTGGCGGCGCTGGTGCCGCTCGGGAACATCATTGTGGGGAAGACGATTGCTGCAGCTAGAGAGTAAAGGAAGAAGTCGTAATATTCGAGAGCGCCACCTATCAGGGCCGATGCGGCAGCGCGACGTGCGCGAGACTTCTCAAGTTGAGTGCCGCCGGCCGATTTGGATATTTTGGTCATTGAATTTGTGCTAGCCACATTAGCTCCTTTGCTGAAGTGGTTGTATTTGGTTGGTAGTTATCCACATGCCTGCTACTCGGCAGTGCGTCCACCGTCAACAGGCACCACGGTTCCCAGGGTGAAGCTGGCCTCCGGCGAAGCGAGCCAGAGGACGGCGGAAGCAATCTCCTCAGGCCGGCCGAGGCGCCCAATCGGCTGCGTGACCTCCATGGCCGCGATCCCGTCCCGGCTACCACCGGTGACCACGTGTGCGAGCTCCGTATCAACTGGACCAGGGGCTACTGCGTTCACGCGGATGCCCTGACGCGCGTAGTCGAGACTCGCTGCCCTCGTTAGCCCCGCAACCGCGTGCTTCGCTGCCGTATAGAGGGCGAGGCCCCTCCGTCCGCGCAGCCCCGCACCCGATGCGGTGTTTACGATGGCACCACCGCCGCTCTTCAGGAGCGCCGGAATTTGGTATTTCATGCCGAGGAACACGCCGAGGGCGTTGGTCTCCATGATTAACCGCCATTCGTCGACAGTCGACTCGGCCAACGGGGTGGGCTTCTGGATCCGCCCGACGTTGTTAAAGGCGACATCGAGCCTTCCGAATGCCCCCATCGTCTCGTCGATGGCCGAGCGCACGTTGTCTTCCGATGTCACATCGACGTGTAGTGTGATGGCATCCCCACCTTCACTGCGGATACATTCGGCCGTCTCACTGTTTGCTTTGTCGTCGAAATCCGCGAGTGCGAGGCGGGCTCCCTCCCGGGCGAATGCGATTGCCGTTGCGCGGCCAATTCCCTTGCCGGCCCCTGTCACAAAGACGATCTTGCTTTCGAACCGGTTTGCTGACATCGACATCGACATCCTTTCTTGGCCAGAAAGTTTCTGCCCATCAACTACAGTCGGTCATTCGTTTATGCCCACTGCAGGAGTGGGCCGCGTCACAGTGGACACCCCATCGTGGAAGGTCATGTGGGGAAATGGCAAATGCCCGCTTGTGATGGCCTTATCACTGAATAACATTGGTCAAATGATCGCACTGCTCGCCAGTATGACTACTAAGACGTTTACCTGAGGCAATTGGAGCCCCGTTCCCGGAATTTATGCAGAATGCGCGACGGTTGTGTAACTGCGAGAACTGTGTGGTCCGGTGCTGGCGTTTGCTGCCGTGCGGACATCTGGCGTGGCCGGAGTTTTATGACGCCTATATTGACAGCACCACACCAGCGCAATTTTCCACGTGAGCCAATCACGAGGGACTGTGCTGCGGCATCCCGGGTGATTAGCCGCAGACTGTTCGGTCGCGAAGAGTAAACGTTAAAGGGCCCGGCGAAAGTGCTCGGCCGGCGAGCTTGCAAGAGAATTGGGTAACACGCATGACAGCGAACATGATGGGTATTCGGACGAACGTTGGGTACATCTCGACTGAGGGGGTGGTTACCCCGCGGGGCGGATACGTCATGCCGATCGAGAATCCCTCGACCGGACGGCAGATTGGCGAGCTCCACGAGGTTACGGCTGAGGAGCTCGACTGGATCGTCCAAGGTGCCCAGCAGGCCTACGAGTCGTCCTGGCGTCACACCCGTCCCGATGTCCGTGGGAAGCTGTTATCGGCATGGGCAGACCGCATCGCGGAACGTCGCGAGGAGCTCGTCGACATTGAAGTCGCTGACGTAGGGCATCTCCGTCAAGAAGTGCGTGCTGAGCTGGAATCATGTGAACGGACTCTTAGGTACTACGCAGGCATTGCAGACAAGATCGAGGGTCGTTCGTTTGCTCAGCTGCCAGAACGTCTCTCGTATGAATTGCGCGAGCCGTTCGGGGTGGTGGCAGGCATCAGCCCCTATAACGGAAACGCCAACTTTGTCGCAATGAAGGCGGGGCCTGCGTTGGCTGCGGGCAACTGCATCGTCATCAAGGCGCCGGAAGTCGCTCCCTTGCTTAACTTCAGGCTGGTGGAGCTCGCGCTCGAGGCGGGGTTCCCTCGCGGGGTCATCAATGTTGTCACCGGGCGCGGCGCAATCGTGGGACCGCTACTAAGTCAGCACGCAAACATCGGTATGGTCGCCTTTACCGGTGGCCCCGTTTCTGGTCGTGCAGTACTCACTCAGTCGGCCACCAACATCGTGCCAACGGTTCTAGAACTGGGAGGAAAGAGTCCGGCCATCCTGTTGCCGGATGCCGACTTGGAAACGGCAATCCCGTCAGTGCTTCACTCGAACTTTGCGAAGAGTGGTCAGAGTTGCGTGGCTGGTTCTCGTATCCTCGTGCATGAGTCAATCTATGGCCATGTTCTTGAAGAACTCGCGGCTCTGGCGAAAACCGTACGGGTCGGGCTTCCGGACCGGGAGTCTTCCCAAATGGGCACACTCATCAACCGGCAGCATCGGAGCAGAGTCGACGACCTTGTGCGACGATCGATCGAGAATGGAGCGAGCCTTTTGACGGGCGGTGCGCCGGCCGAAGACGGCGAACTCAGAGACGGCGCCTTCTATCAGCCGACTGTGCTGGGGGAGGTTTTTGATGATAACCCGGCTGCGACTGAGGAATTTTTCGGGCCCGTCGCAAGTGTGTTGTCGTATGGCAGCCTTGACGAAGCGCTTGCGCGTGCGAATAACACTCCGTTCGGCCTAAGTGCTCAGGTGTGGAGTAATGACGCTGGAGCGATCCAGTACCTTTCTAAGAATCTTGTCGCAGGCACGGTTTGGATCAACACCTACCGCTCGTTTCACCCTACGGTGCCGTTCGGAGGCATGAAGCAGAGCGGATTCGGCAAGGAGAACGGTTTTGATTCGGTGGCAATGTACACGCGCCAGAAGTCTGTGGTTTGGGATCTCTCGACAGACCGCCTCTTGCCCTACAACGACTAGTACGCAGTTCCGCCGTCGTCCGCCTCCGTCGGACAACGGCGGAACTGCGCCAGCAGGACACGGACGGAAGAGTACGACCGCCCTAGCAGCCTAAAGGCGTATCCTCTTGCGTGGCCTGGATCAGCGGCAGTTTGTGCCTATCGATCCTTCGGCATTGAGCATGGGATTTGGCCCGGGCAAAACATGAATGCGTCAAATGTACGGTGACTGCGCTCAGGACCATCAGTGACAATCTCTTTCGACTAAACCCTAGGGCCAGGGGCTTCCTTGTCGGCGACTGTAAACCGCTCCGTTGCGCGATTTAGCTGTCATTGCTCATTCCCTGCCCGCTGCAGGATACGTTTGGCCCGCTCAGTGACTGGGCGATCGATCATCTGTCCATCCACCTGCGCGGCAGCCCCTTCGGCGTCGACCACGGAGCGTGCCCACCTAATTTCGGCCTCCGTGGGTGCAAACGCCCCGTGCACGGTGGCTAGTTGAGCCGGATGGATGCACAATTTCCCGCCGAAGCCGAAGTTACGGGCGAGCCTGGCGGAATCGGCAACCCTGTTGATGTCAGTGATCTCGGTGGATGGGGAGTCCAGCGGGGCGGCAATGCCTGCCGCGCGGGATGCCAGGACCAGCTGTGCTCGGGCATGGTCCAAGAAGCGGTCTCCGCTGTCAGCGTTGATGTCCAACGCGAAGTCGATGGCACCGAAGGCCAGCCGGGTCACGCCAGACACGCTCGCCAGCTCCACTGAATTCACTACGCCGGCGGCCGACTCGATCAGCGGAACCAGCGCCAAGTGCCCCGGCATGTCTGCGCGCAGTTGCCGCAGGGCGACGGCGTCTTCCGACTTCGGCACTACGACGCCCAGTAATCCAGTTCCGGGCGCCTCGGCGGCCGCCAGCAGTGCCGTAATCTCAGCGTCATACTGATCCGAACCTTTCGGGTTCACGCGCACCAAGGCGCGCACATGCCCGGTGCCGACATCGGGGGCAATTGCCTTCAGCACCGAGGCTAGCGCGCTAGCCTTTGCATCCTGGGCGACGGCGTCTTCGAGATCGATGATCACGACGCCGGGACCTGCGGCGATTGCCTTCTCGAACCGCTCCGGACGGTCGCCGGGGACGAACAGGGCGCTGACCGCTCTCGTCACCGCGTTCGTGTCGACGGCGGTTGTGTTGCTTCCGGCCGCGGCCGTCACCGGGCGTCCCCGATCAGCGGAAGGCTGGATTCCTCAGGCCGGGCGGACTCGACGCCAGGCAGATGACCGTGCCTGTACACCATGAAGGTGCGGCGGTAGCTGATGACGATCTTACTGTCCTGGTTGTAGCCTTCTGTGGCTACCGTGACCAAACCGAGGTTGGGGCGGGATTTGGATTCGCGGGTGGCGAGGACCTTAGAGCGTGAATATATGGTGTCCCCTTCAAAAACGGGATTGGGCATGCGGACCTCGTCCCAACCCATGTTTGCGAAGACGTTCATGGATAGATCGATCGTTGACTGGCCGGTTACCAGTGCGAGCGTGAAGGTGGAGTTGACCAGTGGCAGGCCAAACTCGGTGGCCTTGGCGAAATTTCGGTCCACGTGCGTCTTGGCCACGTTCTGCGTCATCAGCGTAAAGGACTGGTTGTCCACCTCTGTCACCGTCTTGCCGAACGGGTGGTAGTAGATGTCCCCGGGCGAGAAGTCCTCGAACAAACGGCCCGTCCAGCCCGGTACCACGCGGCTTTCCCCTGCTGGCCTCTGGGTTGCTTCTTCGGTCATCGGTGGTCTCCTCGATTCGCTGCACTCATCGGCCGAATGCCAGCCGATGAATCCCAATATATTCATGCCCCCACGTCAGTTTGGTTCGTTAGGACTCCAGAAGTCAAGGAATTTCAGTTTTCTCGAACTAACGCGGCGTCTCTTGTCATAGTTCAATATATTGCGTATCGTCGTTCCCCAGAGGTGACGGAGGTCGCCAGCAATGTTTCGAAGGAGCACCGATGCACACCCTGACTGCCGGGCTGGACCAGCTGCGCGCGAAGACCCGCCTTCTTTGCGAAGGCTTCCCCGACGAGTACTGGCGCGAGACGGACCGTAACCGCCGCTACCCGCAAGAGTTCGTGGATACATTGACTCAGGCCGGCCTGCTCTCCGCGCTAATCCCGGCCGAGTACGGCGGCTTGGGCCTGGGTTTGACCGAGGCCAGCGTGATCATGGAGGAAATCAACAAGTCCGGCGGCCACTCGGCGGCCTGCCACGCGCAGATGTACACCATGGGTGCCCTGCTGCGGCACGGCAACGCGGCGCAGAAGCAGATGTATCTGCCGCAGATCGCCGCCGGCTCGCTGCGGCTGCAGGCTTTCTCCATCACCGAGGACAAGGCGGGCTCGGACACCACAAGCATCGAGACCGCTGCGGTGCGCGACGGCGATGATTTCGTCATCACCGGGCACAAGAGCTGGACAAGCCGCATCGACGAATCGGACCTTCTCTTTGTCCTTGCCAGGACCTCCCAGAAACCGGAGGGCAAGGGCTCCGACAAAACCCACGGCCTGACACTGTTCCTGGTGGATATGCGCCAGGTCCGGGCGGAACAGCCTGATACCCTCGAGGTGGTCAAGGTTCGGACCATGTTCAACTACGCCACCAACCAAATCTTCTATCGTGGTATGCGTGTCCCAGAGTCAGCCGTGATCGGGGAGGTGGGCAAGGGCTTCCGCTACGTCATCGACGGCTGGAACGCCGAACGCATCCTCCTGGCCTCCGAAGCGATCGGCGACGGCTATTGGTTCACGAAGCGGGGCGTCGAGTACGCCAACAACCGTGAGGTGTTCGGTCGGAAGATCGGCAGCAACCAGGGCGTGCAGTTCCCAATCACCGATGCCTACATGAAGGTTCGGGCCGCGGACATGATGCGTTACGAGGCCGCTCGGCTCTTTGACGCCGGCGAACCCTGCGGCGCCGAGGCCAACATGGCCAAGCATCTAGCTTCCGAGGCCAGTTGGGCCGCCGCGAACGCCTGTCTGGACACCCACGGAGGCTACGGCTTTGTGGACGAATACGACGTCGAACGCAAGTTCCGCGAGACCCGTATGTTCCAGGTGGCTCCGGTCAACAACAACATGATCAAGAGCTTCGTGGCCACCAAGGTCCTGGGCCTCCCGCGCTCCTATTAAGGGCTCATACGGAGTGCACAGCCCTCCAGCACGTCTTATGTGAGGCGCACAGTGGTCGACGCCGCCTCACCGCACCGGGAAGGGGAACCATAGTTGCCTTCGTGGCAGGCGTCCCTTACAGCTTGAACGTGGCGGCGCTTTCTCTCTGAACGACCAGGTATAGCTGTCCGAATTTGGCTACATTCATTTAGGAGCACGATGGACCTTCAGCTGCAACCAAATTGGCAACGTACTCTTGGTCAGCGTGTTGAGATTTGGAAAGGCGGGAAACTGGTCCGCGAAGGAACAGTGGAGGCCGTTATGCCGGACAATTCACTTCTCTGGATTTCA
This sequence comes from Arthrobacter sp. NPDC080073, assembly GCF_040686575.1. Taxonomy (NCBI): domain Bacteria; kingdom Bacillati; phylum Actinomycetota; class Actinomycetes; order Micrococcales; family Micrococcaceae; genus Arthrobacter; species Arthrobacter sp. NPDC080073. Next base: position 73,963 of record NZ_JBFBKR010000007.1, read on the forward strand.
GCGGACGGCAACTCTCCTAGGCAGATCATTTCCCGTCATGACGGATACCAGGTTTTCACGCATTTCCTTCCTCCTCGTGCATCCCGCTAGATATTTCGGGCGAGATCGGATTTTGAGGCTCAGATTCTAGATGGTTCTGCAAGTGCTGTGTCATGCAGGATGGAGTGGGACTGGCCGCGACACACGGCCGGCTAGCGGAGCTTTATATGGGTCTGACAATGTTCCAGTCTAAAATTCAGTGGACTCCTGTCACGTCCTGCACCCGGACTACGTAGGTTCCGTCACCGTCGACCTGGACCAGCTCGCGAGCATCGAGACCATGACCAACGGGGCACGCTTGGGTGCACTGTCACTGGCGACCGGGGCTTGGGCCTCGACGCGGCGGCGCACCTGGTGCACGGAAACGACATTGCTAGTCTGATTACGTGCACCGAACTAACAATCGGATGCGCGACGGCCGGCGAATCACGGGTGCTCCATGTCGGCCAGGGCAACGATCGCCCTAGGGCTCAACGCTGGGAAGGGTGCGCCCGCCGTCCGCCTTGAGCGGCGCCACACTCTAAGCTGGAGTGTAAGGGCTGGTACTCCCCACCTCCTCTGCTGCGCATTAGAGAATCCTCTTGGGCACGAGTTTCCCGCCGCCGCAGATGGCAGAACGCGCCGCGCATTACGTGAAACCCGGTGTGAAGCCGTTGCGCAGCCTGTTCGCACCCGGTCAGGTCGAGGGAAGGACGCGCATGCGGTCTGAGGGCTCTCGGGTTGCGCATAAGCCATCGCATTCATTGACAGCGGGTCCGGCGTGCCTCATGCCGTATGTTAGGTGGGGAAAATGATCAGAAAGAGTGCGCAGACCATGACCAGCCGCAGTCCACGCAGCAACGCAAGCCCGCAACTCAGCGAGAAGGCGACCGCCCACATCCGAGGCCTCATCATGTCCGGCGAACTGAGACCCGGGGCATTGGTCCGTCCCGAGACCATCGGCGAGGACCTGGGCATTTCGACCACGCCGGCACGCGAGGCGCTGCAGGCCCTGCGTGTGGAGGGCTTTCTGGAACTGGTGCCGCGGCGCGGGTTTGTCGTAGGCCCGCTCACTGGGCAGGACATCCGGGACCTTTTTCTGGTCCAGGCCCTAATCGGCGGGGAGCTTGCAGCCCGCGCAGCTGCCAAGGCGACAGAGCGGGACGTGGCCGAGCTCGAGGCGCTGCACCACGAGCTGATTGCGGCCGCCGCCCGTAACGACCACGATCGGCTCGAAGAGAAGAACCACGCCTTTCACCGCGAGATCAACTTACTCGCCGATTCTCGGAAGATCATCTGGCTGCTTGGCCTGGTTACCCGCTACGTCCCGAGGCAGTTCTATTCCTCCATCCCGGGCTGGCCGCGGGCCACCATGGACGACCACGCCGAACTACTCCAAGGCATGAAGGCGAAAGACCCGGAGGCGACGCGGGTCGCGATGCAGCACCACATAGTCCATTCTGGGGAACTGCTGGCCGCCCACTTCGACGCCCGCGTCGCCGCCGAAACGGACAACGAGCCGATGTATACCGGGCCCCGGCAGTCGGACGACGGCGGAGGGCTGGCTTCGGCCTGAACTCCGGCTGCCCGAAATTGAGGGTCAGGCAGTGACGTCTCCTAGCGCTGAAAGAAGTCACGGTAACCCGGAATGGGCAAAGTTCAGCCATGTGGCCGTACTCTTCATTTCAGTTCGGCTGCGGGGCCGCCGCGGTCACTTCGAGATGGCGGGGATCAGGGATACGATCAACCCCATCGAAAGTGCGAAGCCCGTGTACCGGAATCGGTTCGGCAAGGACTCCAGGACTGGGGGACACCTAAGTTCCTGTCCTCATTCCGTGCACGATCGCAGTGAGGACGAGGCCGAGTGTAGGAAGAACGTAGCACCCCATCTGGATCAGGGGGTCTGGAAGGCTCTGCGCTTGTTTTGCGCGTACTCGCCGATGAAGAGTGCGGCGTCCGGAAATTCGCCGCCCGCTGAGATTCCGGGAACTAACAGAAGTAGGGCGGGCATGACGGGCGCCCAGATGCCGGCTACCGCAACGCTCGGAAGGAGCCCGGTCAGGACCGTGGCCACGGTCATGGCGATGATGATCGCCGCCAAGGTTCGTGTGCGACATAATCCGATCACCGATAGGACCCACAACAGCCCAGACAAAGGCCGTGCTAGGAACGCCAGCGCGAAGACCGCGAAAGGCTGAAGAATGCCAGCTGCTCCATTAGAGCTGGGAAAAAACTCCGGCCATAGCCGAAGCCAACGCCCCGAGCGTCACCAAATCGAAGTACCCGACAAACGTTCCAATCGACTCGGCAACCAAAGAACTTTTTGGTACAGCTCTGTCGCCTTGCTTCGTCGGAAGGGGTGGCGACCTGAGACTGCTCTTCTCTATGGTTCCGGTCGTAGGTTTCTCTCCCTTGAGAAGTAATACTGTTGAATTTGGCAAGCAAAGCTATGGAATATTTGCGGGACGGCTGCCTTCCGCCCAGACCCTGGCGTCATCAATGCAACCCGAATCATCCCCCAGACGGACAACCCGCCGGGATCAACACTCATCTTCGTTCTGTCCGGCATGCCCGAAACCTCTGCTGCCTCCGGCAGGAACTTCAGCCAGCCTCGACGACCCCTACGGGTGAAAGATCCGGGCTGACGTCGGCGTTGACGGGGGGAGCGTTGAGCAGCTTGTTGTCTGCGCCGAGCTTTGGGCCTAGAGAACGTACTTGGCCTGGAGTCCGTGAGAGCCGGGGTACTGGGCTTGGTACGGCAAATTTTCCGTATTCTGCGCTCTCGACAGCGACGAGATTTTGCCGGGCAGCGATATGCGGATCTTTGACGATGTCGCTGGGCTTGCTCACCTTTTCTGCAATCACTCCAACAGATTTCAGGCGGTCCACTGCTTCATCGGAGTTCTGTGTTCCAAGCCAGGCGCCTAACGCCTCTTTGATCACCGACACCGGAACATCACCTTTGTCTTCAACCTCGAGGTGCCCCCCCTCCCGCAGAAACTCCATAACGTTGCCGACGTGCTTTCCAGTGGCCGCGGAAACCACCACGAATTTACCGTCGATGGTAGGCAAAATCTCCGTAATGAAGCCGCCGGCAAACGGAAAGGACGCCCCGGCGCGGGTGGAATCTATCCCAAGAACCTCAAGGAAGGGCACCTGCCAATCGATCATCCTGAACAGGCCCTCGTAAAGAGGCAGGTCGATCATTTGTCCCAGTCCGGATGTGTTTCGCTCGTGCAGGGCAAGCATCACGCCAAAGGCACCGAAGACCCCCGTAACCAAATCTCCATGGGAGTAACCCGGGTGTACGGGCGGGGCATCGGTGTAGCCGGTCAGGTTCGTGGCCCCGCTGAAGGCTTCACTGATTTTGCCGAATCCTGGACGCTCACTGTATGGACCGCTCTGGCCGAATCCCGAGATCCGGAGCATCACCGCTCTGGAATTGATGCTGTGGATGTCGTCCCAGCCGAGTCCCCACTGTTCCATGACTCCCGGACGAAAGTTTTCGATCACCACGTCCGCGCTTTCGACCAGCTCGCGAGCAAAGGCTGCTCCTTCGGGGCTGCCGAGGTCGACTTCCACGCTCTTCTTGTTTCGTGCGCTCACCTCGAACCAGAGTCCACGTGCATTTTGCGGTCCCATCTTGCGGAGGCTGTCGCCTTGGTTTGGGCGCTCAACCTTTATGACCTCTGCACCGTGATCGCCCAGGAGGCTTGCTGCAAAGGGGCCTGCAATAACGTGTCCGAATTCAAGTACGCGGATTCCTTCTAATGCCATTGCCATTTGCTTCTCTTCTCGTAATTTCTTAGCTGAAAGGGGTGACCGTTAGCCGATACTCAGAGGCAACTTCGAGTGTTGCTCGAGCTGAAACGCCGTGCGCGGTATCGATCATTTGGCCGTCGAGTGCAATCGCGCCTCGGCCCTCTGAGTGCGCCTGTTCGAGAGCTCTGAGGACTCGTTCGGCCCTCTTTATCTCTTCGTCGCTGGGGCCGAAAGTAGTGTTTGCAGCCAGTACATGCGACGGATGAATCAAAGTTGCTCCGGTGTACCCGATACTTCTGGCTTGCTGGAGCTTCTCTTGCATCTCATCTTCACCATGTCCTACTGACGCAGAGACCATGGCATAGGTGGCGCAACCGGCCGCTCGGGCTTCCAGCTGAACAAATGAAAGAAGGTACAGGGTCTCGAGCCCCGACCTCGTTGGCGTGTAGCCGACCGATCGTGCAACGTCGCCGTCTGGAATTGTGCCGGTCATGAGGCTCTTGACACGCTCATCGCAGCTGCCGAGTTCGAAGGCCTTCCGGATGCCGGCAGCACTCTCCAGCATGACGTGTATATCAAGTGGCTGGGCTCGGTGCGAGTTCCGTTCGAACAGTTTTACGGTGTTTATCAGTATTTTCAGGTCGTCTACGCTCTCCACCTTCGGAACCACCACACCATGGCAGCGGGACGCAACAATGGCTTCGATGTCGTCGAGGAGATGGCCGGACTGTACCTCATTCATTCGCGCAAGCAGGTGCACTGGTCCGTGATCTTCCGCCTTGATTGCCTTCAAGGCCTCCCTCGCAGCTGGCTTATCTGTTTCAGCAACAGCATCTTCGAGGTCGAGGATGAGGGCGTCTGCGCCAGCGCTGACGCCGCTGCTGATCCACCGAGGCTTTGTCGCTGGGATAAACAGCAGTGACCTGAAAAGCTGAGGCCTACGGTTTTTACCAGCCGCGGTTGAGATCGTCATTGGGCTCCCGTGCAAATCGAGATGGGGGCTGGCCATCCAGCGCCCATCGAATAGCTGACTCACGACTTTCACTCCGGTGATCGACTCACGGGTCGTGTTGAATCCATCCTGCGCCGTGATGCGACCGGACGGCAAATGCCCATTTTTGATATGAGTATCATCTTCTTGCATCTCGGGGGCCGCGCGGGGTGGCGTGGTCGTCCCCTTTGCGTGGCGTTCCGGCGTGCGGGCATGTGTGCGTGGGTTGGGGCCAGGGTGCGGGCGGAAACGGGTGGGTTTCAAGTAAATTCGCTTGCCCACCTCGGTGTAGACAGTCGAGTAGGTGGCGTTGTCGAAAACACTCCGGTATCGCACTGGCGACGGGCGGGCGGTTATCAGGCCGCCCGGGAAGGTCGCCCGCGAGATACGAACAAGGGAACCTCGACGCTGCCCTCGCATCACCATCTGGGAGCTTCACGAATTCTGGGACCTCGGGACTCGAGCAGCGCCCTTAGCCTGTGTTACCGTTCGGACACCGGTGATTTCGTGGAGCGTCGCCAAAATGAGGGCACGGTGCGGACGGTCACCTCGGACTGTTGTCGGATAAAGTCCGAAGGCGGCCCCAAACGTCGGAACACTCCGCCTCCGTTCACGTGGGGCGCCTACGCTCGATGACCACAACGAGTCCTAAGCCGGGCTTCTCCGCTGAGCGTTGGCCTCAGGGAAAGCTCCTGCCGGACGGTGCCCAGCGTGCCTCCATCCGTCAACGAAAGGAAAAATCCTTGGCTTTCAACATTCCTAATCCAGAGTCTATTAAGGCTCTGGCGCCAACTGGGGTGCTCCGCGCCGTTATCAACCTCGGAAACCCGGTTCTGGCCCAAGGTGACGCAGTACTGCCGAGGGGCATCACAGTGGTGCTCGCCCGCGAAATGGCGAGATGGATGGATCTCCAAGTCGAGTTTCTGTGCGTCGAAGCAGCTCGTGACGCGTACAGAGCGATGGCTGAGCGGAGGGCAGACGTGTGCTTCCTCGCCGATGAGCCCAAGCGGCGCGAACATATTGCTTTCACTCCGCCTTACGTTGTTCTCGAAGGCGTGTACGCCACGGGACCGCTCGCTCCGTTCCAGGATGCGACAAAAGTCGACAGAGCCGGAGTGAGGATCGCGGTCCGGCGTGGTTCCGCGTACGACCTGTACCTGACACGAACGATAAAGGAAGCGCAAATAGTGCGTGCTGAGGCCGAAACTGACGCGTATGTACAGCAGCAGCTGGAGGTTGTTGCCGGCGTTCGCCAGCCTCTGACAGCCTACGCTTCATCCTCTGGTAATCGCATTCTTGAGCCGCCATTCATGCGCATCCAACAGTCAGTCGGGCTGCCGAAGGGCACGGCGGATGAGGTCATCGGGGTACTGGCGGACTGGCTTGAGCATATTAGGTCGACTTTGCCGATCCGCAGGGAGCTGGAACGAATAAATGCAGGTAGGTAACCCCTTTCCTCTAATGAAGAACCGGGCGTCGTAGTATGTCGACGGGTAATGGTGCCATCAGAAAGTATGAATGGCCCAGGCTTTCCATCACGGGCTATGATCACTAATGTCCGCTATTCCAAGGACTTAGAGGGTCCTTTTGCTAGGGCTCAGAACGAAAGGGGAGCTGCATCCAATGCGGTCTCGGATTCATCATGTCAACATTTCCGCTCCCAAATTCGAGGAGACCATCGCCTTTTATCACGACATGTTCGATCTGGTTGATTTTCAGCCAAAATTCGCCAAGGACTACAATCAGCGGGGCGGAACTCGTTTCGTGGGCCCACAGACTGCTGAAATGTCAGCGACGGGGGAACCGTCGAGCATTCACATCTCGGATTCCACCCCCGAGTATGCGAAGAGCGTGATGGAACTCGGCATCAATCCTCGTCTCAATGGGCATATCGCGATCGCAGTGGACGATATAGAGGAAGTGAAGTCCCGGCTTTCTGCTGCAGGCGTTTTCTTTGTCGAAGCCGGGCGCTGGGCTGTTCAGGACTATCATCAGATCTACACGTACGACCCCTCAATGAATCTCATCGAAATCAACCAGGCATTCTGACCATGGCCGAGTAGGCCAGATACGGATCAATATTTCGGATCGCCATCATCTCACCGGACATGCTGCTGATCTTCTCCCTACTACCGAACTCTCTGAGACTCGGTGTTGGTCCTGCCATGCAATAACTCACTACGTGTGGAGAGATAGACTTATGGATTTGTTACTGGCCGGAAAAATCGCCATCGTCACAGGTGCGAGCAAGGGGATCGGGCTGTCGGTAGCTTCTGCCCTGGCTCGTGAGGGCGCTAAAGTCGCCATGGTGGCGCGCGGCGGTGATGAGTTGGAGCGTGCATGCGCTCAGATTCGCTTAGACGGCGGCCACGCCTTGGCTGTGTGCGCAGATACGACTAACGAGGCAGCCATCAGCGACCTTGTTGCCAGGACGGTGAAAGAGTTTGGGAGCGTTGACATTCTCGTGAACGCGGCCGCACAGGCCGCCGATGCAACCAAGCCGAGCGCTATCAAGGACCTGCATGGCGCAGACTTGCTCCGTGAGATAGACACCAAAGTGCTCGGGTATCTTCGTTGCGCTCAAGCGGTGGTGCCCCATATGGCGGCATCCCGGTGGGGGAGAATCGTCAATGTTGCCGGTTTGGGTGCGCGGTCGACGGGATCTCCTTTCAATTCGATCCGCAATGTCTCTGTTGCAGCCATGACCAAGAATCTGGCAGATGAGCTGGGTGAGTCTGGTATCAACGTGACTGCAGTTCACCCAGGCATGACAGTGACGGAGCGCACTGAAGATCTGCTCCAGCGTATGGCCGAGGCGACTGGGGAGGACGTGGATGTGGTGAAGGAACGTCTTGATAACGCGACATCTATCGGCCGGATGGTCACATCAGCCGAGGTGGCAGACGTCATCACCTTCCTCTGCTCTCCACGCAGCGTTGCTGTCACGGGCGAATCGGTAGCGGTGGGCGGCGGCCAGCGCGGAGTGATCCACTACTGACAAAGGGCGCCTGGGGACCTGGAGTTTATCAAGAGGGAGTGCCGTCGCCGTCGCTTGATGCCTCGCGCTTTTCGATCGGGTGACCCAACGCGCCCGCCGTATGCCGGTTATCTTGCGGGTCCGCGGCAAAGCCGGCGGACCCGCAAGACCGAACCACCGCCGGGAGCCTCGCGGCCTCGTCCTCAGACAGGTGCAGACGCGGCGTCCCGGGCGCTGAAAGGACTCACAGTCGTTGAGCAGGCGGTTGCTGCCCCGTTTGCGACTCGGCAGCTGGCCGACCTGGGAGCCCGGGTGATCAAGGTCGAGCGTGACACCGGTGACTTCGCTCGGGGCTATGCGACAAGGTCAATGGTATTGCCAGTTATTTAGTATGGCTGAACCGCAGCAAGGAATCCATCGTGCTGGATCTCAAGTCAGATGGCGGTATTAAGGGTCCTGCGCCGCCTCGTCGAGGATGACGACATCCTTTTCCAGATCCTCGCCGACTTCATCAAGGTATCGATGCTGGAGGCGCCCGCTGAACGGGTCTCACAGCCCTACTTCTAGTTACGGGGAGTCCACGAGCGTGGCGGAGGGCCACTCGCCTGACAAGACGAGTCGCCGGGATACTTGCAGTAGCTCAACGGCAACGACTTCGACGGCACGAGGTACGCGAGCCGTCCGAGGGAGACTTATCACCACTGAGCGTGACACGCTCGGTTCTGAAAGAGGGGCGCCAGTGAGCTTGCCTTGCTGTATGTCGCGGGCCACTCCGGCAGCAGGCAGAATAGTCCAGCCTCGACCGGCCATCACCATCTGCTTTTGAATGTTCAACGAATTGGTCTCAAGAATGATTTTCGGCTCGAGAGGGATGTCCGCCCGCGCCTTGTCGATGAGCGTGCGTAAAGTGTGTCCGACGGTTGGCAGGATGAGTGGTTCACGGAGTACTCGCTGCCAGGTGCCCTGTTCTGCTGGTAGTAAGCCCGATTGGGGCGGTGCCACCGCCCATAGGAGCTCATTAAGCAGCGGCTTCACTCGCATCGCGGTTGTATCTGCCACGTTGTAGAGCAGGGCGACGTCGACGATACCATCGTCCAACCATTCTTTGAGATGGCGGGAGACTCCTGACAACAGGTGGAGCTCCACTCCCGGGAATTTCTCTGCTACCGAATCGACAAGCGCCGGGACGATCAGATCCAACAGGCTCTCGAGCACTCCTACCGAAACTCGGCCTGTAACCTCCCCCGGCATGGGTGTCAGTTCAGATCGGGCACGCTCCAACTCTTGCAGGGCACGCCGGGCATGAGAGAGGAAGACTTCACCAGCTGAGGTCAGAACCATGCCATGACGTGTCCGGTCGAAGAGTATGACGCCCAACTCGTCCTCAAGCGTCTTGATCTGCCTCGTCACCGCTGGCTGCACGAGGTGCAACAGCTGAGCAGCCCGCGTGACGCTCTCGACTTCGGCCACGGTTACCATGGCAATGAGCTGCTTCATCTCCATAGGAACTCCTTGGCTTAGGTTGGAATCACCGGAACCTATGGATCCAGGGAGCCGCACTCTCCAGATGACGAACTGCGAAGTCGTGGTTTATTCACGTTCACCAGGTTCACTGCCTAGAAGGTGCGCATCCCAACGCTAGCACGGTGCTCAGGATGTGCGTGCGATGACGGTCTTGGGCATTCGGAATGTCGTGTTGTTCCGATTCCGCAGCGCGGAGGCGAGGAGACCATTCGTCGGAAATGGATCGCGTGAGTCACGCATTCGATTTCACGAACGAAGTTTCGTGGTCCTCTGGCCGGACCGTGCTAGCGTGCAACACAATGCCAGCCCCCTTACCTGCTGTTGGCCGGGACTGCCTTTAGCTTTGGCTACCACGCCCCATTTCCTTACGAGGCGAGATCATTCCTCGCTAATCCCGAAGCCCACCCGCGACTCTGTGTAAGTGTGCTTTGGAAGACCCGTCATCGGAAGCGAGAAAGGGAGGAATGTTAGGTCCTGATTGAGGCTTGAACAGGTTGAGTTCCGCTGCGTCCTAAGACAGCGTCAACCCGCCGTCCACGACGAGCTCGTGACCATAAACGTGCGGAGACGCAGCGGAGGCGTGGAAGAGTACGGCATTGGCAACGGGGACAACAGTATTGTCCTGGCCGATGGATTCTCGTGCCGCGTGCAGATCGAGCAACCGTGGCCGCTGTGTGTGGCCGCCCCTAATGTGGCAAGGCCTGAGACTGCCGGCGTATGTGCGTCATGAGGAGGTGGGTGAGTAGAGAGATGAACACGGTGAGGCAAAGGATTGCGCCGATCGCGAATGTTGCATTAATCCCGGCACCGGTCGGGTGAAGATCCGGTGCCATGTTCGCGGCGAGCACAGCGCCTGAGGCTGCAGTGCCGAAGGAGCTCCCCACGGTGCGAAGTACCTGGTTGAAGCTAACGGAACTGCCCAATTCGTTAGCTGCCACACTGCGGGCGATCAGCGCCGGCATGGCGGCGTAGCTGGACCCCGTTCCCAGACCGAACACCAGCATCCCGATCAGGATCTCCCAGAGTTCGGCGTGGGCAAACCAGAGCAGGATGCCGGCCGCCGTGATCATGCCCGCGCCGATCGGCAGCAGGGTCGCCAGGCGGATCCGGCGCGCCAAGCGGCGCACGAGACGGTTCGCGCCGAAGCTACCCACCGACAACGGGAACATAACGAAGCCGGCCCAGAATATCGGCATCGCGATGCCGTAGCCGGTAGAAGTCGGGGCCTGGGCGACGAGGCTGGAAATCGAGAGACCAATGTACATGGCGGCGCCGAGCCCAACGGCCGTACCGTTGGCCAACAGAACTTGACCGTTCCGGAGGACCTGAAGATTAACCAGCGGATGCGGCGTCCGCAGTTCGGTCCGGACCCAGGCCGTCAGGACGGCTGCGGCGAACATGAAGGCACCGTTGGTCCATAGGGAGCCCCATCCCCAGTTCGGCCCTTCCCCAATGCCCAGGAGCAGGGCGCCGAGACCGAGGCCGAGTAGGACCGCACCGGTGTAGTCGAAAGGCACCCGTGGGGCCCGTTTGTCAGGACCTGCCGGGACGACGCGAAAGACGACGGCGATGGCAGTGACAACAAACAACGCGGCGAACCAGAAGGCGAACCGGAAATCGAACAGTCCTGCGATGATTCCCGTCAGGGGATAACCGATCCCGATCCCGGTTGAGACGGTCACCGAAAGGCTGGAGATAGAGAACTGCACCTTGTCCGAGCGGACGTAACGGCGCGCAAGGGCGATTGTCACCGGAACGACCCCGTAGGTCAGGCCCTGAAGCGCTCGTCCGACCAAGAACACTGTGAAGTTGGGGGACACCGCGGCGATGATTGATCCTATGAGGATGATGGACAGAGCTGACATTAGAAGCCGCTTCTTGTGCGGTCCGTCGCTCAACCTCCCCATGATGGGGGTCGCGACAGCGCCGACCAGAAGGTTGACGGTGAGCATCCATTGCGCCGTGCTGACCGATACATCCATCTCGCGGGAAATGGAGGGCACCAACAACATGCCCAGCGAGCTCACGATTGCCGTAGAGAGCGCCGCGTAGACCAAGGTGGGCATCAGATCCGAGCGTCGTTTAGTCAACGGACGCCCCAAATCCAAGCTTCCCGAGGATGCATATGACGGTTTGGAGTGCCTTCCGTTCGTCAGCCGTTCGTCGGCCGAGCCTTGGGGTATGGCAGTTCCCCTCTCGGCACTCGCGCCTTGTGACGAATGCGGGTCTCCCCCTGAAGTCATAGCTCACCACGGTTCCTTCCCTCTGTAGTTACACGGTCGGCCGGTGCCCCTACTCGGCTTCACCGGATCGCGGCCTTAAAAACCAGAACGGCGACACGTTCACAGAGCGAACCCGGCCAAAACCAGCTAGGGCCTCACTCGCTATTTGCCGACGACGAAACTGCTGAAGGCTAACTGACCGGAGCCGGCCTGGACAGGAGCGTTTTTCGAACCTGCGACTACCTCCTCGACGAGCCTGGAAGTGGGCTCGTTTCCACAACCCTGCCTTGGAGGACGCGGATATGCGGGGCCGACGTCGCTCATTCATCGCCGGGTCACGCCAGAACCGGTGTGACAAGGCTGTGCTCGGGTCGTGCTGCGAGCTGCACGCCCCGAGCCGTCCTTCCTATACGGAGATTCCCAGCGGTTCCCGGGTGTGTCGGAGTGCCTCGTTGGCAACGATGTCGTGAGGACCGAGCCGGTCTGAAGCGGACTTCGCGTGGTGCCAGTACGGGTAGATCAGCGTAGGCGCGGATACCTTGTCCAAGCGATGGCGCTCCTCTTCGGTGAGGGCAATGTCTACGGCGGCGAGGTTGTCCAAGAGCTGCTGTTCAGTCTTGGCACCCACGACGAGCGACGACATGCCCGGCCGGCCTAGCAGCCACGCCAGCGATATCTGAGCGGCGGAAACCCCTCGGGCATCGCCGATAGCGACCAGTTCGTCCACGATGTCATACAGGGCGTCCTCGTCACGGACCGGTGGCTCATTCCATTCGGCGAGTTGGCGGGTGCCCTCTGGTGCCTGCTGCCCCCGTCGGTATTTGCCCGAAAGCAAGCCGCCCGCCAGTGGGCTCCAGACCAGCACCCCGACGCCAGAGTCTTCGGCGATCGGGAGCAATTCGTATTCGGCCTCGCGAGCCTGCAGGGTGTAGTGAATCTGTTGGGAAACGAACGGCTGGTATCCGTTTCGCTCGGACACGCCGAGGGCTTTCATCAACTGCCAGCCCGCGTAGTTTGAACTGCCGACATAACGCACCTTGCCTGAGCGCACGAGCGAGTCGAGTGCCTCGAGTGTCTCTTCGAGGGGAGTCTGTCCATCCCACTCGTGTACCTGATAGAGGTCGATATGGTCGATATTGAGGCGACGCAGGCTCGCCTCGGCCTGGGCGACAATCTGATGCCGTGACAGCCCGCCGTCGTTTGGACCGTCTCCCATAGCCATGCGCACCTTGGTAGCGACAAGCGTGCGGTCTCGTCGCCCTTTGAGTGCCTCCCCAAGCATCTCTTCAGAGGCGCCGTAGGAATACACATTCGCTGTGTCGACCAGGTTCACCCCGTGATCGAGCGCCACATCCAGCAGCCGTTTCGCTTCATCCAGACCGGTACTGCCGGCGTATGCGAAAAAGCCCCGGCCGCCAAACATCATCGCCCCGAGGGTAATGGTGGAGACTTTCAACCCTGAACGTCCTAAGTTGCGGTATTCCATGATGATTCCTTTCCCGTGTGTATCGCGGTCTGCTGCAAGGGGATCCCGGGCTGCTGCGTCCCGGGCGCCATCTGTACCTCTTAATTCTTGGGCACAAAAACGCCCTTGCCGTCGGTCTGGCGATCGAACCACTGGTACGCCTCCGTGGCCTCGTTCAGCGTCCAGTTTTTGGTGAAGAGGGCGTCGACATCAATGCTGCGGTCTAGTACGAAGTCCGCAAGGTGTTCCATTTGCACGGAGGAGAGCGTCCAAGAGGTCTTGGCCGTGATCTGCTTCGTGAGCTGCTCCGTCATGTCCACCTGCAGTGACGCTCCTCGCCCAATCCAACACACTGCGCCCCAGAGGCCTAGCACCTGCAGCGCTTGCTGGGTAGCGATCGGCGCCGCCGAAGTCTCCAGACTCTTGGTCACGCCGCGGCCGCTGGTAAGATCAAGCACCGCGTCTTGGACCGAGTCGACCTCGCGGGGATTGATTGTCTCCACGGCGCCGAACTCCCGCGAACGTTCCAGCCGCTTCGGTTCGATGTCAAGTGCGATCACCTTGGCGCCCATCGCGGTCGCCAGTTGCGTCGCCGCGAGGCCGACGGGACCCTGACCGAAGATGGCGATGGTGTCGTCGCCGCGCACACCGATCATCTCGAGTGCCCCCCACGCGGTGCCCGTCCCGCAGCTGATGGCAGCCGCGGCCGAAAACGACAAGCCTTCCGGTAGAGGCATAACACTCGAGAACGGCATGTTGATGAAGTCGGCGTGCCCTCCGTGGACATTCAATGCCAGCGCGCGTAACGCCTTGCGGCACAAGTGGGTCCACCCCGAGCGGCATTGGTCGCAGCGACGGCAACCGATGTAGTGATGGATCATCACCGAGCGCCCAACCCAGGACGTGGGCACCAATTCGCCGACAGCGACGATTACACCCGCCGGCTCATGCCCCGCAATCACCTCCGGCGCTGAACCCTTGGGTTTGCGGTACTCGTGCAGATCGGACCCGCACATGCCAGAGGCGCGTACCTCGACGACGACCTCCTCCGGGCCTGGAGTAGGGTCGGGGAAGTGCCGTAGCTCTAGTTCGCGGTCTCCGCGGAAAACGACTCCTTGCATCGGGAATCTCCTTTGACTCTTCTCAGATAGATGTGTTTGTCCCGCGTCTGGTTCGGGACGAATGGTGAGTTGCGCATATCCTCGCGGGAAGAGGGTCCCTGAGGGATGGGGAGGCCGAGGTCATAGGCACCGCCGGACTCGGGCCGGAACCTTGCCGGGGGAAGCGATGACGTCTTTTGAGATTTTTATGGACTTCGGCCCTACGACTCACTTCGTTCCCGCTCCCAGCAGCGTCCTGCGTCGTCGGAACGGTTCCGTAACAATGTGTGATGGAAGTCTTCGATATTGGTATTTGCTGATGAGGGTGTGTTCCTGGGACATGACAGTCCGTTGTTGCAGTGCACGGTCGGACCGTGGCCGTGTGGGCGGCTGTTGCCTGGGCGCAGTCACTGCTTTGATCCGTCCACGAGCGTGGCAGACGGCCATGCGCCTGAGACCACTAAGTTACGTGATACTCGCATCAGTTCGGCGTTGACTGCTTCGACGGCACGTGGAATGCGGGCGGTTCGCTGCAATCCCACTACGACAGAGCGCGAGAGGCTCGGCTCGGCCAAGGGTGCACCGCTGAGCGTGCCGGCCTGAATATCGCGAGCGACGCCAGCCCCGGGCAGGATGGTCCAACCGCGCCCGGCGAGGACCATTTGTTTTTGAACGCTCATGGAGTTTGTCTCGAGAGAGATCTTCGGCTCGATTGGAATATCGAACCGCGCTTTATCGATGAGTGTACGCAACCCGTGGCCGAGGATCGGCAGGATCAACGGTCCGCTCAGCACTCGTTCCCACGTGACAGGTTCTGCCGGCAGCAGCCCTGCGTCAGCGGGAGCGACGGCCCAGAGACGTTCGGAGAGCAGGGGTTTTACGCGCATCGCGGGTGTATCCGCGAGGTTGTACAGTACCGCGATGTCGACAACACCGTCGTCCAGCCATTTCTGAAGGTAGCCCGAAAACCCTGACATTACCCGGAGCTCTACTCCTGGGAATCTCTTAGCGACTGCTTTCGCAAGTGGGGGAACGATCACATCAAGCAGGCTCTCTAAAACACCCACAGACACCAGCCCCGTGACTTCACCTGTCTGAGGCGTCAGCTCAATGCGCGCGCGTTCCATCTCCTGGAGCGCACGGCGGGCATGGAGAAGGAAGACTTCACCGCCTGACGTCAGGACCATTCCTTGCCGGGTCCGGTCGAAGAGTACGACGCCCAGCTCGTCCTCGAGCGTCTTAATCTGTCGCGTCACCGCCGGCTGCACGATATGGAGCATCTGGGCAGCGTGTGTCACACTCCCGGCCTCGGCTACGGTCACCATGGCCACGAGCTGTTTCATTTCCATGTGACCTCCTTAATGCGGGAGTTGTGTCCATGAGACATGTCGGGATTGCCTTTTGACATCCGCGGGCCGTTTGTGTCGGGCATTTTGCGCCCTGACTACTGACTGATGTCGCGTGGCGAGGAGAATTACGGGGCCAACAGGACTTTAGAGGCCTGGCGCGTTGCGGTGAGATGGATGGCATGGTCAAGCTCATCCAGTCCGACTGTCTTGACGTCTATCGCTGCGAGCCCTGTGGCCTTCGCTAGCATGTGCGGTACGTCTTTCCAGTCCGAGATGTCGTGCGCCCGGGCGCCGACGAGGCTTTTTTCGGTCATGGCGAGCCTGCCCGAGTTGATCTGAACAGGGTCCGCAGGCAGCCCCACGCAAACAACGGTTCCGCCTGGTGCGGCAAGCTCGACCGCCAGAGACACGGCGGATTCATGGCCGGCTGTCTCAAATACGACGTCGAACGTGCCCACGACCGAATCGGTGTCACGCCCGACGACCCTGATCTGCTCCACGCCCATCGAGGACGCAAGCTCCAATTGTTTCAGATCGGCTTCAGTGCCGACAGCAGTCGTCAACACTCCGTCCTCGGCGCCCAGCGCCGCGATTGTCATGAGACCGACGGACCCGGGCCCGATTACTGCTACTTTCATTCCAGACCGAACCGAGCCCCGCTTCAGTGCGTGCAGGCCCACTGCAAAGGGCTCTGCGAGGGCAGCCACCACGTCGGGGACCTCATCAGGGACAATGGCAACATTGCGGCGCGGGACAACGAACCGCTCAGCGAATACGCCGTCGATGTCTAGTCCCAGAACCTTCAAACTCCGACAGAGCATGGACCGACCCGCGAGGCAGGGTGGACACATTCCGCAAACGACGTGACCGGAGCCTACTACCCTGGAGCCGACAGGGAGTCCGCTTCCTGGTGCTGAGGCGACAACTCGTCCCAGGTATTCATGTCCGATGATCTGAGGGAAATTGGGTCGGTAGGTCGCCCGTGCGGCTGCATTCCACTGGACGAAGGATACGTCGGTTCGACACAGGCCGCCGTAAATTAGCTCCAGGAGAACCTCGTCTTCTCCGATCTGGGGCACCGGCATATCGCGCAGCTCCACACCGCCGGGGGCGGCTTCACTCTTCACAAGGGCTCTCAATTGTTCCTCCTGAACCTAGACACTACGAAGACAGCTGGTGGGGACGGAAGGAGCTGTAGCGGGAAAGGGCGCAGACTCAGCGCCACCCCGATACTTTTATCGCCCCACTGGCCCCACAGCAGCCATACTGCCTAGTGATACCGTCCTTTTCAAATAATATTCACTGATACCTGCATCACTCCATCACATGCTGAATCCATAGCGCTTCGATCTCCCACCCCGGGCGCGCGCAGCAGGGCTTGAAAGGCAACAAAGCCCGGGTAGCCGCCGGCCAACTGGAGGATGCGGGCGGGGCATGGACCCATCACAAATGATCATTTGCAAGGTTGTCCCTTCACGTCACATGATGGATCTCAACAGGCTGTGACTCGGGTCACCCAAGCGTTGAAGGCATCAGACCTCCCGAAGATTCGAGTACGTCGGTTCGCCCTCGATGGACGCGGGCGGCATTGGACGGGAGAAGAAAACAGTATGACTGGCCATGAGAATAGTTTTTCGGGCAAAGTCGCCATGGTGACTGGCGGCGGGAGCGGAATGGGTCGTGCCACTGCGCTAGCGTTTGCGGCAGCCGGGGCGCGTACCGTGGTTATCGACCTGTCCGATGAGACGGGAAGGGAGACCGCGGATCTCATCAAGGAACGCGGTGGCGAGGCAATTGCTGTTCGGTGCGATGTGACCCGGAGCGAAGACGTAAAGGCGGCGACGGACGCGACGATCGCGGCCTATGGACGTCTCGATGCAGCCTTCAACAACGCTGGCCTAGAGCACGGGCTCATCGCGGCAGCTGACATATCTGAAGCTGAATTCGACCGCATCGTAGATGTGAGCCTGCGAGGGGTTTTCCTTAGCATGAAGTATCAGATCCCGTTCATGCTTGCCAACGGTGGTGGCGCCATTGTCAACACCGCGTCTGCCGCTGGACTGATTGGATTCAAAGGTCAGGCCGCCTATACCGCAGCGAAGCACGGCATTGTGGGCCTCACCAAGTCTGCAGCCCTCGACTACGCAAGGCAAAAAGTGCGGATAAACGCGATTTGTCCCGGCATCGTCGACACACCAATGATGGATCGGGTAACAGGCGGGACGCCTGAAGGGCGGGCTGGAACTATCGCGATGGAACCTGTCGGACGCATGGGTCGTCCCGAAGAGATCGCAGATAGCGTGCTGTGGTTGTGCTCCGACGCGGCGTCGTTCGTCGTCGGCCACGCGTTGTCAGTCGACGGCGGAATGGCCACGGGCCATTTCGGTGAACGCTAAACCACACTCTTGGCACCTGTCGGTACAAATCACCCGAAAGCTGCCGACCCTAATGAAGGAGAACCTGGTGCGTGCCAGTAAATCAACAATCGAATTTCTGACCGAGTATTACGCCGCCATGGAGGCGAAGGATACGGAGAGGTGCAGAAGTTATTACACCAACGACATGACAGTCACATTTGCTAACGCTCCAAAGCTCGAGGGCCAGGACGCCTTCATCACCACACTTTCCGGTCTGCTCGATCAAATCGAATCAATCCATCATGACGTCATCGCCGCATGGGAGGAGGACGACGACGTCCTGATCTTTGAGTCCCTCGGGACCTGGACTCTGCAGGATGGCAGTTCTCTATCCATCCCGGCTTGCTCAGTATGCAGGATGGTCGACGGGAAATTCGCGGACCAGCGGATCTACGTGGACAATGCACCGCTCTTCGCCGCCCTCCAGCATGACGAGACGGTACAGGCCTGAGAGCCCACCGATTACGGGCCTGCGGACACGCTGAGCCAACAGCCACCCCGGGATCATGGTGAGGATGGCAGGCACTACTCGCGTTCACCATATCTTCACAACCGAAGACTTCAGTCTAGGGACGCCGATGTCTCTTGCCGCTTCGCGAACTCGGCGCCGCAGCCCGAGATCGACGGATTCGCAAAGCGATTGACGCTGAATAGAAAAGGTAAATTGTGCGTAAATACGAACAGATCTCGGAACTGACCGAGCAGCGAGACTGGAAAAATCCGGTGTCAAAGGCGCCCCGAGAGAAGGCGCGGCCCGGGCTGATCACCGATCTAAAGTACCGGTTTCATGGACGATACTTAGCAAGCTGGGGAGCACTGATGCTTGCCCTTCTGGTCATCGCACTTGTTGTGCCGGTTGCACTTCGCCCAGACGGGCTGAAGGTCGCAACAGCACTCGCTGGAGTGCTGGCACTCGCATCCCTCGGCCAGATGCTCGTGGTGATGCTCGGTGCCATCGATTTGTCGCTTCCTGCCATAATCACGTGCTCGGCGGGGGTGGTTGTTCACTACGGAAAACCGGGGGCGGATCTCCTCGCAGTTGTTGTCGGAGCCCTTGCAATCGCCGTCGTGATCAGCCTTTTCAATTGGCTATTCATTTCGGTCATCCGCCTCAACGCCATCATCGTAACGTTGGCGACCTTTGGAATCGTTACTGGCGGGGTTGTGCTGTGGACCGGTACCTCCTTTTCGCTCACGGGTCTGGCCCCTACGGACCTGCAAAATTTCACCCACTGGTCCGTTTTGAGCCTGAACGCCTGCTTCATCGTTGCGCTCGTGGTCGCCGTCCTTATCGCCCTGCTTCTATCGAAGACCCGAGGCGGGCGGCAAGTCGCCGCCATTGGATCAAACAGGCGGGCGGCGCAGTTTCACGGCATCAATGTTCGTCGCGTCGAATTCTTCACTTTCGGCGGCGTGGGGCTTCTCTACGGCCTGGCCGGCGTGTTGGTGGCGGGTATTGTCGTGACGCCGGACACCTCGGTGGGCACCCCTTACCAACTCGCCACCATCACCGCGGTGGCCGTCGCGGGTGCAGCCTTCAGCGGCGGCCCGTCCAGCGCCGCAAGTGTGCTGTGTGCTTGCTTGTTCTTGCAATTGCTCGATCAAGCACTTTCAATCCATGGGTTCGACGCGGGTCCCCGAGTCGTGGCCCAGGGCGTCGCTCTTGTTCTCGCAGTATCGGCGATCACCCTTGGGCGATTTGCACTCTCTGGTCTGCGCTGGGGCAACCGCGGAATCCATGGGACCGGTGGACCAAAACAACAACAACAGGGCGTGGAGTCTAAGACGACGACCCGGCCCTTCAATATGAAGGAGACAATATGAAAACTAGTCACTCAGGTTGGACCGGATTGCGAAAGGGCCACTTCCCGTTGCCACTTGTGGCAGGCGTTGTGCTTGCCACGATCCTGACCGGCTGTTCGACCACATCGGCAGCCAATACTACCGCCAGCGCCTCGAATGGTGTCCCCGCGGATCTAATCACTGCCTCGTCTGTCGATCCCACGCAGCTTGCAGCGACAGCGAAGAAGGCGCTCTTGGCTGATGTGCCGGTCTCTCAGCTCCCGCCAGTTGTGGCCGATGCATTCGCAGTAGCGTCAAAGCCTCTAACTGACGCGCAGGTGCAGCTTCTCAAGACCTGCCTGAGTCAGCGCTCTTGTGACACTGGACATGGAACCCTAACCGTGGCGATCAACGCGGACTTCACGAACAACCCAGTGTGGAGCGTTCGCCGGGCTGAGGCGACCGCTCAGGCGCTTGCTTACCCGCAGGTCAAGCGAATTATCTTTACCAGCTCGTCCAGCGGGAACATTGCCGAGGTACTGGCCAACTTGAGAAGCCTTATCAGTCAAAGGGTCGACATTATTGTCGAAGACCCGGTTTTCGGTGCCGCTATTCTGCCGGCGGCAAAAGAAGCCAAGGCCGCCGGCATTACCTTTGTGACCGCAAATTCGCCCCTTCCTCCGGAAGCGGCGTCAGCGGTCTCGGCACAGCTCCCTTATGACCTATGCGGTATCGGCACCGATGCGGCAAAGAAGATTTTGGCCGATACGACAACTGGGTCGAAGTCCTACGCGCTCTACACCGGCGTCCCCGGAAATAGCAATGCCGGTGAATGGCAGCCTTGCGCAGAAAAGGTACTGAAGGCGGCCGGCTGGCAGCAGGCCGTATCTGGATTCACACAGTGGACAGGACAGGGAGAGACTCAGGCGGCTAATGAGCTTCTTGCCTCGGGTAAGGACGTTTCAGCGATGTTCTACGACTACAGCGCGGATTCCTTCCTGCGGCCCTATATTAGTGCTGGCAAAACTCCGCCGGCCTCATTTGTGGACACCGCCAACTACTCCGCCTTCGATCTCGCCAACGAGGCGAAAAAGGGAGGCCTCAAGGCAGCGAACTATGTCTCTAACGGGCATGTTTGGTACGTCCGGATGGGCGTGACTGCCGGCATCGAGATCAAGCTCGGTGTGAGCGTCCCGAACAAGGTGCTCGCACCCGTCCCGGTAGTGGCACTTGCGGATATCCAGGACCAAAACGTACTGGATATGCCCCGGAACGTACCCCTACCGACCCTGCTCAGCCCTGAGTTGGCCAATCTGGCTCTCTCCGCCGGCTGAGTCGTTTATCCAGGTGCCGGTCGGGGTCTGGACCGTCGGATCCCGACCCCGACCGGAAACCCAAATAACCATGTGGACCTGTCCACGTAGTGGAGAACTGCAAATGACGAAAGAACAAATAATGGTGAACTCAGATGGCGAGACGCGGACTGCGACGAGCTCTGAGCCCGCCCTCGTTCTGACGAATGTATCAAGGTCGTTCCCCGGTGTCCGAGCACTCACGGAGGTCGACTTTGACTGCCGGCCCGGCGAGGTGCATGCGCTGGTCGGCGAGAACGGGTCGGGAAAGTCGACACTCATTAAGATTGCCGCGGGTGTCTTGACGCCGGATAGCGGATCAGTGCTGATCGAAGGAACTTCGCTGTCACGAGGCGGAATCCGGCAGGCGCGCCGCCTGGGCCTTATGACTGCTTATCAGGACACTTCGCTGGTGCCAGAGCTGACGGTCGCAGACAACATTGCGCTGTCCTTTGACGCCATCGGCGAAAAGCGGCCGGCCGACCTGAGAAAACTGTTGGCCGGCTACCAGCTGCCATTTGATCTGTCGGCCGCTGTCTCCACGCTCGGGCCGGGGGCCCGCCAGCTCCTTGAGGTTGCTCGTGCCATGAGCCATCGCCCCCGCGTTTTGCTCCTGGACGAGCCAACGGCAGCGCTGGATATGAGGCTGGCAGCTCATCTAGAGGAACTGGTGCGAACCGCCCGTGACGAGGGCACTGCCATCGTCTACGTCAGCCATAGGCTGGAGGAGGTCCGTCGCCTGGCCGATCGGCTGACTGTTCTTCGTGACGGTGTCATCCAGGGAACCTATACTTCTCGAGACTGGCATGTCGATGACATCGTGGAGCTCATGGTTGGCGCCCCGACCGAACTGGAATTTCCCGGGCGTAAAAATCAGCCGTCGCCAAGCCCGCGTCTCGAAGTCCGCGATCTTGCCGGGCCTGACTTCGGCCCGGTGTCCCTGGCGGTCAGGGGTGGTGAGATTGTCGGGATAGCCGGCGCGGAAGGCAACGGTCAACGAGCTTTGCTGCGTGGTCTCATCGGAATCGGTCGAAGCGGCGGCGAAATCGCTGTGGACGGCGAGGTGCTGACTCAGCCTAATCCGGCCACTGCATTGCATGCGGGCATCAACTTTCAGAGTGGGGACCGGGCTGCAGAGTCCGTTTACGGTCCGCTTCCGGTCATGGACAACCTAACGATTCAGTCGGGCGCAGCGAACGGGCCCGGCGGCCTCGCTCTGCTCCGACGCCTAAAGAATGCCTGGAACAGCGCCGCGGCCCAGTTCGGTATCGTCGCCGCGTCGCCCTTCCAGCCGATCAGTGCACTCTCCGGGGGAAATCAGCAAAAGATCGTTCTTGCCCGACCTACACTGCGAGCACCGAAAGTGTTGGTCGTTGACGATCCGACCCAAGGTGTTGACGCGCGCGCTCGGATGGACATCTACAGGATGCTCTCGGATGCCGCCGAGGACGGTATCGCTGTGCTGGTGAACTCGTCGGACTCATCTGAATTGGCGGGTCTGTGTGACCGCGTCTATGTCATGTCGCGGGGAGAGATCAGCGCCGAACTAGCCGGTCCGACAACCGAGAGCGAGATCGTTCGCAGCTTTGTAAGCGCCGGCGGAATCGCGGAGCGGCCGGACTCACGGCTCACTGGGCCAGCGTGGTTCGCCCGTTCGCTGGCCCGGGTGACCCCCCACGTCCCAATCATCGTGCTGCTTCTGCTCTCGGCGCTCCTGGCGATATACACAGGCGCTCACTCACCTGTATTTTGGACAGGACCAAACCTGGCCAACCTGATGCTCCTTAGCCTTCCTCTCGCGTTCGTCGCGCTCGGGCAACAGGTCACGCTGATGTCGGGAGGCTTCGACATATCTGTGGGTGCCACCATGAGTCTCACCGTGGTCCTAGCATCCATGACGCTTCCCGATCTCAGCGTTGGATCGCTGCTCGTCACTGTGCCGCTGCTCCTTCTTACAGCGGGTCTCGTGGGTGCTTTGAACGCATTGCTCATCGGGCCACTCAAGGTCAATCCGATTGTTGCGACTATTGCGACGCTTGGAATCATTCAAGGTATCGCCATCGTCCTCAGGCCTCAGCCAGGGGGGATGATTGCGCCTGATCTGGGCACGGCCTTCAGCATGGGTGTGGGCTTTATCCCGATCCCGTTCATAATTCTCGTGGCGCTCACCGTCGCTCTTGAGACCTGGCTGTACCGGACACGCGGGGGACTCGCGCTCCGCGCTGTCGGGTTTAACGAACAGTCAAGCGACCGGGTCGGGCGGCGTTCGGTCATGGTTCGCTCCGCAGGTCTGATTGTGTGTGCAGTCGGAGCAGTAGCAGGTGGCATCTGCCTCGCCTCGCTCACCGGAATCGGTACCAACGATGTGGGCGCCGGATATTCCCTGCCTTGCTTTGCGGCGGTATTCCTCGGCGGCGCGGTACTCACCGGGGGGCGTGGCTCCTTCATAGGCGCCGTTCTTGGCGCGGTCTTCCTGTCCCTAATCGACAACGCAACCCCTCTGCTCAACATCCCCGACGGTGCCAAGCAGGCCCTCTACGGGGCTATTTTGATCATCGCAGTGGCCGCATATGCGGGAGTGCAACGCATGCGGAACGGTAGCAGCCAAACGGAGAAACGCCGTATACGAAGCAAGGAACAGAAGGCCAATGCCTGATATGGCAGTCGGGGCGCGCGTTCCCGGCATTCTTGGTCGAGAACGCAGCAGGGCACGATCGTTCACGCCGTTATGGGCTAAGGAGCAGCCACCAAACGAACCGAGCCGGTGCCCTTAGATCATACAACTGGCTCTCAGCGGCCTAAACCCTCGGCAAAGCGCGGGTAGCCGGCTTCTAAAACCACACACACAACTACCGAAAGGAATACATCATGGCAGGCGAATATCGCGACCTACGTGCGCGACGGATCGTGACAGGCTTGGATGACCAGGGACGGTCAACGATCGTGAGCGACGCACTCACCGAAACCAGGCTCATCACTGACGCCTTCATGCGCAACGACATCTGGCAGGCCAAGGAAGTGCCCGGTTCAGCCCTCGCGGAGAACACCCTTGCCGAGGTTGCCGTCATCCCCCCGCCGCCACTGGGCTATACCTACAATCTCACAGCGTTCCCGCCGGACAGCGAGTGGGACTACGAAACCGGATACGCGCAAGCGCTGGCGAATGCTGCCGCCTCGGAATCGACGAGCGACACGGACATTCCCGGCATGCACACGACGGAGACGGTCGACATCGTCACGATCATCTCCGGTGAGCTCTGGGCAATTCTCGAGACCGGCGAAACCCTGCTCAAGCCAGGTGACACGATCGTTCAGCGCGGCACCAAGCACGCCTGGCGAAACAAGGGTGACGTGCCGGCAGTCATGGCGGCCATCCAGATCTCGGCGACCCGCCCATGATCGCCCGCGATCTCTGTGGCGACCGAAAGATCCGTGCCACGGGTTTCCGGAGCCACGGAAGTGTTCGATCAACGCGAAATCGGCATAGGCATCTTCCATTTCAAAGTGACGGTATGTCAAAGGTCAGGGGAGAGGAAAACAAATGACCACCACATCCCAGCAGAACTTCGCTCCGTCCGAGCAGGCCCAAGAGTTTTTGTCCCGCGACGTGCATCATCTCTTGATTGACGGGCAGAAGGTTCCGGCTGTATCGGGGAAGACGATGACCACCGTCAATCCGTCAACCGGTGAGGTCCTGGCGCGGCTCGCGTCCGGTGATCAGTCCGACGTCGAGCGTGCCGTCTTAGCTGCGCGCAAGGCGTTCAAAGGTCAGTGGAGCACCTGGACCCCCTACGAGCGCCAAGCGTTGTTGACCCGCATCGCCCAGGTCCTTGACGAAAGATTCGAGGAACTGGTCCAGATCGAGGCTAGTGATATGGGCGCCCCGGTCTCCAGATTACGCAGCACCAAGGCGTCGTTGATGAAGATGCTGTCGTTCTTCGCGTCACAAGCGACCAGCGTCAGTGGTGAGACGCTGATGAACGGCATTCCGGGCAAGGTTACGACGATGACGTTGAAGGCCCCGGTCGGGGTCATCGGCGGAATTATTCCGTGGAACGGTCCTCTCAATAGTCAGTTCTGGATCATTGGTGCCGTGCTGGCCAGCGGATGCACCGCCGTGCTCAAGCCGGCCTCGGAAGCTTCTTTGTCGGTGCTGCGGGTGGCCGAGATTCTCCTCGAAGTCGGGGTGCCCGCAGGGGTTATCAATGTCGTCACCGGATCTGGCAAGGAAGCAGGCCACTCGCTGGCGGCCCACCCCGACGTCGACCGCATCGCCTTTACAGGCTCGACTGAAACTGGCCGCAGCATCATTCAGGCATCCACCGTGAACATCAAAAAGCTGCAGCTTGAGCTGGGCGGCAAGTCGGCGGACATTGTGTGCGCGGACGCAGACCTGGACAAGGCCGTGCCCGGAGCCGCGATGGGGGTCTTCGCCAACTCCGGTCAGATCTGTTTTGCCGGCACCCGGGTTTTGGTTCAGCGATCGATCGTCGACGAGTTCACGGAGCGGCTGCTGGCGTTCATGAAGACGCTTCGGGTCGGGCATAGCCTGGACGCCTCCTCCACCTTGGGTCCCGTTATCTCCCGGCCGCAGTTGGACAACGTGCTCTCCTACATCGATATCGGCCGAAACGAAGGGGCCGAACTGCTCTCCGGCGGTCAGCGGCTCGAGGGGGAACTCGGGAGGGGATACTTCATGCAGCCGAGCGTCTTTGGCGGCGTGACCAACGAGATGCGCATCGCTCGTGAAGAGATCTTCGGCCCGGTGTTGTCGATTATGCCGTTCGACGACGTGGACGAGGCCATCGCTATCGCCAATGATAGTGACTACGGTCTCGGGGGAGCGGTGTGGTCACAAAACCTATCCACTGCGCTTCGAGTGGTCCATGGCGTGCACACAGGCACGGTGTGGGTGAACTGCTACGGCTACATCGATCCGCTGGTCGGATTCAGTGGAACC
This sequence comes from Arthrobacter sp. NPDC080073, assembly GCF_040686575.1. Taxonomy (NCBI): domain Bacteria; kingdom Bacillati; phylum Actinomycetota; class Actinomycetes; order Micrococcales; family Micrococcaceae; genus Arthrobacter; species Arthrobacter sp. NPDC080073. The sequence goes on from NZ_JBFBKR010000007.1 coordinate 99,882, forward strand.
AAGCTCAGTGGGTACGGCTCCAAGGGCACTGCCGCACATATGGACACTTACCTGTACACCAAGAGTGTCTATATAGAACTGACGGGGGCGACCTCGACGCCAACACTGTCGTGGGGAATGGCTGAGATCGACTAGATCTTTCTCATACCTCAAGTGAACGACGTTACTTCGTCCGACGTCCATGACCGGAGGTTCGCTAAGGCCTTCGAACCCGCAGAACGACTCGGCGGCGACGAAGGCCTTGCGCCGGTAGCTATGGACTCAGGCCGACATCTTCACAGCAGAGTCAGACGCGGAACCCAAACCTGACTGGGGCAGGTGCGGCACGTCCACGGCAGGTACACAAGAACGGAGTTTCGAATGACTGAGTACGAACCGGCTCGCGGGGCTATAGGAAAAGTTGTTGTCGTCACAGGCGGGGCGCAAGGGATCGGCTACGCAATTTGCAAAGCCTTCGTTGCCTCAGGGGCTGAGGTGATCGTCGCCGACATAAACGAGACCGTGGGCGCGGCGGCCGCTGAGACACTCAAAGCATCCTTTGTAAGACTCGACGTGACGGACGGTGCTTCTGTGACTGCCGCAGCTAAGGAGGTTGTCGAGAAATTTGGTCGGGTCGACGTCCTCGTTAACAACGCTGGTGTGACCCATGAAGATCCTGCATTGGAAGTCCCAGACGCCACATGGGCTCGAATTCTCGATATCAACCTGACGGGTGCGTTCCGGGCATCGCGCGAGTTCGGCGGCTACTTCGTAAAGCAGGGCTCAGGGTCGATCGTAAACCTGTCGTCGATTTCGGCTTTTATTGGGACGAACCCGGAGTTCCATGTTGCTTATGATGTGTCGAAGGCTGGAGTCTCGCAGCTGACGCGGTCTCTTGCCGTCGAGTGGGCCTGCCACGGCATCCGGGTCAATGCTGTCGCTCCCGGACGCACCCGAACTCCCATTTTGGATGGTGTCGGAAACGACAATCCTTCCAGAATGGAGGAGTGGGTCGCTCAAGTCCCCCAGCGCCGCATTCTCAGTCCAGAGGAAATTGCCTCCGCGGTGTTTTTCCTCGCCCTCGACTCATCCTCTGCCGTAACCGGACACACCCTTCTGGTTGATGGGGGCCACGTCGTGTCCTAGAGCCCGTTTTCGGCACCGGTGACAACGGTGGGGCCGCGGGGGCTGCTGGCAGTAGTTCATCCCTTCCACGGCCGGTCCGAAGTGCCGATGGACCATGTGCGATCTTGATCCGCCCACCGCTGTGGGCCGCGAGCTACGGGACTCTGGGGGTGGGTGGCCTGCGGACAGATGAGGCCATCACGCTTGACCGCGGCAGCACCGAGTGGTCCGAGAGCCGACCGGGGCTAGCAGCACCCCGTGGACAATGCTCTGGTTGCTCGGCCCACAGTGCGGTGCCCGGTTGTTGCCATACTGGTCCGTTTCTGTGGGCGATCGCCGAACCCGGCGTGCCCTCTCGAGGCGCCGGACTCTCTACAGCTCCGTTAGGTGCGGTTCCACCCGTACGACAGAAAATGGCCGTCATCTACGACCACGCGATGGCGGGACTAGCGCCCGCACCCGGGCGCCCCAGACACCAGCTCGTTCGAGCCGCCCAGGATTACAGCCATCCTGATTGGCCGGCAGCACATGGACCAGTCCCTTGCGTCTCCGGTCGCCGATGATGATGAATCGCGATTTCGGAAGGCGGCTCGTCGAGCCGGCAACGGTGGTCGCTGCGCGCGTGGTGACCGCGACAGCGACACAGGAATCCGGCCTGCTGGGTGTCCAGACCAGGGGCGAGGCCGCAGTGCTCCGCGTCGGCAATCTCCGGCGCATGACGCTGCGCATCATCGGAGCGGACGGCAGGATCGACTGCGAGCAGGCCGTGGAAAAGTGCCTCGCCGATCAACCGCTTTCGCTCGTCGGGCCGGACGGCCAGAGGCAGGGCCTTGTCCTACTGCAGGGCGTTCACTCAGAGATAGTCGGTACCAGTAGCCAGTGCGAGGAAAGTGGACTTGCCCGACGCTTCGCTCACGTGCTCGAGCGCAGGCCGGATGAGCGCACTGCATTCAACAAATGAGTGTGCTCAATGACGACTATGCTCATAGATCTGTCAAGGGGTGCTGGCCCCGATGAATGGTGGCTGGCCTTGCGCCTGGCTAACACGATGGCCGCCCAGTCCTGCTGAACGTGATCCGTTGCCTCTGAGCCGATCCCGGTGTCTTTTCGATGGCCTGTTCGTCTGGTGGGACTGGCACCAGGACGACTTCTCTTACAACATGAGAGTACAGCGAATAGTTCAGGCTGCCCCGACAGTGTGTTGCTCCGACCATCCACGCCTGAATTCGCTGATTTTAACGACGGGACTCGCCACAGCTTCGCCGGCGATTGGCGCTTGCCGGGCTGGCATCAAGTGCCCCACCGGCGTAACGTCGTCAGCAAGCGGCCGGTTGTGGTCCTCGCCGTGCTGAGCCGTTGGAGTCAATCGGTTGAAGGAGCCCGGATGGCTGGATGGAATGCTGACACGGCTGCCGGGCCGGTCGGGGCAGGCTCGGTTACCTTGGTTGAGGGCTCATCCTTTTGCATCTCATCAGCCAATGGTGACATCTACCCGGAGCATCCGCACGGGCTGTTTGTGGAAGACGCCCGTATTCTGTCCCGCTGGAACCTTACTATCAACGGCGCCCCTTTGGAGCCCCTAGCCGCGAAGGCGAGGGAACCGTTCCGCGGCGTGTTTGTCGGGCGCGTACCGCGCTCCAATGTCTACGCTGACAGCCCACTGATTATCGAACGCTTCCGGGAGGTAGAGGCCGGAATCCTGGAACAGATTACCGTTCGGAATTACTCGCCGGACGCTGCCGAATGCTTAGTGGCCCTTGAAATAGATGCGGACTTCGCGGACCTCTTCGAGGTGAAGGAAGCACGAATACAGCGGCGCTGGGAGCAGTCCCGTGACGTTGACGCTGATTCACTAACCATCCGGGTTGCGTGGCAGGACATCAGGAAAGGTGTTGTGGTGTCGGCCGTGGGGGCCGACATTGCCCCTGATCGGCTGATTTACCGAATCAGTGTGCCTGGAAACGGAAAGTGGAGTGCCACAGTGAGCGCGGTGCCCCTCGCCGACACAAGCGGTGGCATGGCACGGTTTGTTCGGCCGGACGAAGGAGAAATCTCTCCTCGAGACCGGCGCCGCCAGGAGTGGGTCTCCAAGATTCCTGTGTTGCACATCGGCAACCGCTCAATCGAACGTACCCTTCGGCGCAGCTACGATGACCTGGGTGCGCTTCGCATCGAGGATCCCGACCACCCGGAGCGGGTGGTCGTTGCCGCAGGCGCCCCGTGGTTCATGGCTCTATTCGGACGCGACTCGCTCTGGGCGTCGCTCATGGCCCTGCCAGTGGATCCGTCCCTTGCCTTCGGCACCATCCAGACTCTGGCGGACCGCCAGGGGAGGATAGTGGACGAGATGAGCGAAGAGGAGCCCGGAAAAATCCTGCATGAAGTGAGGTTCGACGTCTCCAGCAGGCTGTCGCTAGGGGGTAAATCTACTTATTTCGGCAGCGTGGATGCCACCCCGCTATTTGTGGCCTTGTTCGGCGAAGTCAGCCGCTGGGGTTTCGCCGCAGAAACGATCTCAACCCTGTTGCCGCACGTCGACCGGGCGCTGGACTGGATCCTCAACTACGGGGACAAGGATGGCGATGGCTTTGTCGAGTATGCGCGGCTCAACGACCGAGGCCTGATCAACCAGGGCTGGAAGGATTCCTGGGATGGCATCAACTTTGCCGACGGGACCCTGGCCGAGCCGCCAATCGCTTTGTGCGAGGTACAGGCCTACGTCTATAGCGCGTATCTCGCCCGCTCCTGGATGGCGTACGACGCCGGCGACATGGACCTGTCGGCCAAGTACCGGGACCGCGCGGCGCGGCTAAAGAGTCAGTTCAACGAACAGTTCTGGCTGCCCGATCGTGGCTACTACGCTGTCGCCCTGGACGGCCGCAAGCGGCCGGTCGACGCGTGCACTTCCAACATGGGCCAATGCCTCATGTTTGGCATCATCGACGAGGACAAAGCCCCTCTTGTTGTCGAACGGCTGATGTCCCCGGAAATGTTCAGCGGCTGGGGCGTGCGAACCCTGGCAAGCAACATGGGCGCCTACAATCCCGCCAGCTACCACAACGGATCAGTGTGGCCCCATGACAACGCGATCATCGCAAATGGACTCGTGCGCTACGGCTTCGTGGAGCAGGCGCAGCGGATCTCCACGGCCCTGTTTGAAGCGGCTGAGTACTCGGAAGGGCGGTTGCCCGAATTGTTCTGTGGCTTCAGCCGTGAGCACTTCGACGAGCCCGTCCCGTATCCCACGGCATGCTCACCGCAGGCCTGGGCCGCGACAACCCCCATCCAACTGGTGAAGAACCTGATGGGCTACTACGCCGACGTTGCCCGGGGCGGCCTCTGGTTGGATCCCGTGCTCCCTGCATCTTACGGAGACCTGCACATCACCAACGCTCCCATGGCAGACAGCCGGATCACAATCGACATCTCCGGTTCCACCGCGATGGTCCAGGGACTGCCCGAAGGCATGCTGTTCCACCACGGAATCCGACCGAGAGCTGCCGAGCTTGCACAACGGGTCAACCTGCCTCACGAGGCCTAGTCACACAAACAGCAGGCTGGCCCTGCCCCCGAATACACAACCGCCAGCCCGAGGCTAGGGGATCAAATGCCTCGCTCCGCCTGCTTCGATTGAGTTTCACGTGTCAGAAGGTCGACTCGCGCGGAACTCCTGAGTGGCGCCCCAACTGGCGAGCAGTTTGATATTGTCGGCCGATTCGGAACCCGTTTCCGGAGTGTATGTGCCGATGAACAGTCCTGGCTCGCCCGGCATCCCGAATACGTCGTAGGTGAGGTCGATGGCACCTACCTCAGGGTGGACAAACACCTTCTGGCCGGTGCGGTGCTCGTGGACGTCTTGATCGGCCCAGTCTTTCCGGAACTGGGGGCTGCGCGTCGCGAGTTCGCCGATTAGTTCGGTCATTTGTGCGTTGAGAGGGTCGCGGCCCACCTCGTAGCGGAGCATCGCGGCTGTCAGACTGCAGGCCAGCGGCCAGTCTGCGTAGTAGACCTTGGCGCGGGAGTCGAGGAAGATGAAGCGGGCGATGTTGGGCCGGTCCGACTCGTAGTGGGGCGAAAAAAGAGCACGCCCGAGAAGGTTCGAGGCGATGAGGTCTTGCCGCGAATTGTATACAACGGCGGGCACAGCCAAGTTGTCCAGCACTCGCTGGACGGATGGGCGGACGGGGACGTGCGCCGTCGTTCTTCTCAAGGCGTTGGTTATCGCTGGGGTGATGCGGGCAAGGTCCAGTAGATGTTCCCGCTCGACATCAGATAGGTGTAGGGCCCGGGCGATCGCGTTGAGCACGCTCTCGGATGCGCCGTGGATGTTGCCGCGCTCCAGCCGGGTGTAGTAATCGATGCTGACCCCAGCGAGTTGCGCGACCTCCTCGCGCCGAAGCCCGGGCACCCGCCGTTGGTCACCGAAGTCGGGCAGCCCGGCCTGGGCGAGTGTGACGTTCGCGCGCCGGGAGATGAGGAACTTCCGGACGTCGTCTTTCTTACTCATGTCATCACGCTATGCCTAAGTGAGAGGGCGGGGGCACTGCGGCCCCCGCCGTGCTGGTTTAGAGGGTGAGGAGGACTTTGGTGGCGGTTCGCTCGTCCATCGCCTTGTACCCGTCGGGAGCCTGCTCGAGGGGGAGGGTGAGGTCGAAGACTTTGCCAGGATCGATTTTCCGGTCCCAGATCATCTGGATGAGGTTCGGCAGGAAGCGGCGCACCGGTGCAGGGCCGCCGAGGGTGTGGATGCCGGCCAAGAAGAGCTCGAAGCCGGGGACGTGGACGTCGTAGTTTACTCCGACATAGCCGAGGTGTCCGCCCCCGCGTGTCGCGCCGATGGCCTGCATGAAGGCTTCCTGCGTCCCGACAGCCTCGACGACAGAATGAGCGCCCAGCCCGCCGGTCAGCTCCTTGATCTTGGCGATGCCCTCGTCGCCGCGTTCTTCGACGATGTCGGTTGCGCCGTAGAACTTGGCCAGATCCTGCCGGTCCTTGTTCCTGCTCATCGCGATGATCCGCTCCGCGCCAAGTTCCTTGGCGGCCAGGATCGCCATAAGGCCCACAGCCCCGTCGCCGACGACGGCGACCGTTTTGCCGGGGCCCGCCTGGGCGGCGACCGCGGCGAACCAGCCGGTGCCGAGCACATCGGAGGCTGCCAACAAAGACGGGATCAGCTCCGGGTCGGGTTGCCCAGGCGTTGCCACCAGCGTTCCGTCTGCGTACGGGATGCGGGCTTTCTCGGCCTGAGTGCCGATCTGAGCGACGAACTCGGCGTGCACGCACTTAGACTGGAAGCCGGACAGGCAGATCTCGCAAGTATTGTCCGAGATAACGAAGGATCCGACGACGAAGTCGCCGACCTTCACGTTCTTCACCTCAGCGCCGATCTCCTCGACTATGCCGACGTATTCGTGCCCCATCACTGTGTGGTCTACAGGCTCAATGCCGCGGTAGGCCCACAGGTCCGAACCACAGATGCAGGTCGCGCTGAGCCTGACGATCGCATCGGTCGGGTCGATGATCTTCGGGTCCTCACGTTCCTCTACCCGTACGTCCCCGGCGGTGTACATGACAACTCCACGCATATAAAAATCTCCTTGTGTGCTTTGGGTGCGCCAAGAGCGCTGCGCTATTCCGGGGAGGGGGCCCGGTAATCGCTAGTCCCATTAGACCGCGTCTGCCGCACGAACTGGGAGGTTGCGATAGGGCCCCCCAGCGCCCTGGTCCGCCCCAGGCCTAGTATTCGCGGGTTCGTTGCTCAGCCCCTCTGTGCGTCGAATCCGGAAAAGACGACACCCAAAAGTCACTCAAGAACCGGAGCCACTATGGCAACATACGCTTTTCGGTCGGCAGGTAGCCTCCTGGCGAGAGCAGACACAAACATAGGTCGACTAGTTGGACGGCCAGGGTTCGAGAGGGATCGCGACTTGAGCCAGCGCGGCTTTTTGGGCTCGAGCGACTGGCCACCGAAGCGATCCACGGGGAAGCCCTGCGGTTGAATTGTCGGCGCCTGCAACTGGGACATCCCAGCGGATTATGGCCTCATCACAAATGACTATTTGCAGACCGGATACTCCGCGCCACATATTGGAGGCCAAGGCGCTTATGTCTCGACCGCATGCGAATGCACCGGATCTTCTCTTCCGATGGATTTGGAGAACACCACCTGAGCAAAGCCCGATCAGGATACTGCAAATTACTTTCGGCCGCCCGGCGATGCCAAAGCTGCCAAGCCCGGGCCGCATAAGAAGGAAGATGAGAAGAGTTCTCCTATGACCACGCATAACACCAGCCATCCGGACCTGGGTCCAAGTAGCCCACCGGAAAAGATCCTCAGCAATCAGGAACGGCTCCAGGGACCTCGGTTAGGGTCCAAGACCCTTGTCCTCGTTCAGAATCCGCTAGGCTTCCCAGGATCTCTTCTTTCATCTCGGTCCGGTCAATGTCGTGTCGACGATGATTTGCGCCGACTGGACGGGAGCGGGTCAATGCCATTTTCGAACGAAGCCTCGCTGGGGCACGTTCAGGATTCAGTCACGTGCTAGGGGATCAAGCAGGGACACTGGAAGTCACGAAGCGTCCAGGGCACGCCCGTCGCGTGGCATTCGCAGCCGGCGCCGGAGCGCTGGTCGAAAGTTACGACTTCGGGATCTATGGCTTTGCGGCGGCATTCGTCTTTCCACATACTTTTTTCCCATCGCTCGGGTCTTCCGCGGCTATGGTGGCATCAATGGCAACACTGGGAGTTGCCTTTGTGACGCGACCGGCCGGGGCGATTCTCTTCGGCTATCTAGGGGACCGCTATGGCAGGAAAAAAACGCTCATTGCGACGGTTCTCGGCATGGGTCTTTGCACGGTGGCTATGGGTCTGGTTCCGTCGGCACAGAGTATCGGTGTCTCGGCACCCATTATCGTCGTGACTCTCCGCGCTTTTCAGGGGCTAGCATTTGGAGGCGAGTGGGCGGGGGCACAGCTCTTCGCGACCGAACACGCGCCCTCCGGTCGTCGAGGACTATATGGCATGTTCCCTCAAGTGGGCAATGGCTTGGCGAATGTTTTGGGTCCTTTGACTCTTCTCGGCGTTAGTTCATTCGGGCAAAGCGCATTCCAAGAATGGGCTTGGAGGATCCCCTTCCTCGCCAGTGGGATCCTTGTCCTCATCGCTTTTTACATTCGTATGAGGGTTGAGGAAACGCCCATCTTTGCGAAGGAGCAAGTTCGGGGTAAAACCACACGACAGCCCCTGTTGGGGGCAGTGAAGCAACAGCCGTGGACAATCGCGCTTTCGGGAGGAGCTCTCCTCACCACATTTGCATTCTATTTCAGTGTGCAAACCTTCATTCCACATTATGGTGTCGATAGACTCGGCCTTTCACAAAACGAAGTGCTAGGCGTGACGGCTCTTGCCGGTCTTATTTACGGTGCATCGTCTTGTGTCAGCGCCGTGATTTCGGACAATTATGGGCGACGACCAGTGGTTGCTGTAGCGCAGGTGTTTGGCGTGATCTGGGGCATGGCTCTCTTCCCTGTTCTCGCGGTGCCCGGTGTTGTCACGTTTGCCGTGGCGCTGTGTGCTACCACACTTGTGGCTGGGGTCACGCTCGGCGCTCTCGGCGTCCTGATCCCTGAGCAGTTTCCGACGCAGTATCGTTACACAGCGGTGGGATTGTCGTATCAGCTGGCGGCGGTAGTCGGCGGCGGGGTCATTCCAATCGTCGCGCCTATCATCACTGCGTCATCGTACGGTCCAATCGCATTCGGAGTTGTCCTCGCGGTGATTGCGGCGATTGCGGCGCTCTGTACACTCTGGCTGAAGGAGGGGCGGAACAAAAGCATGGAATGGACTATAGAGTGACCCGGACCAAGGTCTGGTCGGCGGCGCCAGCAGGTTCGGGCGTTTTCACGTCTGAGGACTCCTGGGAGTCGGGACTTCTGAGGTTTCCTGAACGGACATGAAACATTGTTGAGCCATATAGGAGCGACATGACAGATGATGTGGACACGATCGAATGAAAATAACGCATTTTGGCCACGCGTGCCTTCTCGTGGAAATTGCGGGGACCCGGGTTCTGATAGATCCGGGAACGTTAGCCAAAGGATTCTCGGAAGTCCGGTCCCTAGACGCGATCCTGATCAGCCACGAGCACTTCGACCATTTTGATAGGGCGCGCGTTTCTGCTCTGATGGACTCGAATCCGGATGCTACGTTGGTCCTCGACCGCGCGATCGCCCGTGAGGTGCCGGAATCTATTGAGCCCACGCGAATCAAACTCGTCTCCTCAGGCTACAAGTTCGACGTCAGAGGCGTCGCACTCGAGACTGTTGGCGGTGAGCACGCGACCATTCACCCTGATATACCGAATACTTCAAATATCGGCTTCTATTTCACTGAGCCGGGTCTGCTTTACCCTGGCGACGAATTCCTGACGCCGGCTCTCGACGCCAGGATCCTAGCCTTGCCCGTCTCGGGCCCGTGGCAGAGCCTGGCCGACGCTGTTAACTACCTGCGCCTCATTGAACCTCCCGTCGCGTTCGCGATTCATGAGGCCGCACTCACCGAACCGGAAGTGTGGTACGGCTTAATAGATTCACTGAAGCCAGCGTCGACCGAGTTTAAGGTCTTAAAGCCCCGCAAGCCGACTGAGTTCTAACGTCACCCGCATGGGAGACGTTTAGCGGTTATGCAGGTCCTTTGGAGACGACCTCGGCAGCAGCCCGTTTCCCAGCGGCGACGCCCCTCGCAAGCGCGCCACAGATTTGGTCTGATGTGACTGATTTTGCGACTAGCGAAAGCGTTGCTGTGGCCGCTCCTCGGCCATGACTCAATCCCGTTGCCTTTCGTCGCTCGGATTCGAAAGTGTCAGGGGTCTGGCGGTCCGCTGGTGACAGGCCCGCTTCCAGAGCCAGGACTCCGGCAACGGCGTTTAGACGATGGTGATACCGGCGAGTTGCAGGGCAGGCTTGGGGCAGTTGCCGGCGGCGCGGGTGGCTGTGGCGATGTTCGTGTTACCTGCCAGGGCGGGATTTCCGATTCCTGATATTTACATCGGCTGGGTGACACGGTTGGGCGCATGGTTGGTCCTTCGTTCGGACAGCCGGGCGGCCCATAGCCCGTTTATGGTGAACATGAAGGTGGCACCGAGGACTAGGAGTAGAGGCGCGGTCCAACCGCCGGTAGAGGTGTTCAGCCATCCGGCCAACGGCGGGGCTACAGTGGCGGCGAGGTAACCAACGCCTTGGATGCGCGCCGAAGCGGACGCGGCCTCGGCATTGCTTTGGGTAATCTGCGAAACGATGGCGAATACTGCAGTGAAGCCGCCCCCTTGCGCGACCCCGCCGATTATGGACCACAGCACGAACGCCTCTGGTGCGGCTAGCAACCCGACGGGCAGCGCAACCCAAAAAACCGCGATGACGGCGATCGTCATCGTCATCTTAGTCCTCGCGGCTAAGAGCGGGACTCCGAACGCGCCGATGATGGCTGCAACCTGAAAGAGAGACGCTGTAGCGCCGGATGCGGCCGGGCCCAGGCCCCGGGTCTCGGACAAAAGCAACGGCAGCCACGCAGTGGTGCCATAGAATGCGGCGGTCTGGCCGCAAAATGTCAGAATCAGGTGAGCGACGATCCGCCGATTCCGAGTATGCTTCGTCAGCGGGTCTGCCGTGGCGGCAGCCGCCCCAGGACCGTCCGAGATACGCGGGCTGTTTGCGGTCGGCGAGTGGAGTCGCGGCCACTCTCTGAGCAGCCAGTAAGCTAGGCCGGCTGCGGTAACGACGCCGCAGGCGGCGATCGCGGCCCGCCAGCCGACCAGCGTGGCCAACGGCGGAGTGCTGACTAAGGCGACCATGGAGCCGACGTTTACCGTCGCCGAGTACGCGCCGGTGGCAGCCGCCGCTTTGCGCCACGGAACATCGCGGCGGATGATGACCGGCACCACGATGTTACCCAGCGCCATGGCGGTTGCTATGATCGCCGTGCCCAACAGCATGACGGCAGCCCCTCCAATGGAGCGCAGGACTGTGCCTGCGAGCACGCCGATCAGGCACAGGATCACGGTTGTTTCCGGGCCGAAGCGGCGGATGGTCCGGGTCGCCAAGGGAGTCGCAATCGCGAAGAGCAGCACCGGGATACCGATGAGCAGACCGGCGCCGGCCGCGGACAGCCCAGTACCGGCCTGTATATCACCGATCACAGTGGTAGGGGCTATGATCGGGGCCCGGAGACTCAGAGCCAAGACCATGATGCCGGTGATTATAAACGGCAGCGCTGAGCCTTGGGCGGATGGGCGGTGCGTGGCGGCCTCCTTCGTATCGACTCAGGCCAAGGTCCTTTAACTGTGTGGCCTCTTGCGGGTGCAGTGAGCCGTCGGTTGGAACTCCGGTACGGTGCTCATGGTGTCAGTACTTGGAGGAGCGCACCATAAAGATAGGGCCGGCTAGGCAACGAGGATGATGTCTTCCATACTGCCTGTTATCGCTGAGGCTCACCAATAATCGTTTGGGATGGGTCTATGTCGTGCCGTTATCTGGTATTTTCGACGGGCAAAGAAGGGAGGCGGTCGGCTCACGGGTCGGGCCCTTCGAGATCGAGTCGAAGCGAACATCCGGCCGTCGCGGAGAGAGCGGCCATCGCGGCTCCCGACGCCGACCGAGGGGAGGACCTCGAGGCGTTCGTCGTTCTCAGCACCGGCTGGGAGGCGTCCGCGGCCTTGGAGGATGACCTCAACTGTTTCGTTAAGACCAACCACGCGGCGCTCGCCTACCCGCGTGCCGTTTATTTCGTACCGGAACTTCCGAAGACGCCGAGCGGTAAGACTCAGCGGTTCGTGCTGCGGGAGGTGCGGCGGTCGGAGCTGGCGAAGGCAGGACAGGGGCGACATCGCAGCCCCTCCGGGTGGAACAGAGAGGATCGGTTCCCTGGCTGTTCCTGAATAGGCCGACCAAGCGGAACGCTCTGAACAACGCCTTGACGACCGCCTCGGAAAGGCAGGTCGACGAGGTCGCAGCTGATACAGATACTGCGGTGGTGGTCCTGGCGGGTGAGGGGCCGGGCTTCTCCGCAGGCGGGGATTTCCGTCACTCCAGGGTGCTGGCTACGGAATACAAGGTAATGTTTGAGCAGCGAAGACGTCTGCACAGATCTTCGAGGTGAGCCCGCTGAATCCCGCGGACAGGAAGATCGACTCGAGCTCTTCGATCAGGCGACTACGTCGGTCGTCGTCCTTGCGCGTGCGGCGGGGCATCGCAGCGGTGGCCCTGGTGGGCATCGACATCTCAGTAGTCTCGCCGACGTCGGCGGTCAGGTCATCGGCTCCCGGGGTGGACTCAGCATCTCCCGCCCGGGACGCCGAATCAATCGTTACCCGTTGCCAGTGAGGAACGCGAGGACCGTTTCCACGAATTCTCGATGGTACTGGAAGATCGCGCCGTGTCCGGAGCCAGGGTAGAGGACGAGTTGACTGTTCGGAAGACGCCGCGCGAGATCTATGGTGTCGCTCGTGGGGACCCCTTGATCGTTGTCGCCATTGACCACCAGCACCGGCAGCTGAATCGTTCCAAGCTCCTGGTCGGCATCCTGGCCCCAACGCTGAATCGCTTTGAGCTGGGTGCGATAACCGGGGAAGGATATCGTCTTATCGCGACCGGTGGTGCGTTCCTTCAGTCGGCGGAGGAAATCCTTGGCCGCAGCTTTTCCTTCGGAGGTTCGAGGGAAGAAGAGGAGTTCCTTCGGGTCGCGAAGGGTCACTACGGCCCGAGCGAGGTTGATATCCGACCTACGCGTCAATTTGCCAAGGGCCGGGCTGCCGGCCGGACTCGTTCCCGCCAGAATGAGCCGACGGATCAGCTGCGGTTTGCTCTGCACGAGTGCCTGAGCCACCATGCCGCCCAGGGAGAATCCGAGGACGTCGACCTGATCGAGACCGAGTGCGGATATGAAGTCTGCGGCGTCCCCGGCCATCAGCTCGATCGTGGGGCGTACCTTTCCGCTGGATGCACCGACGCCGCGGTAATCGAAGGTGATAACCCGGCGGTTCGCGGCGATGCCATCCACAATCCGCGGATCCCAGTTGTCCAGGTTCCCCGAGACATGGGTGAAGAAGATCAGCGGTACCCCGCGGCGGGGGCCGAGGTCCCGGTATGCGACTTGGACGCCGTCCGCCGGAATGGTGAGGGTAGTGGCGTCACGGTAAAGGACTTGCTCGCTGTGGGAGGGTTTCGTGGTGGCCATGATCGTGTGTGTCCGTTTCTCTTCGCTGGGCTGAGGGTTTCAGGCACTGTGCTCGTGCAGTTCGGGGTACATCACAGCGATCGGGCCGCTGAGGGCGGCTTTGACGGAGGCAGTGAGCTCGTCGGCGATGACCTCGTAGCCGTCGTTCTCTACGGTTTCCAAGACGAGTCGCACCAGCTCATGGGGGTCCATCTTGGGCCCACTGGCCTGAGCGGCCATCGCGGTGTCGACGTAGCCCATGTGAACCCCTACGACGTGCGTGCCTTGCGGTGCTAGCTCCAGCCGAAGCGAGTTCGTCGCAGACCAGAGCGCAGCCTTCGAAGCACTGTAAACGCCGCCCCACGCGTACCAGCTCGCGATCGAATGGATGTCGATAAGAACGGACGACGCGTGCGCACCAAGGATCGGGGCGAACGTCCTGGCGAGTAGGACGGGGCCGAAGAAGTTCGACTCCATCGTCCTGCGGATCTCGTCCTCTGACAGCGCCGAGATGGAGTCGCCGTCGATCACTATGCCTGCGTTGTTGATGAGTACAGTGACGTCCTGAGCCGCCTCAGCGGCAGCCGCCCGGGACGCTGAATCCGTCACGTCGAGCCGGAGCGGGACGACGCGATTATCGTCCCAGCTCTTCGGCGTGCGGGCCGTCGCGTACACCTTTGCTGCTCCCTTCTCCAGCGCCTGTCGGACGAACTCGGTTCCGATCCCCCCGTTCGCTCCGGTAACCAGAACTACCGCGTCGGTCAGTTTTTGCATGATCTCTCCCTCGTGTTGTTATATTGACTCTAATCAAAATCGAACGCACTCCATTTTTATTCCCGTGGAAAAATGAATCCATGAGCTCGCATCACATCGCCCTTGGCCGCCGTGAGCGGAACAAGCAAGAAAAACTCGCCCGGATAACGGCCGCCGCATACCAACTCTTCAGCGAGCACGGCGTCAACGAGGTCACCACCCAGCAGATCGCCGACGCCGCTGACGTGGGAACAGGCACTCTCTTCTTCTACGCCAAGACGAAGGCAGAGCTTCTGTTGCTGGTCCATAACGCCGCTTTCGCCGAAGCCATCGATCTTGGCGTTGCTGCCGCGCGACGCGAGACGGATCCCCTTCTAGGGATCATGGCGATCGTTCGACCGATCATCGAGCGGAATCGGGTTCAGGTCGAGAACGGCCGCGCCTATCTGAGGGAGTTGGTTTTCGGCGACCCGGAAGAACCGCACCATAAGACGGCGTTGGCTCTGGCCGCACGGGTCGACGCCGAGGTCGCGGAAGTCATCCGCCACAGAGCCCCGTCTCGTGCGGCAGATGCACAGCAACTGGCCGCGATCATCTCATCGATCATGTTCATCAATATGAGCGCGACGGTGTTCCAGTCGCTTAGTGTCGACCGCGTGACCGAGAACGTGAGCGATCAGGTGCGCGCGCTCCTCGCCGAACCTTCGTAAAAACGGATCGTCGCACTGTAAGGTCAGAGGCTCACCTAGGTAAGAAGCCGGTTCCGCCGGACAGGGCAGACTCCCTGTACATATCCGTACGGGTTACGGCAGCTCGAGACCTTGAGAACCTGTCGTGTCCCCAGCATGCCGCCCGCGCCGCAGCAGAGAGTCACCTTTTTGGTACTTGTTTCGTACCATGAGATTGGCCATGAATCTGCGCGTTCCCGAAGACTTCGACCGCCGTCTCGATGAGCTTGCCTCCGACGACCACACGTCCAAGTCCGCACTGCTGCTCCAGGGGGGCGAGCTAGTCCTGCAACGGCACGGCCGCCGTCGCGAGATCAGTGAGCGTCTGGATTTCGTGATGAGCCATGGCGCGGAGCTGCTTAAACGCCTTGAGGATGCATGAGTTCGTACCTAGAAATTGAGGACGCGCTGCTGGTGATCGACGGGTACGGGTTCCACATTCGTCACATCGGGCTGCTCGCTTCGGCCTTTGGGCCGCCAGGCAAACGACGGTCATGGGCGCGGTAGCCCATCCTCGACTTGCCACTAATGCGGGCGCCCTGCTGGAATCCGTGGCCAGGTTTCTTCGGCTCGTCGACGGCAACAAACGCACCGCCTGGACGCTGATGGTACTGCTGCTGTGGATCAACGGTTGTCTGCACGACTTCAGCACTGACGCGGGTTTCGACCTGGTGGTGGGAGTGGCCGCCGACGACATCGGATTGCAGTGCAGCGCCGTCCTGATCGAGAAACATCTGATTCGACGGTAGGTCCTGAGGGGGTCGCAGGCTGATGGGAAAGACGGGGTGTGCACAATGTGCACACCGTTGCCGTCGGACTGGGCCGTACGTGTGCCCGACTGGGCCGTACTCGGCATGTTTTCGGGAGTTCCCTGTGTTTCCAAGGCTTGGAATGCGGTTCGAGTCGCACCTCGGGCACGTTTTCCCAGCTCAGAGGCCCTTTTTGGGCCTCTAAGTGCGGGTACTTGGTGTTTTTGTCTACCCGTCGGGGTTGATTTCCTTGTATGCGGTCTTCTCGTTGCGCTGCGGTGGATCTGGCGTGATCGGCGCTTGCTTATCCATGGCGCGCTGCCCCGAGGGTAACAGGACGTGTGCCTAGCGGGATGCTGGCTTCCTTCCTGTGGGTGGCGTCTTGCGGACTGGATACTGGTTCCTCTGTTTGTGGGGCAATATTTTGTGTTCGTGTCAGCGCTGGGTCGAGAAGTGAGCCGTTGCCCGGCATGCGCGCCCCGGTCCATCGGACTGTCAGTCCCGGATGGGACGATGGTGGTATGACCGCTCCAACTGTGGAGGCTGCGATCGCCGCCGCGGCCTCATTGTGCGGAAGCGCCTTGTCTACAGTTCGGGAGGTGCCGGAACTCCGATAGCCCCGGAGGTCAGCCTCATGGACGTCGCCCAGGACGTGGGGGAGAGCGTCGCAGCCAGCTGGTATGGCTTAATCACCCAGGGGGACCTGGTCGAGCTGCTCGCAGACAGGCCAATTCTCCCCGTTGAAATTGACCGGGTCCTGTTGAAAGACTGCGCCCAGCGGATCGGCGAAATCAAAACCGCCCTGCAAGGAATCCGCAAAGCCCTGCGCGCTGCCTTCTGGGAGAAACTGGACGCCCTCATGTAAGAGCACGAACGGGCTTCCCCTTTGAGTATCTGACCTGTTATTTGGTCGCCTGCAATGCCGCTTGCTCCTCGCTTGTCAGCATTCTGAACATCAGCTTGCCATCTGTAACAGTCCACACATCGAACAAACCGTCGGGCTCTTCCTTTGCCCGTTCACTCATG
This sequence comes from Arthrobacter sp. NPDC080073, assembly GCF_040686575.1. Taxonomy (NCBI): domain Bacteria; kingdom Bacillati; phylum Actinomycetota; class Actinomycetes; order Micrococcales; family Micrococcaceae; genus Arthrobacter; species Arthrobacter sp. NPDC080073. The sequence goes on from NZ_JBFBKR010000007.1 coordinate 116,450, forward strand.
GCGCCGGAGAAAAAGCACGCTAGGTTGCCGAGGTCGACCCTCCCTTCGGCGAGTTCGATCTCCCAAGGCACGACGAAGCCTATGGTGGTGGCGTCCGGGTTTGTGTCGGCTCTGTGCTCGGTCCGCACCCAGTTCGCTTCCCTGACGCCAGACTTGCCATTCAGGAGAGCGCCGGTAGAGATGATCGTTTGAATTACGTCATCGTCCGTGTTCGTCAGGTCCGGGACATGAAGAGCAAGAGGGGTGTGCTCTTGGATCAGGCACAGAGACTTGGCGACTTGATACCAAAGCAGTGGAGAGTCAGGTTCCGGGTCTATTTCGGGGAGATCCTGGCGATATGGTGGGATTGGCCCGAACCGGGGTGCGAGTGTCAGAGTGTAAGGTGCCCGCATGTGCTGGTGGGCCTCGAGCGAGGCTAGAACTTCGGTAGCGAGCCGACCGTCGGGCCGGTTGACGGTGAATTCAGCGGTTTGACCCTGCGTTTCTGCATCGAACCTCAGTAGAATCTCCAAAATGCGGGATTCATCGACGAGCTTCGCTTCGAGTCCGCTCACCCCTTCTTCGGTGGGGAATCCGGACGAGGTATGGCGTCGATTGAGGATCATCACATCAGATTGGTTCCCGTCTCCGTCATAGAGGATCATGCGGAGGTCTTGACCAACGTCATTGCCGGTTGAGTTTGGAATCAGTCGAATCGCGCCTTTCTCGAAGTCTCCCCCGAGCCCTCCCGGAGCCTGCAGGGAGCCACCCACCGTGCCGAGCGGGAGGTCGAGTGGGCTGCCGAATTTCACAAAGTCCCTGAGGGCTCTCTCCTCCGGCGATCCCTTCTCCGCGGAGAAGGTCAATTTGCCGAATATCGGGTTCAGTTCGGTAGCCACGGCGTTTCTGGGGTAGACATCGACCTGCACAGACACTTGGCCGTTGCTCCGCGTGGTGCTTAATACGACACCGGGCTTTACCCGCTCCAGAGCTGCCTGTGCATCCTCAGGGGTTGGTGGCCCGACAACGGGTTCGACGTGGACGCCGTAACTGTAGAAGGGATCCTCTCTGTTGAGGAAGCGGACTGTCTCCTCGAGCTCATTCGTGAAGTTTGCAACGTTGAATTTTTCTATATCGTCGTCATCGATGTCCTTCAGGCGTGCCGCATGAACGATCGCGAGGGCGGCGTCTTGAATGCGTTGGGCGTTACCGCCGAGGTAGTAGTCGACAATATTGGGATAGGTGCTCGCCCAAAGATCGCACTTTGTCAGGCCATCCCAGATTGGTTCCGGGAGTCCCTTTCCGGTGACATATTCGGTCAGCCATTTTTTGGCTTCGAGAGTCGGGTCCCACGGCATGACCAGATGCCACTCATCGATGGTTAGATCGCTTACGCGCGGATCGTTGACGAGTCGGTCGACTGACTTCTTGACCTGCTTCACCTGGCTCGCGTTCAGCGGACCCGAGAAGCGTTTGACCTGGTACACGCGGGTCCGGTCGGTCTTTACAAGAACATCAATGCCGCCGTCTCCCTTGGATGGGGTGATCCGCTCAGCCGAGGGAAAGATCGCGCTGATGAACATGGCGACGACCGCTTCAATCTCGTCTCCGCTATAGCGACTCCACTCGATACGTGACACCGTTTCCCCATCTTCTCGGCTTAGTCTTCACTTTGACTTTATCGACAAGGCTTTACACAACCCGTCATCAACTACGGGCGTGCCCTAAATCGCTGGCGGCCACGCCACGTGCCGGCTCTGTTCTCAGACCGACCCGATCGCAGGAGGAATGCCTAACGCGTACCCGGGGAGTCCGGCGTGGGGGTACGTCAAGCTGAGGCTGAAGCTGGCCGCCCCAACCAATAGAGCGCCAAATCGATTTCCCTAGCCGACAATTTGTGGCCAAAGTGCACCGCCGATGACGACAAGTCTTCGACGATCTTCATATAGCGTCCGTACCGCCCCGGGTCTTGGGATAGGGAAAGCCCGAGTTTCTCCAGTCCATTTTGGGCGCGCCGATCGTACACGGCCATGCGGTGCGGCGCAGCCGCTGTCAGCAGTGCTGAGGCGAGAGCGTCTCCTCGCACGAAGCCTGGCAGTCCGGCCAGAGAGGCCCGGCCTTCTGCCGCGGCAGCGGGCACCTCCAGCGCGTTGTTGTTGGCCGCGGTTACCGCCTTCTCGGTGATGAGGCGAACCTGGCTGTCGCTGATGACCATCAGCATTTTGACCCATCTGGTGTCGGCCCGAAGCCTCTTCCAGAACAGCAGGGCACCAATGTCCGTCTTGCCGATGCTGCCGGACGCACGAACCCGCTCGGAGACTTCGAAGAATACTTCGTCATAGGCAGGTGCAACGGTCGACTGGACGTTGTCGTGGGCGTGCCTGAGAGTGTTCCACTCCTTGGTGCCGAGGTGGTTAGGTGCCGGGTCTGTCCTCGCCATGATCAGAGCATTCCACAAGACCGGGGTCAGGGACCGGACACGTGGCTGAGTGGTGGACAGCCTATGCACGAGACGGTCACGGCGGGAACGTCGCCCTCCGCCAGCTTGCCTACGACAGTGCGGTTGGGAATGTGATAAGGACTAAGAAAGGCCAAGCCCGGCACTTCGTCTTCAGCCTTCTGGGAGTGTTCGGGCCAAGCACACGTTCATCAGAGGTGGACTTGGCCGAGTCCCATTACAAGGACGCCCTGATGACACGCAAGTTCTGCCTCAACAGGAACTGATCGAGCCGGCTGTGCCACTCTGACCGCGTGCGACGATCGCAGAATACCTCGACTCCTACGGAAAACAGCTAAGCCCCGCCTATATTCAGTCCGTCATAAGGCCTTGGCGGACAGTGAAATATGCCGGCCCATCAGAAGAGGTCCGGAGTTCGAATCGTCCTCACCTCAGGAGTCACTGGTACTGGTTTGGTACCATGAGGTATGGCCATGAATCTGCGCGTTCCCGAAGACCTCGACCGCCGACTCGATGAACTTGCTGCCGAGGAGCACACATCCAAATCCGCGCTGCTGCTCCGGGGGGCTGAGCTGGTCCTGCAACGGCACGGCCGCCGCCGCGAGATCAATGAGGGTCTGGATTTCGTGATGAGCCATGACGCGGATCTGCTTAAACGCCTTGAGGATGCATGAGTTCGTACCTCGAAATCGAGGACGCACTGCAAGTGATCGACCGGTACGGGTTCCACATCCGTGACATCGGCCTACTCGCCTCCGCATTGGCGCGCCCCGCAACGACGGTCATGGGCACGGAAGCCTATCCTCAACTGGCCATGAAGGCGGCGGCACTCCTCGAGTCCGTGGCCAGGTTTCATCCGCTCATCGATGGCAACAAGCGCACCGCGTGGACGCTCATGGTCCTGCTGCTGTGGATCAACGGCTACCGCCACGACTTCAACACCGAAGAGGGTTTCGACTTGGTTGTGGGAGTGGCCGCCGGTGACATTGATTTGCAGCGCAGTGCCATCCTGATCGAGCAACACCTGTCCCGACGGTAGGTGCTGTGAAAGGGTCCCAATGCTCACGGTTCGGGGTTCTTGAGGTGCGGTTGGTGGAGGACTCCATAGGGTGAGATTTGGGGTGTGTACAACATACACACTTTTGGCCTCGGACTGGGCCGTACCGGGGCCGGACTGGCGCGTACTCGGCATGTTTTCGGGACTTCCCAGTGTTTCCGCGGCCTGGAATGCGGTTCGAGGTCCCACCTCGGGCACAGTGTTTCCGCAGGTCAGGGGCCTATTTGGCCCCTGACTGTTGACAAAAACCCCAAAAGTGTTGACACGGGTCTAGCATTTTTTGTGTGGCCAGCATCCGCAAACGCGTGAAAACGGACGGAACATCCTCCTTCATGGTGCTATGGCGCGACCCGAAGAGCCGCGAGCAACAGGGGCTTACCGTTGCGTCCGAATCCGAGGCCGAGACCCTCAAACGGCTGTTGGACGCGAACGGACAATCCTTCGAAATCGCCCAGCAAGCGATCCTCGCGAACCAGTCGAAAGTACCGACTGTGGCCGAAGTGATTCCGGAGCATATTGACCTCTGATCCGGCGTTCAAGTGGAACCACCCGGACCTACCAGACGATGCTGGATCTTCATGTGCGGGACGTCATCGGTCATATCCCGGTGGACAAAGCTCGATTATCGGCACATGAATCACTGGGTGAAGTCGATGACGGCCAAGGGCCGTTCACCGAAGACCATCCACCATGTTCATGGTCTTATCTCTGCGGCGATGAACACTGCCGAGATGCTTCAATATATCCCCGGACCCCTTGTCGTGGCGGCGGGAGTGTCTCTGGCTCCTCTGTCAAGAAGCGAGGACCAGCTTGCTGGCTTCGGAGGTTTCGTGATCGTCTATCAGAGCTCGGTATACGACGTCGGATAGTCGGCGTTTGAGGATACGCAGTGCTTCCATGCCGCCGTCGCCGCCTGCTTTGCGGCGAGCCAGAAGATCTCGCGCGCCCGGATGGCAGCGGGCCTGGGTGAGCGCGATGCGGTGCAGCGCGGCGTTCAGCTGTCTGTTCCCGGTTCGGGAGAGTCGATGCCGGGCCTTGTTCGATGACCACACCGGCAGCGGGGCAGTGCCGTTGTGGCGTGCGTAGGCGTCCTTCGAGCGGAACCGCGTAACGCCGGCGGTCTCTCCGAGGATCTTCGCCGCGGTCAAGGACCCGCAACCCACGATCGCCAGCAATGCCGGAGCGATGACCGGGATCCGGCGGCTGAGTTCGGCTGTGAGTTCATCGATCTCCTCGGTGAGGCGGTGCAGATGAGTGAGGAGCCGTCGCGCGAGATCGGCGACGATCCCGGCGAAGTCGTCCAAGTGGAACTTGATGCGTGCGAACGCGCTGGCCCGGTCGAATTTGGACGGGGCCGCCCATGAAGGATCGAGCTCGTGCAGGTGCCAGCGGAGCCGGCTGATCACCCGGGTCCGCTCAGCGACGAGGTCCTCGCGGTGGTCGACCAGGAGGCGGATCTCGCGTTCGGCACCGTGGAGACGGGCGACGGGCAGATCGGGTTCCCGCAGGGCGGCACGTGCGATCGAGAGAGCGTCGATGGGGTCGGACTTGCCGAACGTGCGGGCACTGTCCCGAACATGGGACATCAGCTTCGGGGGCACCCGCACGACCTGTTCGCCCGCCGCGAGGAGATCGCGTTCCAATCGTCTGCTCAGATGCCGGCAGTCCTCGATCGCCCAGAGTCGTTCCTGATCATCATGCTTGTTCGCCCATGCCAGCAGCGCGAGATGGTCGTTGCTGGTCGTGCCGATCGTCTTGACTGCGATCTGCCTGCCAGCCGTGTTTGCGATCACGGCCGTGTGGGAGCGCTTGTGCGCATCAATTCCGATGATCACCATGGTCTTGTCTCCTTCCGTCTACGGGTCGGGGTGCAGGACCGGTCGGTCGGCATATCCCAATCAGGGGCGATGCCACGCTCCTCTTAAGCCAGGCCGGCCGGTCCCTCAGTGCCAGCCGGCCGCACTACAGACATAAGCCACGGAGGCGAAAAACGATGGAGCGAACCAACCGGCACCCCAAAATAATGACACTGGGAATAACGGTGGATTCAGGGTTGGCCTGACACGCCGGGCAGCGTGCCTGGCGGGGAGGACTCATTATGAGCGAAACACTGGATCCCATGGCGACTGATGTGGATCAGCACGAGTTGGCGCAGCAGCTTGTGGCCCACGCCAAGGTGCAGGGAATTGAGCTCGTCGGACCCGACGGGCTGTTGAACCGACTAACGAAAAACGTCCTTGAAACCGCCCTGGAGGCGGAGATAGACGACCACCTTGGCTACGAGAAGCACGATGTAGCCGGGCGCGGGAGCGGAAATTCACGCATCGGCACACGCACGAAGACGGTGCTGACGGACGGATGCGTCGGATGGCCAAGTGGGTCATGGAGTACCACCCCGAGATTGAGGTTCTCCGGCGATAACGGCTGGCGACCTTCCCCCTAGGCTCCGGTGATGGTGGAGGTCACGAGCCCTCTGTCGCGGCGGACAGTTCAGATCCAGCAATTCAGCTGTTGGTGAGGGTGATGTCGTCGAGGTACATCCAGGTGTCGTCGGCGGGGGTGGAGCCGTCGAGGTGGACGTTGAACCAGAGGGTGATGGTCTGGCCTTTGTAGGCGGTGAGGTCGGCGGTGAGCTGGGTCCAGGTGCCGTTGTTGTTGCAGAGTTTGAACAGGCTGGCCAGGGTGGTGCCGGTGGTGGTGCGGGCTTGTGCTTCCATCCAGTCGTACGGGCAGGCGTTGCCGGTGCAGGGGTCTTCGGCGCTGTGGGGCTGGTACCAGAAGGACAGGGTGGTGGTTCCGGTGGCGGGGACGGTGATGGTCTGGGACAGGCTGCTGTCCCCGAGGGGCTCGGCTCCGGAGGCCAGTCCCAGGAGCGCGGAGCCGGTGCCGGTGTGGGCGGTGGTGGAGGCCACGGGTGCCCGGATGCCGCCGGTGGTCCAGGAGGCCAGCCCGGATTCGAAGCCGCCGTTGGTGATGGTCGTGGTGGTTGTTTCGGTGGGGGTGACCGGGGCCGAGGCGGCCGAGGCCGGGGAGGTTCCGACGGCGTTGGTGGCGGTGATGGTGAAGGTGTAGGCGGTGCCGTTGCTCAGCCCGGTGACGGTGGTGCTGGTGGCGGGCGGGTTCCCGGTGACGGTGACCGGGGCCAGGGTGGTGGCGCCGGCGTGCGGGGTGACCGCGTAGGAGCTGATCGGGGAGCCGCCGTTGGCCGGCGCGGTCCAGGACACGGTTGCCGAGGCGTTCCCGGCGGTCGCCGTCACGGCGGTGGGGGCGGCGGGGGCCGTGGGGGTTGTCTGGGTGTTGGTGAGGGTGATGTCGTCGAGGTACATCCAGGTGTCGTCGGCGGGGCTGGCGCCGTCGAGGTGGACGTTGAACCAGAGGGTGATGCTTTGCCCGTTGTAGGCGGAGAGGTTGGTGCTGAGCTGGGTCCAGGTGCCGTTGTTGCTGCTGAGTTTGAACAGGCTGGCCAGGGTGGTGCCGGTGGTGGTGCGGACTTGTGCTTCCATCCAGTCGTAGCGGCAGGTGGTGCCGGTGCAGGTGTCGTCGGCGGTGTGGGGCTGGTACCAGAAGGACAGGGTGGTGGTCCCGGTGGCGGGCATGGTGATGGTCTGGGACAGGCTGCTGTCCCCGAGCGGTTCGGCCCCCGAGGCCAGGCCCAGGAGCGCGGAGCCGGTGCCGGTGTGGGCGGTGGTGGAGGCCACCGGTGCCCGGACGCCGCCGGTGGTCCAGGAGGCCAGTCCGGATTCGAACCCGCCGTTGGCGACGCCCGGAGCGGGCGCGGCCGGGGTGACCGGGGCTGACGCGGGAGACGGCGCGGATGTTCCGACGGCGTTCGTCGCGGTCACGGTGAAGGTGTCGGCGGTGCCGTTGGTGAGTCCGGTGATGGTCGTCGTCGTCGTCGCGGGCGGGTTACCGGAGACTGTCACCGGGGCCAGGGCCGTGCCCCCGGATGACGGTGTCACGGTGTAGGAGGTGATCGGGGACCCGCCGTTCGCCGGCGCCGTCCAGGACACCACCGCGGAGGCGTTGCCCGCCGTCGCGCTCACCCCTGTGGGAGCGGCAGGGGCGGTCGTCGAGGCTGCCACGGTGATCGTGAGGGGTGGGGTGACCGCGTCGGGGCTGGTCCCGTTGGTCGCGGTGACCGTGAACGTCGCCGTGCCGGCCGTCGTCGGGGTGCCGGAGAGGATCCCGGTGGTGGCGTCCAGGCTCAGCCCGCCGGGCAGCCCACCGGAAGACACTGCAAAGGTCGGGGCCGGGCTGCCGGTCGCGGCGAAGGTGTAGCTGTAGGCGGTGTGGACGGTGGCGGTGCCCGGGGGAGTGTCCGCGGTGAACACCGGAGATGCCGGTATACCGGCAGCCACCGTCTTCAAAATGATGTCATCAGCGATCATGTCGCCATCCTGCATCGCGTGCTCTGCCCCCAGCTGGAGCACATTCATCGAAGTATTTGAACCGAGATCTATAAACCCGCTCGTGCTGTTCGAACGGTCAAAGAGTTTCGTGCCGTCCTGCCATACCTGGACCTGGCTTTGCGCACCATTGACTACCAGGTGAATTTTCAGCGCAAACTTTTGGCCGACAGCTATGTGCCCCATGCCTATGATGGTGAAGCCTGAGCCGGTAGGCCATCTCACGAACAGGCTGCCCGATCCGTTTTGACGTGATACGTCCAACAGGCGGGTGCTGCCGTTGAAGAAGCGCAAGGTGGGTACGTTATTGTTCGAGGCGCTGCCTTCGCGCGTGATGTCAAACCAGCCGCTGGCCCAAACTTCCCTGGCCGAAGCCGGCAAATTTTTCACCACGTTAGCCTCGGAACCGCTATTCCCGGTCACATGTATTTGTGCAGCGCAGACGGGGGAGTTGGAAATTGCGGATTGCACCGTGGCGGTGGCGTCGCCCAACTGGGTGACAGTGGTCCATCTACTGAAATCATTGGTTTCAAAGTTATCGGCCAGAACGACTGTGCCGGGGTCAGCGTTAGAGGGAGCCGGAGCGGTGGGGTTACAGGGGGACGTACTGGCCTGAACGTTGCCTCCCGAACCAAAGCTTGCATAAATCACTAAGGCGGCCATTACAAGCGAGGCCGCCAGAGCCGGGTGGCGCCCTCTTCGCGGCGAATTTCCCTTACGCCCCGTATTTGCCATGGGATTGTCGCTTATGAAGTGGCGCCGGTGCAGGCGCCATACCTGAGATCTGTGCGGCACGGACCACTCCCACTGGCCCGGGAGGACAGTGTTCCTCCGGGGGCTGGCACTGCTACGCCTGAGGGCGAGGTGCCGGCTTGCCCGGACCTTGAGGCTGCCCGCTGACCAGTCAGAGAGCTAGCCCAAGGGCTACCACCGGCGTTAACGACTTCATTGGTCATCCTCGCCCGCATCATGACCTCCTGTGGATGGACGGAGCCGTTCATCGTCGTTGGCGGCGCGATCGAAAGCTGTCCTCGTGTCATGGGCCCCTCATAACGGCCGGCCGAGAAGGCGCCCGATCCGGAGCCTAAGTGCCGGCCAGCACCTGGGGCGCGAGTGGGCGGCACCTGTTTTTTGGGCGGGAACACTCGCATATCCTGGGTTCCGGATCGCTCCCATCCGGCCGGGCTTCTGATCTGGCGCTGTCGCATCGACGCCGAGCCGCTCGACGCCGAGCCGCTCGACGCCGCCGGCCGGCAGCTCAAGGTCCTCGCGAACGTTGCCGTGGTGACTTGAGGGCCAATCAAGGAAAACCTGGCGAGATCCCTTTGCGAGAATCCATAGATCCTATAGGGTCTATGATTAGCGGGTGCCGCCGACGATGACGGGCCCTGTCAAAGAACACAAAGGAGTGGGTTGTGGCAACGGAGACCGTTCAATCAAAGCCGCACGAATCGGCTGTTCGCAGGACCATCAAGAATCTGCGCTGGTGGATTCTGGGCTGGGCACTGCTGGCCGGGATCGTGAACTACATGGACCGGAGCGCCATTGCTATCGCGGCTCCGGAAATGATTAAGCAACTCGCGCTCACCAAAACGGACATCGGTTTGCTGGGAACCGTGTTTTCTTGGGTCTATGCCTTTAGCCAGTTGCCGGCGGGGTGGCTGATCGACAAGCTCGGGGCTCGTCGCATGTACTTTGTCGCCATAGCGCTGTGGAGCGTTTCGACAGCGTTAATGGCGCTTGGCAGTAGGATGTGGCAATTTGTCACTTTCCGTGCCTTGCTCGGTATCACCGAGGCGCCCAACAGCCCGGCGTCGGCCAAGGTAACCGCGGAATGGTTTCCCCGTGCGGAGCGCGCGCAGGCCACCGCTGTATGGGATAGCGGCTCCAAGTGGGGACCCGCGATCGCCCCGCCCATCCTCACTGCGATCTTGCTTGGCTTCGGCTGGCAGGCCATCTTCGTGTTCCTCGGCGTCATCGGGCTGTTGCTGGCTGTTGGCTTCTTCATCTTCTACCGCTCGCCGGAGGAGCACCGAAGGCTCACCACGAAGGAGTTCGAGCTCATCCAGCGGGACCGGACCGATACTGCCGTCTCGGCCGCCAGTGTGTCCTGGTTTGCCTTGTTCAAGCACCGCCAAGTCTGGGGGCTCATGGCAGGATTCTTCTGCGTGATTTGGATTTGGAATATGTTTATCGTCTTCCTGCCCCTGTATCTGCAGCAGGCGCGCGGCGTCAGCATCGCCAACACAGGCTTCCTTGCGGCAGTCCCGTACCTCGTGGCGGCAGTCATGGGCCTGATCGGCGGCTACATCATCACGCGGTACTCACGTCGTCCTGGAACCAGCCCTCTGGCCGCCAAGCGCCATGTCATGGTGGCCGCCTCGATCGCCTCCGGCGTTTTGGTATGCCTTGTGCCCTTCATCAGCGACCTCACCCTCTCCATGGTGGTGCTGAGTATCGCGATGGGGTGCATTGCCACCATGACGTCTGCTGCCTGGGCCATGCCGGGGGACATCGTTGACACAAAGCAAGTCGCATCCCTGGGCGCCATCATGAACTTCGGCGGCTACTTCGGCGGTGCGTTCTCTCCGCTGATTGCCGGAATGATAGCCGACGCGACCGGCTCGTACACGCCGTCCTTCGTCCTGGGCGGGGTCATTGCGGTCCTGGCGGCGGTCGCCTATATCGGTCTGGTGCGCCGGCCGATCGATGCCGAACGCGCGCCCGAAGTAGTCGGAGCATGAGCCGGCAGGCACCGTTCAGGGTCGCCATCACCGCCGATGCCGTCCGGCCAGACGGCACCTCGATCCATGGCGACCTTGGCCTTGAACGTTTGACGAACGCGGGCATCCAGTGGCACGTACTGCCCAGTTACGAGGATCCGATCCCTCGCGAGCACCTTCAGGGGATGGATGCCGTGCTTTCGCTCGGTCATATCCACTTCGGTGAGGAGACAATGGCGGCGGCACCCCAGCTGAAGCTCGTTGCCCGGTTCGGCGCTGGCTACGACACGATCGACCTAGACGCCTGCACCCGGTCCGGGGTCTTGGTGACGAATACGCCGACGGCGGTGCGCAAGCCGCTCGCCGCCGCTGGCCTCACCCTGGTCCTCGTTCTTGCGCACCAGCTGCTCGCCAAGCACCGGCTGACCCGAACGTCCTCTTGGGCGGAACGGGAACGGCACCGCGGCTCTTCTATCGACGGTGCCACGCTCGGTATCGTCGGATTTGGGAGTGTGGGGGCGGAACTGGCCCGAATGGCGGCTCCGCTCGGGCTCAAGCTGCTGGGCAACAACCGCAGCGGCCACCATCCGAAGGCCGACGAGCTCGGAGTGAAACTGGTCGGCCTTGAGGAGCTGTTGAGGGCATCGGACTACGTGGTGCTGTGTGCCGCGCTTACGCCTGAGACCGAGAAGCTTATCGGCCAGCGGGAGCTGGAGCTCATGAAACCCTCGGCCTTTCTGGTCAACATCGGCAGGGGCAGACTGGTGGATACGGACGCGTTGCGCGACGCCCTGCGGCGTGACCGGGTCGCCGGGGCAGGGCTGGATGTATTCGAGCCCGAGCCGCTGGCGGCCGACGACGAGCTCCTCCAAATGGAAAACGTCGTGCTCTCGCCGCACGCGCTTTGCTGGACTGCGGATTTCACGCGCGACGTTTCAGCCAGCGCGCTCGAAGCCGTCCTCGACGTCGCTTCTGGCCGCCGGCCGCGCAACCTGCTCAACCCCGACGCATGGCCGACGGCCAACGCAGCCGGCGCTTCCGCCAGCAGCGGCGGGGGTATCGGCGGTGCTGTGACGCCCGTCGGGGCCTGGCAGCCTTAGGATTCCCTGATGGCAATCAAGGATCCGGCCTCCCGCGGCGTCAGCAGGCAGGTTCTCCCGACCACGTCTACGAAGCTCTTCTCATCGCGTTGATAGACGGTCGGCTCGAGGCCGGCACGCCGGTCAGCATCGACGGGATGGCCCAGGAGCTCGATGTGTCGCCGACGCCGATGCTGGAAGCACTCGCCCGACTGTCGCCATCGCGGAGCACACCGAGATCCTTCGCGCCTTTGAAGATGGCGAAGCCGAACTGGCACGCCAGAATATGATCGCCCACACCGCATGACGTCAAGGTCTGCGGGAACCGGGCCAACGTCCGGGCCTACCGGGAACGCGCAGCAGCCCTCTAAGCACCACCCAAGCGTCTTGAATTTATCCTGCTTCAGGTGCGCCCGGTTCCGCCGGAGCGCGCCGCTTTTACGGCTGAACAGCAACGGCGCCGATCGCATACGAATGAAAAGTGGACAGGATCATCGCCGTCATTGAGACCGAACACGTGGCCCGGGGATCGATAGCACGCTTCCACGTGCGCGACGACCTCTACCTTGAACGCGGACCCATCTATTCCGCTACAGGTGATCTTTCCGGTGACATCCACAATGACGGTGGAGTGGTCCAATGGATTTCCCCGTTCCTTCAATTAAGCGTGGGTGCTCTGACGCCTCGGACCTCGGAGCACTGAAAAGCGCCGCGCAGCCTGAGCGCGTGGAAGGCTTCATGACCCCGCTTCCTGCCAACGCCACCGGCCTTGCCGGCGGGAAGCGCACGGGGGCGCCATGGCCGGTGGCGGCACCGAGACCGACGCCGACGCTGGCGTCGAGGCAGAGTCCTGGCTCATGGCCACCGGTTTCAGCCAGCAGCAGCACGGCGGCGAGTTCCCGGACATCCGCGAACTTGACCGCATCACTGGCGAACGGCCGCACTGCGGCTGGCAGGTGCCGAATCGCCGTCGTACGCAGATCCCGACGGCGGCGTGATCGTCCGCGACTCCGCGGGGAGGCCCACGGGACTCGTGCAGGAAACGGCGCAGGCACTGATCCAGCAGCTGATCCTGCCGTATTCGATCAATCAGATCGAGGCGGCACTGGAGCGGACCACGCGGCACTACGCCTGCGAAGGCATCACGAGCTTCACCGAGGCGGGCGTGGGCGGCGGCTGGATCGGCCAAAGTCCGGTGGAAATCGGTTGACCACCATGCCGAAAGGATGACCTGTGGCAGGACGAGGCGGGCGCCGGTCGTGTCCCGGCCGGCAAGTTCGGTCCGCGAGGCTTCAAGTGCGGCAGCCGACGCGGCATGGTCCCTGGGTTCGTCGTCACCACGAAAGACGCATCTTCCGGGAGCTGTCGCAGGAACCAGGCTTCATCCTCTGTGTGCAGATTCCCCAAAAACTTTCCTTTAGCAACGGGATCCCATCCCGAGAGGCTTGGTGCGGCGGTATAGGCGCCAATGAAGTAGGGAGTTCTTTCCGGGCTTGTCAAGGCATCATGGTCTCCATGGGTTTGTGGCCGTTAGCGGTTGACGGGCTCGCGTGTCTGCAGCATCGGAAGTTCGTGTCGGCGGGGGAGGCCTTCCCAGTCACCAGGAACGAGGCAGGCAAATGCGCCGGTTGTCGTGGCGGTAATGAGCCTGTCCTGTGGTTCCCGACCTGCTACGAGTTCAGCCAGGTATCCGGCGACGAATGCGTCGCCGGCGCCAACTGTGTCCACTGCTTCTACGGCTACTGCCTCTTGGCGGAATATTGTGCCGTCGATGAGGGCCAGCGAGCCGTCCGCGCCGAGCTTTATGACGGCCTGGCTTGGACCGAGCGCAGAGATGCGTCGGGCCAGTTCCTCCGGGTCGCCGGTGCCGACCGCGATCGCTGCTTCATCGTCGCCTGCGAACACGACGTCGGCGAGCGGGATGATGTCCCGGTAGACACTATGTGCAGCGTCCGGTGACCACAGGTTTCCGCGGTAGTTCAGGTCAAAGGAGACGGTCACGCCGTGGGCACGCGCCGCGTTCACCGCATACCTGAGGGTTGATTCCGCCTGCGTGGAAAGCGCGGGTGTGATGCCGGTGACGTGCAGCAAGGTAGCTCCGGAGACCAGTTGTTCGTTGATGTCCTCCGGCGTGATCCTGGATCCTGCGCTGCCGGACCGGTAGTAGCTGACGCGCTGGGTGGTGGGCGTCCGGCGTTCCTTGATCATTAGCCCGGTAGGGGCGAAAGGGTCGACGGCGGCGCGGACGTCTACGCCTTCGGCGCGGATTTCCCGCTCCACCAGGGCGCCCACCGAGTCAGCTCCCACGCGTCCGCACCAGACAGCCTGTACGCCGAGCCGTTGGAGCCCGATGGCGACATTGGATTCCGAGCCGCCGATGCCCAGGCTCAGTGTGGATGCGTGGGCGAGAGGCCCCACCTGGTCAGTTCGCATCAGCGCCATGGTTTCGCCGAAGGTGAGAACGTATGGCACGTCGTTCATCGGGCTTCTCCGAGCTGGGCTGCTGTCTGGTCCACCAGGTCGCGGACGCGCCGGGCCCGGGCTGTAAGTTCCTGGAGGTCGCCGCCTTTGAAGGCGTTACCCAGGAGCGGCCCGCCCAGGCTGACCGCAAGTGCTCCTGCCCGGATCCAGGCGGGGACGTCGTCGATGTCCACGCCGCCGGAAGGGATGACCTGGATGTCTGGGAAGGGCCCGCGCAGCTGTGAGACATAGCCGGCACCAACGGTGGAGGCGGGGAACACCTTGACAGCTGTGGCGCCCAGCTTCCATCCAACATGGAGTTCGGTGGGGGTAAGGCCGCCTGGGTAAACGGGTGCGCCGCGGCGGACGCAGGCGGAAACAATGTCCGGATCGGTGACGGGGGTGACGACGTATGCCGCGCCGAGGTCCAGGGCGGTTTCTGCTTCGGCGGCCGTGGTGACGGTTCCGACGCCGATTTCCAGGGCGTCGCCGAACCTTTCCTGAAGGCGGGGAAGTTCGTCCCAGACACCTGGCGTGCTCAAGGTCAGTTCGATGCTCCGTACCCCGCCCAGCTCGAGGGCCTCGATGATCGGGGCGTACTCGGAAGCATGACCGGCACGGAGGACGGCCACAACCCGGGTTGCGCTGAGAATGGCTGATGGGGCCGGGCGGCGAAGAGTGCCCTGGTCATCGAGGCGCTGCATTGGATTTCCTTCTGGTCAGGTGTGCGATGGTGACATTCCCGACGGCGGCGCGTGCCGCCGTCGGGTGTTCAAGGGTGCTATTTGGCGTGCTGGGCGGCCGTCGCGTTGACCGTCGAACCGGCCGTGGCGGTGGAGGTTTCGCTGTGGTGCCGGGCGTCTTCGGGATCGGTGAGGTCGCGGTTGAGCGTTTCCGGCGTGAGCCGGGTTGCGATGAAGCTGACCACCATGGTCAGCGACATGTAGATGGCGACCGGGATCCAGGAGTTGCTGAAGAGCCCCAGCAGCCCGGCGCAGATCATTGGTGCGACACCGCCGCCGATGATGGAGGAGAATTCGCGACCCAGGGTGACGCCGGCGTAGCGGTAGCGGCTGCCGAAGATTTCGGGGAAGTAGCTCATATGGACGCCGACGACGCCCTGGCAGGCCAGCATGAAGCCCACGACGATCACCAGGACAATGGCCACGGGGGACCCGGTGGTGAGGAGCATGAAGGCCGGTGCCGGAAAGAGGACCAGTGCCCCGGTGATGAGCGATACGACGCGCCGGCGGCCGAGCTTGTCCGACAGGATTCCGAAGGACACGGCTGCGATCCCGCCGCACAGTGCACCGATGAGGAGGACCGGGGGGATGAACTTGGGGTCGGTTCCGACGACGGTGATCAGGTAGGAGGCCATGAACACCTGGATGGTGTAGGACTGGGTGCTGACGCCGAGATTCATGAGGATGACCCGCAGGACGTTGGCCTTGCCGTTCTTGGCAACTTCCTTCAGCGGGGCCGGGGGGACGGTGCGGGCCTGCTTGATTTCTTCGAAGACGGGGGACTCATCGAGCTTGCGCCGGATGATCAGGGCGGCGATGGTGACAAAGATGCTGGACAGGAACACGAGCCGCCAGCCCCAAGTCAGCATGTCGTTCGGGGCGAGGGACTGGGCCGCGATCCACACGAGAGCGCCGAGGGCGGTTCCGGCAGCGGCGCCGACCATGATGAGTGAGGCGATCTTGCCGCGGGTGCCGGGCGCGGCAGATTCGGTGAGCAGGGTGGCGCCGCCGGACTGTTCGGCGCCGGCGCCAAAGCCCTGGGCTGCGCGGCAGACGCAGAGCAGGACCGGGGCGACGATGCCGATCTGGCCAAAGGTCGGCAGGAGCCCGATAGCCAGTCGTCGTTGACGTCCGTCACTACGATTTCGGCGGCGCCTCGGGATGCCGCGACACGGGCGACGAGCAGTCCGATGGGTCCGGCGCCGGTGATCAGGACGCGGTGGCCTTTGCGGACCTGCGCCCGTTCGACGGCCCAAACGGCGACGGCGAGCGGTTCGATCGCGGCGCCGATTTCGGCCGGGATGGTGTCCGGCAAGGGGTGGACGGCGGCTTCGGGGACCACCACGTGGCGCGCGAAAAGACCATCGGTCGGGGGAGATCCGAAGCAGGTTCCGGTGGGGCAGAGGTTGTAGCGTCCGGAGAGGCAGGTGGCGCATTCCCGGCAGGGCAGTGCAGGTTCAATGACGACGGCGGTGCCGGGGGCCAATTTCGAGTTGGGTCCCGCGGCGATGACCACGCCGGCGCCTTCGTGTCCCAGGACGGTGGGCTGGCGCAGCACGTTGGTGCCGTTTCGTCCCTCGGCGAAGTAGTGCATGTCCGAGCCGCAGATTCCGCCGGAGCGCATTTCGACCAGGAGGTCATCCGGGCCCAGGGGTGTCAGTGGTTTGTGCTCGATGCGCAGATCGCGGGCGCCGTGCAGCACGGCGGCCTGGGTGCCGGTGGGAAGCGCAGGCGTGTTCGTTTCGTGGATGGCTTGGGTGGTCATGGTGTGCTCCGTGTGGTCTGCAGGGCCGGGGCTGAAGCGAGGGAAACGGGTGTTCCGGCTTCTGTGATGGCGGCCAGTGGTCCCGCTGTGTGAATGATGTCGATGAACTCGCCGGTGCGGCAGATGAAGGCGTCGCGTTCGGCCAGTTCCTCGCCAAGGAGGTGGTGGTCGCCGATGACCTTGCGGGCGAGGTCGTGCCCGGAGCGGGATCCTGCTGCGAGGCCGGCCAGCAGTGCGCGTGCCGGGTCATCCATGGCGTGGGCCTGTGGTCCGGGATCGAAGCCTCGCAGCGGGGCGATGCATGCGAGATACGCGGCGGTGGTGAGGGCCAGGAGCTGGGGCATCCCGCCGTCGTCGAGCAGCTGCAGTGCAGGGAGCGGGATTCGCTGGCGGAGTTTGACGGATCCGTCGGATCCCACCTGGCTGGTGCGGTGGCCGAGGGCCGTGTTGCGCCAGCGGGTGAAGAGCTCTTCCTCGTAGGCGTCCACGTCGACATCGCGTGGCACCGAAACGGTGGGCAGGTACTCGTGGCGGAGCACGGAACGGGCAGCCAGTTCGATGGAAGGGTGCGAAACGGATTCGGGGATGGTGACGGCCCCGGTCAGGGCCCCGAGGTAGGCGATGAGGGAGTGCGTGCCGTTGAGGAGCCGGACCTTCAGCTGCTCGTACCCGGCCACCTCGTCGGAGAACACTGCTCCGCCGTCCTCCCAGGTGGGGCGACCGGAAATGAAGTTGTCCTCGATGATCCACATGCTGAACGGTTCGGCGGGGACCGGGATCCGGTCGTCGTAGCCCCGGTGGGATGCGACCATCCTCCGGTAGTGGTCCGTGGTGGCCGGCACGATGCGGTCCACCATGGAGGAGGGGAAGCTGGTGCGGGCGTCGATGAAGGCCAGGGCTTCGGCGGCTTCTGCGGCCGGGAGCAGGGATGCGAATTCGCGGACCAACCGCTGGGTGTGGTGGCCGTTGCCGGCCAGGTTGTCGCAGCTGAGGATGGCGACGGGTTCGCCGTGGGACCGGGACCGGTGCTGCAGGCCGCGGACAATCTGCCCGATCGGAGTCTGCGGTGAGCCGGCGTGGGCCAGATCGTGCCGGATTGCCGGGTCCTGGAGGTTGAGTGAGCCGGTGGCGGGGGTGTAGTTGTAGCCGTTCTCGGTGACGGTGAGGGACACGATCCTGGTGCCGGCGTCGCCGATTGCCTTTGCTACGCGGTCCGGGTCGGCGGCGGCCGTGAAGGCGTCCGTGTGTACGCGGGGAACAGTGAAACCTGAGCCCTTGGGTGAAATTTCCACCACGGTGTAGAGCATGTCCTGGGCATGCATTGCGTCCGGGATGGTGGTGGAGCGGCTGGCGACGCCGATGATGCCCCAGTCACCGCCGTGAGTGGTGATGGCGGCGTCGGTGTAGACGGCCTGGTGTGCGCGGTGGAAGTTGCCCAGGCCCAGATGGACAATCCCGGGGGCCGGTGCTGCCGGCCGCCGCAGTATTCCGGGGATGGCCGCGGTCAGTGGGGAGGTGGCCATGGTTCACCAGTCCTTCATGGAGCCGTCGAGTTCCCGGGCGATGGGCAGGTAGGCCTGTTTGTAGGGGAACCGGGCTGCCGCTGCTTCGTCGACGTGGACGCCGAGGCCGGGTTCTTCGCCGGGGTGGAGGTAGCCGTCCTCGAACCGGAAACTGGATTGGAAAACCTCCGACACCAGGGGGTCGTAGCCCATGTATTCCTGGATGGCGAAGTTGCTGGTCGCAAGGCCGAGGTGCAGCGATGCCGACAGGTTGATCGGGGACACGTCGGAGGGGCCGTGCGGTGCGCCCTTGATCTGGTACACCTCGGCCAGCGCCAGGATTTTGCGGACGTGGGAGATGCCTCCGGCGTGGACGACGGCGGTGCGGATGAAGTCGATGAGGCGTTCTGTGATGAGTTGCTCACAGTCCCAGATGGTGTTGAAGACCTCGCCGATGGCCAGCGGGATGGTGGTCTGCTGGCGAAGGGTGCGCAGGAGACGCTGGTTTTCGGCCGGGGTCACGTCTTCGAGCCAGAACAGGTCTACGTCTTCGAGGGACCGGGCTAGGCGCGCGGCTTCGGTGGGGTTGAGACGGTGGTGGACGTCGTGGAGCAGCTTCAGTTCGGGCCCGACGTGCTCGCGGACCGCGGTCAGGACTTTCGGGGCGTGGCGGAGGTAGGCGGAAGTGTCCCAGTCCTCTTCGACCGGTCCGGCGCCGCGGCCGGCGGGCTCATAGCCGGCAGCTCCCTTGGTGACGCCGTAGACCTTGTCCAGGCCGGGGACCCCTGACTGGGCGCGGACGGCACGGAAGCCTTGTTCGCGGCGGCGGTCAACGGAGTCGAGAAGTTCGGGGAGGTCCCAGCCGGTCGCATGGGTGTAGCTGAGGATCTTGTCCCTGGCGGCTCCGCCGAGCAGCTGGTAGACGGGTACGCCCAGCGCCTTGCCCTTGATGTCCCAGAGGGCGAGGTCGATCGCTCCGATGGCGGCCATGGTGACTGGTCCTCGGCGCCAGTAGGCACCCCGGTAAAAGTACTGCCAGGCGTCTTCGATGCGGTCGGCGTCCCGTCCGAGCAGGGCGGGGGAGAGGTGGTCGCGGAGGTAGCTGGCTACGGAGAGTTCCCGGCCGTTCAGGGTGGCGTCGCCCCAGCCGACGATGCCGTCGTCTGTGGTGATTTTGAGGGTGACGAAGTTGCGGCTTGGGCTGGTGACTATGACGTCGACGTCGACGATTTTTCGGGTCATCGGGAGATCACTACATTCTTCAGGGGCTGGTTCGTGGACAGTCGGGTGATGTTTTCAGCGATTTCGGTTGCGCGGCCGCGGAAGGTTTCGGCGGTGACGCCGGAGGAGTGTGGGGTCATGATGATGTTGTCCAGGCGGCCGAAGGGCAGGGCTGACGGTTCCCCGCGTCCCTCCGGGCCGGGGTACTGGTACCAGACGTCGATGGCGGCGCCGGCGATCCGGCGGTCCTTCAGCGCCTCGTAGAGCGCGGTTTCGTCGACGACGGGCCCGCGGGCGACGTTGACGATCTGCCCGTCGGGGCCGAGGTCGTCCAGTTCCGCCGCGCCGATCAGGGAGGTGGTTCCGGCGTCGAGCGGGATGCTGACCACCAGCACGTCGGATTCGCTGAGGGCCTCGCCCAGGCGGTCCGTGGTCCCGGTCCACCGCAGGGAGTGTTCTTCGGCGCTGACGGAGCCGCTGCGGGTGATGGCAATGCCTTCCGCGCCGAAGGCCTGCAGCAGGTTCCAGGCGGTGCTGCCGATGTGGCCGAAGCCGAGGAAGGTCACCACAGCGCCGCGCAGCGTTTCTGGCTGGCGGATGTCGGGGGAGTAGACCGAGGAGGACCAGACGCCGGTGCGCAGGGCGGCATCCTGGCCCAGCAGGTTGCGGCGCAGCGCCACGAGCACGGTGGCGATGTGTTCGGCGATGGAGCCTTCGTGGTGGAAAGTGTTGGCGCAGACGGCCCCGGCTGGCAGCGCGTCGGCATCGATCCCGTCATAGCCGGCCCCGGCGACGTGGACCAGCCGTAGGTTCCGGGCCTCGGCGCCCATGGCAGCGGTGAACTTCGGTCCTACATAGACGTCGGCGTCTTTCAGGTCTGTCAGGACCGAGTGTTCGTTCCAACTCTCGTGCCAGGAGGTGACGGTGCCTTCCGGCAGTGCCGCTTCGAAGGTGGCGCGTTGCGGCATCAGGTTGGAGTCTGCGATGACGATTCTCATCGTTACTTTCCCTGGAGAGTGTGGTCTGCGTTGCGGACGGCGAAGGTTGATCCGCGCACGATGAGCTGGGAGTTGAGGTGGACCGCCTCGGTGGCAGTCGGTTTTCCGGCAATTTGTTCGAGCAGGAGTTCCAGGGCCAAGGAGCCGCTTCGGCTAATAGGTACACGGACCGAGGTCAGCCCTGGCTCGGCCGCCGCAGCGATGTCAAGATCGTCGATACCCACCACACTGATGTCCTCAGGGCAGTGGTAACCGAGGGTCCGCGCGCCGGCGAGCACGCCGATGCCCACCAGGTCGTTGTACGCGATGACGGCCGTGGCACCGCTCGCGACCACCGAAGCAGAGGCGGCAAGGCCGCCGTCGACCGTGGCGTTCTGGTTACCAACGGTGACCAGTTCAATGCCCCACTCATCACAAAGGCGTGTGACTGCGGCGAGGCGCTGGCTGTTGGCCCAAGAGGACGCCGGGCCGGGAACGTAGGCCAGCTTCCGGTGCCCCAACGCATAAAGGTGTTCCACCGCCTGGCGGAGTCCCTCGCCGACTTCCATCAACACCCGCGCTGCATGCTCGGCTTCGCCGTTGATCACCACGAGCGGTGCGGTGCCGGCAAGGTCGTGGATGTCCTTGGACGGGAGCCGGGGGGAGCACAGAATGATGCCGTCTACCCCGGATGCAAAAGCGGACAAGTGCTCACGTTCACGGGTGGACGACTCGGAGGTATCAGCGAGGACCATGCGGTGCCGCCCGTGCCAGGCTTGGTCCTGGATGGCCTTGATCAGGGCCGCGAAGACGGCGTTGGAGATGTCCGGGACGATGACACCGAACGTCCGGCTGCCCGAGAGCCCCGGGACGTCGTAGCCAAGCTGAACGGCCGCGTCCATGACTTTCTGCCGGGTTTCAGCAGCAAGCCGGCCCGGATCGCCAAAGGCCCGTGACGCCGTTGCGAGCGACACTCCCGCGAGCTTTGCGACGTCAGTCAGTTTTGCGGCCATCGGTCCTCCAGTTGCTTCGTTGAAACCTTGCCCCATCAGTATGGAAATACTTGTACAAGTTTGTCAAGAAGTTTCCATGACGTGCATCACGGAGTTTTGGGGATCCCGGTACTACAGCCTCATGACCGGCATTCTCGAAGTTTCCTGCGCTGCGGGCACCTGCTGCTCAGTTCGCTGGCCGCCTCTGCGCTGATCTACGTCATCTTCGGCCTGGCATTTAGCTAGGCCTTCCTGGCGATCATCGTTGGCGCGCTCCTCGGCGTCGTCACCTCATCGAACGTCGCTGGCTTCCACGCGACCGCTCCGTCCCTTCCGGCCATCTGGCAGCCCGGATGCCTATCTTGGACTGGGCGACGCAAGCGGCGCCTGTTGAAAATTGTCCCGACAACCGGCATCTACTACGTAGGAGTATCTACCGCCGCAGAGTATCCGAGGGAAGCTCACCGAAGCGGGCTGCATAATCGGCAGCGAATCGACCAAGGTGGGAGAAGCCCCAGGTGGACGCAACTTCCGCTACCGTACTTGTTTCATGCGTGCCAGCCACTAGCTCCCGTTGCGCGCGCAGGAGCCGGATCTCCCGCAAATAGGCAAGTGGGGACATCTCAAACGTATTTTTGAATCCCGTTTGCAGCGAACGCACTCCAACCCCGCAGGCCGCCGCGAGGTCGGCCACCGTCAGGGGCTTCTCCGGTGAGGACTCCATGATCTCCACTGCCTTCCTTACGGCCGCCGGCGCTGCATCCGGGCTAAGGGCCTCCAAGTCAGGTCTGTACTGGTGGTCGCTGGACAGCAACAGTCCGGTCATGACATTGTCGGCGATCGATGTCAGCATCATCGGGTTTCGTACCAATGAATTCGGATTTCCCAACTGGCGGATCAGGATTTCCACGAACGACCACCATTCCCTCGCCCATGGATCGTTGAGATCAAGCGAAGGTTCGAAGGCGATGGCCTTGGTGACTGGTTTTCCGATGAGAGATCCCAGATGAGCTTCCAGGACCCCTCGCGGAAATTTTATGGCCAGCATGCGGCATTGGCTGTCCCAACCTTCTATCACTGTGGGTTGGTCTCGGCGGTATAAAGCAGCCCGCTGTGGCGTAGCGATGATCTGATTTTTTCCGGTCGATGTACGGAGTTGACCTTCCAACGGGACGTTAAGGTGATAGGCAACATCGAGTGCCTGCGTTTCCACGCGCACGTTCGTGCTGTATTCGATAGTCCCTACGGTCAGGGGTCCGGCGTCGAAGGCGTCAACGCGCATCCTGAAATCGGCTGAAAGGTCAGCAACTCTAAGTCGGTGGGGGTAGTAAAGGTCAGTGCCAATCGAACGGGCTTCATCCACGTCCGCACTTCGCAGGTGACGGGGTTCAGACCCCCGGGTTGCGTTGCCAAGGGCGGGCCGAACAACATGGTTGCTCATCGTCCCATTGGAACAGACCTGCGGACTAACTGCAAGGAAACCTGATAATCCGCCGGTTTCCGCGTACCCGCCAGCCACCCTGCGCTTTCCGGATATCACCACTCGTTTCGCGGCTTTTCCGCCTCGTGTGACCTGCCTAACATCAGTTGGTACACCGCAGGACGCGGTATCAGGAAAGGACAATGATGTCAGTCGACAGCACTCAGTCAATGAAGTTGGATTCTCCGCATCCAGTTGCAGGAGTCTGCCCCGTAACTGGGTTCGGGGGGCCTGCCTCCGCCTTGACGTCTCCGACGGGGTGTCCGGTCACCGAAGGAGCAGCGGAGTTCGATCCCTTCCGTGGCGCATACCAGGCCGACCCTGCAGTCGCTCTCGCCGAGGCGCGGCGCAACGAGCCTGTTTTTTACAGCCCCGTTCTGGACTACTGGGTAGTCACCCGGTACAACGACGTCAAGGAGATTTTCAAGAACCCGGATCTGTTCTCGGCAGCAATCACTCTTGAGCAGGTCACTCCAATTTCCGATGAAGCCCTCGACATCCTGGATGCCAGCGATTTCGCGCCGGGCCCAACCATCGTCAACGAGGACGAACCTATCCACGGTGAGCGGCGCCGCGCCCTCTTCCAACCTTTCGAGCAGGACTCAGTGGCTCTGCTGGAGCCGCGCATCCGCGAAGTCATCAACACCTACATCGACAAATTCGCAGCACGCGGAAAAGCTGACCTTGTCGATGACCTCTTTTACGAGGTGCCCTGCATCGTCGCCCTCATCTTCCTCGGAGTCCCGGACGAAGACATCGAAACCTGCCGTCAATTCGGAATGCAACAGACGCTTTTCACCTGGGGCCGTCCTGAGGTGAGCGAGCAGGTCCGCGTAGCTGAAGGCATGGCCGCCTTTTGGACCTTCGCCGGCGAACTCGTCGAGCGTTTGAAGAAAACTCCGGACGCACCCGGATGGATTCCCCACGCAATCCGCGTCCAGGCAGAGCATCCTGGCCTGATCACGGACAACTACCTTCAAAACATCATGATGAGCGGCATTCTTGCTGCCCATGAGACGACGACCAACGCATCAGGCAACGCCCTGCGGACGCTGCTGGAAAACCGCGAAGCGTGGGAAGCCATCGTTGAGGATCCTGATCTCATTCCGAAGGCAGTCGAGGAATGCCTCCGCTTCAGCGGCTCCGTTGTCGCATGGCGTCGAATGACCACCGAGGACGCCGTTGTTGGCGGCGTGGAGATCCCTGCCGGCTCCCGCCTGCTGATCGTCATGGCTTCAGCAAACCGGGACGAAAGCATCTTCCCCGAGCCTGATGTCTTTGATATCAACCGGGCCAATGCCCGCAGGCACCTAACGTTCGGCCTCGGAATCCATACCTGCATGGGAGCTTCCCTTGCCCGTCTGGAGATGAAGGTCTTCCTCACCGAACTCACCCGACGCCTCCCCGGGCTAAGACTCAAACAGGGGCAGGACTTCACGTACCTACCCAACACTTCCTTCCGCGGGCCGGAACACGTCCTCGTGGAATGGGACCCTGCAACCAACCCGCTTCCCTCTGACCAGCCATAGCGCCGGCACCGGACCTCGAGAAAGAAATCACCATGGCCTACCGCATCAGCATCGGATACAAACAGCCGACTGACCCCGAAGCGTTCGACAGCTACTACTACGAGAAGCATCTTCCGCTTGCATCTCAGATTCCAGGCGTAACCCGGTTCGCAGCAGGAAAGACGGAAACCTTCGACGGAACCACTCCGGACAACTACCTGATTGCCGAGATTTCCTTTGAATCCAAGGAACAGGCCCTGGCCGCCCTGGCCACACCGGAAGGTCAAGCAGCCACAGCTGACCTGGGCAACTTCGCAACCGGGGGCGCCGCACTTCACTTCAGCAATGAAGACATCATCGCCCCCTGACTGAACTCCCTTGCGGGTCACGCCGACGGCCCCGACGCACCCAGCTAAACGAACCCACTCAAATACCCACCCTCGATGGAGAGGATCCAAAATGCCCGGATACACCAATACGACAGATCTGCACAAATACGTAGGCGGCATCTTCGAAACCGCCTATGCCGACCCCGAACTCGGCCCGAACCTCGCAGCCACCGGAGCGGTGCTGCTGGTGGCCTGCCATGACCCGGAGAGCGAAGTGGTTCTGGACCTGCCCGCCCGAAAGGTCTACCCCAGCGTCAGCGACGCACCTACAGCCCCCAATGCCACTCTGCGGATGTCCACAGACACGGCCAACCGGTTCTGGCAGGGAAAGGTCAACATGACAATCGCCATGGCAAAAGGCGACGTAAAAGCCGAAGGCTCAGTCATCAAGGTCTTGAAGCTGGTTCCCAGCACCAAGCACCTCTTCCCGCTGTACATCCAGAGCCTCAAGGACGATGGGCGCGAAGAGCTCATCGCCTGAAACCTGCCCATTGCATCGCCTGAAAGGACAGACCATGCCAACAATCCATTACATTAGCGCTGACGGAGACAAGACCTCGGTGGATGTCCTTCCGGGCAAGCGGGTCATGCAGACCGCGCAGACCTCCGGCGTGGACGGCATCGTAGGGGAGTGCGGCGGGCAGGCAATGTGCGCAACTTGCCACGTGTACGTCGGGGCGCCCTGGCAGGACGCCCTCCAGCCCCTCAGTGACGCTGAGGATGTCATGCTCGAGGACACTGTCTGTGAACGGACAGACGAATCCAGGCTCAGTTGCCAAATTGTGGTAACCGAGGAACTCGACGGCATCACCATCAGGCTGCCGAAGGCCCAGATATGACCGGCACAGCTGGCGTCGTCATTGTCGGCGCCGGCCAGGCCGGATGTGAAACAGCGGTGACGCTGCGTGCGAAGGGCTTCGCCGGGCCGATTACGGTCATCGGAGACGAACACGGAGTCCCCTACCAGCGTCCTCCGCTGTCCAAAGCCTTCCTGGCTGCCAGCTACGACGATGACAGCATCATCCTGAGGCCTGCAGAGTTCTACGAATCACGTGGAATCACGCTGCTTTCCGGACACCTGGCAACGGCAATCGATCGTTCCAGACGGCATCTCGAACTTGAAGGCCGGAGCCCTTTGGCTTATGACACTCTTGTCCTTGCCACCGGTGCTCGGAATCGACGCCTGAGCCTCCCGGGGGCCGATGCGCAGGGTGTTCACTATCTGCGGACCCTCACCGAAGCGCAGAAGCTCCAGGAAAAGCTCAAGTCTGCCGATGGCCGGCAAGTGGTGATTATCGGCGGCGGTTTTATTGGGCTCGAAGTAGCCGCCGCGGCACGGAAGCACGGCGCTGACGTAACGGTTCTGATGAGTCGTGACAGGCCTATGGCCAGGTCAGTTTCGCTACCGGTCGCCCGCTACTTTGAACAGCAACATCGGCGTCATGGCGTACGCCTCGTTGCCAACTCCGCTGTACGGTCCATCAGTGCTCCTTCCGGACAGGCGGACGGTGTAGTGACGGCCGACGGGAAACGCTATTCAGCCGGCATCATTGTGGTCGGTATCGGGGTTGATCCGAATGTGGAACTGGCCGTGACTGCTGGTCTGGCAATAAACGGCGGGGTCGTCGTGGACTCCACGCTGCGGACCAGTGACTCCCGCATCTTCGCTATCGGAGATTGTGCTGCCTTCCCGACACAGTCAGGGCTGCGGCGGATTGAGTCCATTCAGACATGTGTGGAGCATGCGCGGGCGGTGGCTGCTGCCATCGTTGGTGCCGGCTGTGACTATGACAAGGTGCCGTGGTTCTGGACGGACCAGTTCGACAGCAAACTGCAAATGGCCGGGCTGATTGAGGGATACGACAGCACTGTCGTGCGGGGGGACCCGCTTTCCGGCTCTTTTTCGGTTCTCTGCTTCGCCGATGGCGAGCTCATTGCCGTGGAGTCGGTGAATCGGCCCCGCGACCACATGGCCGCACGCAAACTGCTTGCCGCGCGAATACCTGTGAGCATTCTGGAGGCCGCCGACGAAGGCATTGAGCTCAAAGACCTGATCCGAGTTGGCGCGGTAGTCTAATCGTTGCGCTTCATGGATGCGTGGAACTGCTCGGCTAGCCGCCCGGCTGGGAACTGAGCCGGTCCGGCAAAGTGCTGCGGCGTTGCTTTCATCGAAAGCCACGCCGCAGCCCGTCTCAGTCAGCCTCGATCCGGATGGCTCTTTTGGGCCTAGTGGGGATGGCTGCCGCTTAGGCCTACTCTGCATCTGCGGAGCATGTTGGTGAACTGAACCACTTCCTGCTCGCCGAAGTCGGCGAGCATTGCCTGCTCGACCTCCGCAACGTCGGCGCGCAGACTATCGACGGCGTTCTGCCCCTGATCGCTAAGAAAAATCAAGTACTGCCTCTTGCTACGCGGATCCGCCTCCTTGCGGACCAGGCCACGGCTCTCTAGGAATGTGGTCATTTGGGCCATGGTCTGCGCTCTTACGAAGGAATTTCGCGCCAGTTCGGCCGACGTCATCCCCGGATGTCTCTCAAGGACGGTCAACGCCGTGTACTGCAGGGCCGTCAAGCCCATTCCTGAGACAGTCTCGTCCAGGCGATGTCGAACCGCCAGCTCGACCTGCTTAATCAAATACAGAACTGTGACATCAGCGGTTTTCAATGAAGCCGGCATCCCGTCTCGCGCACTCATGCGATTCATTATTGGCCAGATCGTCAGGATTCTTGAACCTAGTGACTTTGCCCCGCTATGTCACTGGTGCAAACCAGCCCTGAGGGTATATCAAACGAGAAGCGTGGCACTGAGCTCGTTAGATGATCAGTAAACCTGATATTCTTATTACATCTTATGGTAATCGGTGAGACCGCTCATGTGATGACGCTGGCCATGCTGGCGGCTCGAGGCAGGAGGGCTGTCATCCTCATCAAACAAGACGGGGAGCGAGAGAAGTCTCTTCTTCGTCTTATGACAGACCGCCCCCAGAGGGTTACCCTGGCGGCCCGAGTTCTGTTCTGCACTCCGCCATCCTTGTCCTGCTGTCAGCCTCATCGCGTGGTGATGTAGATGCCAGAATCAGAATTATCTTCTGGCGATGGGCGAGCTGAGGAGTCATTTGTGCAGTATGTCGTTCGTAGCAGCACTCCGGAAGAAGCTTCGGAAATCGGCGGACGGGTTTACTATCCTCACCAACTGAGCGTGGGGCACTCAGCCGCCGGTTTTCAGATGCGCCTCAAAGCCGCTGAGATGGCTGGTGTCACTATTGGCCTCCTCGAGTATGGAACGCCGGTACGGATTGCCACCGGTGAGCTGACAAGCGCGTACCAGGTCAATTTCCCAGTGTTTGGCCGTCTCCGGTTCTCGTCGGGAAAAACCGTGGTTCTGGGCACTCCCGCTACGGCAAGTATTCATGGACCACTGAAAAGCACGGGCATTCAGGGGTGGTCCGAGCCGGCCCAAATGCTGGCGTTGAAAATTCCAACAGCTCTGATGTACCGGGAGTTGGAGTCACTGCTGGGACGAACGGCGGCAGGACCTCTTGACTTTGACGGTTCATTTGACCTGACTTCTCACCGGGGGAAGGAGTGGCGCTCCGCGGTGGATCTGCTCATCGGAAGCCTACGCAACCCCGATTCGCTCCTGTCGACCCCTTTGATGGCCGAAGCTGCCGTGCAATATACCGTACGGGGGCTGTTGCTTGCCGCCCCGAACAACTACAGCGAAGAGCTCGCCAATAACGGAGAAGCTGTAGGGTCAGCGGCTGTCCGCCGCGCGGTTGACTTCATCGAATCCCATGCCCACCTACCGATAACCCTCGAATCTGTCGCCGCCGACGCTTTCGTGAGCCCGCGGGCACTTCAACTGGGGTTCCGCAAATACTTTGACACGACCCCCATGGAATTCCTGCGCGGCGTCCGCATGCAGCGGGTGCGGACAGAGTTGCTCGCAGCGAACATATCCACACGTGTAAGCGAAGTTGCGGCGGGGTGGGGCTTCCCGCACGCCGGCCGCTTCGCTATCCAATATGCGAAGACCTTCGGTGAGTCCCCGTCACAAACCCTCAAGAAATCGGGCGCATTATCCCGGCAGTGACCAGCGTCTATCCACTAGGCGCACCAGGCCCTTGTGGCGGGCAACTTCGTCAAGAATCATGATCCGCATCACACAGGCACCTACGGCCGATGGGGCCGGGGTCTGCTGCTTCTCAGAACAAGGGAGTTCAAGTCATGAGCCGCATTCTGCCGCCAGACGTAACCGAATCCGAATTCAACACCGCCCTGGATAAGTTCCGCGCGGTCCTGGGCGCCGAGCATGTCCTCGCCACTGAGGAGGAACTGGCACCGTACCGGGACCCGTTCCCGACAAATAATGACGACCGCTTCATCCCCGGCGCGGTTGTGTTCCCCTCCACCCCTGAAGAGATCCAGGAACTCGTCCGCATCGCCAACGAGTACAAGATCCCGCTCTCACCCGTCTCCACGGGCAAGAACCTTGGCTACGGCGGTGCGGCACCGCGCCTCTCCGGCGCAGTAGTCGTCGCCACCGGCCGTCGCATGAACAAGATCATCGAAGTCAACGAAAAGTACGCCTACGCCCTGATCGAACCGGGCGTCACTTACTTTGACCTTTACAACCACATTCAGGAAAAGGGCTACAAGCTCTGGGTTGACGTGCCCGATCTCGGCTGGGGCTCAGTCGTCGGAAATGCGCTCGACCGCGGCGTTGGCTACACCCCCTACGGCGACCACATCATGTGGCAGACGGGCCTGGAAGTTGTCCTGCCCGACGGCGACCTGCTGCGCACCGGCATGGGAGCCATCGAAGGAAGCGATACCTGGCAATTGTTCCCGTACGGATTCGGGCCCTACCCAGACGGATTGTTCACGCAGTCCAACTACGGGATCGTCACGAAGATGGGCATCGCCCTCATGCCCGAACCCCCGGGAGCGGAAAGCTTCCTCATCACTTTTGAGAACGAAGAAGACCTGAAATACGTCATCGACATCATGCTCCCGCTTCGCATCGGCATGGCCCCTCTTCAGAACGTACCCGTTCTGCGGAACATCTTCATGGACGCCGCCTCCGTCTCCCAGCGGACCGAGTGGTTTGACGGCGAAGGGCCCATGCCGAAAGAGGCCATCAAGAAGATGCAGAAAGACCTGAACCTGGGGTACTGGAACTTCTACGGCACCGTGTACGGCCCTCCGCCCCAGACCGACATGTTCCTCGGCATGATCCGCGACGCCTTCCTTCAGGTTCCCGGGTCAAGGTTCTTCACTACCACGGACCGCCCTGAAGAAGGCGACCGCGGCGCCCACGTCCTCCACGACCGGCACAAGATCAACCGTGGCATCCCGTCGATCGAAGAACGTCACCTCCTCGAATGGGTACCCAACGGCGGACACATCTGTTTCTCGCCCGTCTCGGCACCGGACGGCGCCGACGCCATGAAGCAGTTCACGATGGTCCGGGACCGCAGCATCGAATACAACCAGGACTACGCCGCCCAGTTCATCGTTGGCCTGCGGGAAATGCACCACATCTGCTTGTTTGTCTACGACACGGCCCGGCCGGAGACGCGCGACCAGCTGCTCGCCATGACTGAGGTCTTGATCGATGAAGCCGCGGCCGAAGGCTACGGCGAGTACCGGACCCACCTTGCCCTGATGGACCAGGTCGCCGGCACCTTCAACTACAACGACGGCGCACTGCTCCGCTTCCAGGAGCGCATCAAGGACGCGCTGGACCCCAACGGCATCATCGCCCCCGGCAAATCCGGCATCTGGGGCAAGCGCCTCAAAGGCCGCGGATTCTAGTCCGCGCCAACAACACGACGAGGAATTAATCATGACAATTCAAGAGTCGCAGGCACCATCAGACCTGCCCGCCACCGCCGCCAGGGGCCAGCTGTTCATCAACGGAGAATGGCGCCCCTCTGCGGACGGAGCAACAACCGCGGTCATCAATCCCGGGACCGGGGAACAAGTAGAAACCGTCGCTGCAGCAACAACCCAGGACATTGACGCCGCAGTTGCCGCCGCGAAGGCGGCGTTTGAGGACGGCCGGTGGTCCCGGCTCAGCGGCCGTGAACGCTCGCGCGTCCTCAACAAAGCGTCCGCCCTCATGCGTGAACGGTCAGAAGAACTGGCACTGGCCGAAAGTACCGACGTCGGAAAGCCCATCACTTTCGCCCGCGTCGTCGATGTGGCCACCGCCGCTGACCAGTATGAGTACGTTGCTGCCCTGGCACAGCAACTCGATGGTTCCGTACGTGAAACCCCGCTGAAAGCTCACGCCTACACCAAGAAAGAAGCACTCGGAGTTGTTGCTGCGATTACGCCCTTCAACTTCCCGTTGATTCTCTCCAGCACCAAAATTGCCGCCGCCCTGGCTGCCGGTAACTCGGTGGTGCACAAGCCCGCCAGTGACACCCCCCTCAGCGCCCTCCTGATGGCAGAAATCCTCACTGAAGCCGGAGTGCCCGCCGGTGTTATCAACGTTGTCACCGGCTCAGGCGGAGCGCTAGGCGATCACCTGGTTGCGCACCCTGATGTCAACAAGGTGGCATTCACAGGCTCGACCGAAATAGGGCGGCACGTAGCGGCACTGGCTGGCCAGCACCTTCGCCCCGTCACCGCGGAACTGGGCGGAAACGCCGCCAACATCGTCTTCGCCGACGCAGATCTCGAAAAAGCCATCGGCACAGTCATCAGCGCCTTTGTTTTCAATTCCGGCCAGTTCTGCATGGGCGGACCCCGGCTTCTGGTCGAACGTCCCATCTACGATACGATCCTGGGAATCCTGAAAGATGCTGTCGCCGGGGTCCCTGTCGGCGATCCGACCAACCCGGAAACCGTGATGGGGCCCCTGGCCAGCCGCAAGCAGCTGGAAAAGGTAGCCGGCTACGTCGAGGCCGCCCGGGCTGCGGGCGGCCAGATCATCACCGGGGGAGAGGAACTGAACATCAACGGCGGCTTCTTCTATGCCCCGACGGTCATTGCCGGGCTGGACAATTCATCCCCCGCAGTCAGAGAAGAAATTTTCGGCCCCGTCCTCACAGTGCAGCCGTTTGACACCGAGGAGGAAGCGATCGAGATGGCCAACAGCACCCCCTACGGCCTGGCTTCGGGTGTACAGACTTCCAGCATCTCCCGGGCGCACCGGGTGTCGTCACGGCTTGAAGCGGGAATCGTGTGGGTGAACTCCTGGGCGCTGCTGGATCCGGCTGTCCCGTTCGGTGGAGTGAAAGACTCCGGCTGGGGCCGCGAGTACGGGCCCGAGGCACTGGAGTCGTACACCCGCACCAAGTCCGTCATCATAGCCACCGACTAGGAATCGCCATGTCAATCACCACTGAAGCGGCAGTCGTCGAATCGGCCGGAGCAGAGTTCGTTTTCCAGTCTGTGCAGCTTGACGCCCTGCGGCCCAACGAAGTTCTGGTCGATATCAAGGCCGCCGGTCTTTGCCATACTGACTTATCCGTCGCCGGTGGCGGTCTCCCGTTCCCACTGCCCGGTGTGCTGGGACACGAGGGCGCCGGCATCGTGGCTGAAGTTGGTTCAGCTGTTACACGCGTCCAGCCGGGGGACCGGGTGGTGCTGTCATTCACCTCCTGTGGCGGATGCACGAACTGCCGCGGCGGCCACCCGGCCTACTGCGACACCTGGCTTCCCGGCAACCTCATCGGAGGGGCGCGGAGCGACGGAACGTCTCCGATCTCGCGGGGCGGCGAACGCCTTGGCGGTCACTTCTTCGGACAGTCCTCGTTCGCCCGTCAAGCGGTGGCGGATGAGCGCAGCGTCGTCAAAGTGACCACAGAGCTTCCGCTTGAACATCTGTCACCGCTGGCCTGCGGTGTGCAGACTGGAGCGGGCGCAGTGTGGAATGCCATCCAGCCCAGACCTGGCTCAAGCCTTGTCGTCTTCGGCGTCGGAGCTGTGGGGCTGTCAGCCATCATGGCTGCCGCGCTCACGCCTGCCGTGACCATTATCGCCGTGGACAGGGTGTCATCGCGACTGGAACTGGCCCGGGAACTCGGCGCCACCCACACGATAAACGCCTCAGCCATCCAGGATGCTCCAGCAGAGATTCAAAAGATCACCGGCGGTGGAGCTGACGCGGCCATCGAGGCGACCGGCAGCACCAGGGTCCTGGAACAGGCCGTTTTCTCAACATCGGCGCGGGGCCATGTCGTCGCAGTCGGGGCACCCGCTTTCGGTGCGACGGCAGCAGTTGACGTGAACTTCATCATGCCGGGCCGCAGGATTCAGGGCATCACCCTCGGTGACAGCGAGATTGAAACTCTCATCCCGGCCATTGTCGCTCTGATGGAAGCTGGGCGGTTCCCGGTAGAGCGCCTGGTCACGACCTACAAATTGGACGACATCAATCAGGCAGTTCAGGACATGAAGTCGGGCAAATCCATCAAGCCCGTCTTGATCAACTAAAGAAAAGGGCAGGACGGGCAGACGTGCAGCTGACAGAAGTCCTCTGCTCTGCCCGTCCTGACGCACACAAGTTTCGTCACTACAAAAGTCTCACAGGTGCAGATCGGCATCCGTGTCCAAGCATCAGGATGCATTGTCGTCCAGCGAAGGAGCAGCGAATGAAGCTTCTATATCATCAAGCCCCAATTTTGTGGACGCGGCGGTGTTGAGGGGGCGGTAGATGCGTCGGGCGAGGTAGCGCTTGAGGCAGCGGCGGATCTCGCGGTCTGTTTTGGCTTCGGTGCGTCGTCTTTCGGCGCAGGCGCGGGTCCCGGGGTGGTGGACCACGGACCATCGCGATGACGTTCAGGGCGCGATTGAGGCGCCTGTCCCCGCCGCGGTTGAGCCGGTCCCGGGCGGTGTTGCCCGAGGATGCCGGAATGGGGCTCACACCTGGGGGGCGAACGCGGCCTCGCCGCGGACCCGTCCTGGGTGGGACCAGGCGACCAGGATGGTGGCTCCGGTGACGGGCGCTATTCCGGCTTCCTCGACCAGGGCAGCGGCGGGGCTGGCGTCGACGAGTTTGCCGATTCGGTTGTCGCTGTCCCTGATCTCGGTGTCCAGGGCGAGGACGCGTTTGGCCAGCCGGATGGCCTCGACGCGGGCTGTCGCGGCGGCGAGGTCTTCTTCGCGCAGGCGCTAGCGGTGTTGTGAAACTGGCAGGTCAGTTGCGGTAGAGCAGCAGGGCTTCGCCTTGTCCGCCGCCTCCGCAGAGGGATACGGCTGCGCGTCCTTTTCCGCGTCGGGAGAGTTCCAGCGCGGCGTGGAGGGTGATTCTTGCGCCGGAGGCCCCGATGGGGTGGCCGAGGGCGATGGCTCCGCCGTTGAGGTTGGTTTTTTCAAGGGGGAATCCGAGCTCGCGGGCTGAGTGCAGGGATACGGCGGCGAATGCTTCGTTGA
Organism: Arthrobacter sp. NPDC080073; assembly: GCF_040686575.1. Classification (NCBI taxonomy): domain Bacteria; kingdom Bacillati; phylum Actinomycetota; class Actinomycetes; order Micrococcales; family Micrococcaceae; genus Arthrobacter; species Arthrobacter sp. NPDC080073. Next base: position 150,575 of record NZ_JBFBKR010000007.1, read on the forward strand.
TTTCCAGCAGGTCCAGTTCTTCGACGCCCCAGCCGGCGCGTTCGAGGGCCTGCTTGACTGCGCGGGCGGGTTGGGAGTGCAGGGAGGTGTCCGGTCCGGCGACCTGGCCGGGCCGGCCGACCACGGCGAGCCACGGCAGGCCGCCGTCCTCTGCCCAGCTCCGCCTGGCGAGGACTACTGCTGCTGCGCCGTCGGACAGTGGTGAGGAGTTTCCGGCGGTGATCGTGCCCTGCGGGTCGAAGGCAGGGCGCAGCTGCGCGAGGGTTTGCGGGGTGGAGTCCGGCCGGATGCCTTCGTCAACGGAGAGGACGACGGGCTTGCCCTTGCGTTGCGGGACCTGGATCGGTGCGATCTCGTGGGCGAACAGTCCATCAGTGAGGGCTTGAGCCGCCCTCTGGTGGGAGCCTGCTGCGATTTCGTCCTGTTCGGTTCGGCTGATGCCACGTTCGGTATTGCCGGTTTCGGTGAGCAAGCCCATGGGCGAGCCGTCCACGCTGCCGGTGAGCCCGTCGTGGGCCACTGCATCGAGCACTGTGGCCGGCCCATAGGCAGTCCCTCGACGCAGGCCCGGGAGCAGGTGGGGGGCGTTGGTCATGGATTCCTGCCCGCCGGCGACGATGACATCTGCGTCGCCGGCCCGGATCGTGCGGGCGGCGTCGGTGATGGCTACAAGGCCGGACAGACATACCTTGTTGACGGTTACGGCTGGTGTTGACATTGGAATGCCGGCAGCCACGGCGGCCTGCTTGGCGGGGTTTTGGCCGCATCCGGCTTGGACGACGTGGCCGAGGATGACGTGGTTGACGTCTTCAGCCTCGATTCCGGCTCGTTCGATGGCGTGCCGGATGGCGTGGGCGCCCAGTTGCACGGCCGTGAGGCTGGCGAGTTGTCCGAGCAGCCGTCCCTGGGGTGTGCGGGCGCCGGCAAGAATGACCACGTCGTCAGGAGAAGAAGCGGGAAGGTCGGTCATGAAGAGGCTCCTTGATAAGCGAGTTGTTGTGCAGCTGATGGATGGAGTCAGGGCGCCGGGTCAGCGGATGGAGGATCCGATGCCGATGCCGCCGTCGACGTCAAGGACGACGCCGGTGATGTAACGGGCTTCGGGGGAGGCGAGAAAGCAGATAGCTGCCGCGATGTCCTCGGGTTCGCCGGGATGCCGGAGGGGAATTTTGCCGATGAGCTTTTCCCGTGCCGGGCCGTTCATGGAAGCGAGCATTGGGGTTTTGATGAGGCCGGGGGCGATGGCGTTGGCGGTGATCCCGTGGCGCGCGCCTTCGAGGGCGACGGTGCGGGTGAGCCCGACGATGCCGGCTTTGGCCGCGACGTAGTTGGCCTGGCCGAAGTTGCCGCGCCAGCTCATGGAGGAGAAGGAGAGGATCCGGCCGTGGCCGCGTTTCTTCATGTGCGGCATGGCCGCACGGATGCAGTTGAAGGCTCCGGTGAGGTTCACGCCGATGACTGCTTCCCAGTCGCTGGTGGAGATGTTTTCGATCCGGTTATCGCGGATGATGCCGGCGTTGTTGACCAGGACATCGCCGCCTCCCACTGCGTTGATCCAGTCCGTTACGGCGTCGCCGTCGGTGACGTCCAGGACGTGGGCGACCGGGGTATGTGCGACGGACCCGTCGATTTCGTCCTTCAATACATTGGCGGTCTCGGGGTTGACGTCGGCGACGTGCACGAGAGCGCCTTCGGTGGCGAAGCGGCGCACCATGGCCAGTCCCAGGCCTTGGGCGCCTCCGGTGATCAGGACGGTGTGGTCGGCGAATCTGTTGGTCATGGTGTGGCTCCTAGGCGTTGGTGAGGAAGGCGTTGAGGGAGGCGGCGACGTCGTCGGAGGCCCAGTGTTCCTCGAAGACGTCCAGTTCGTGTTCCAGAGCCGCGCTGGTGACGGCCGGGTCGGCGGTGAGCATGGTTTTGAATCGGCGTTGCGCCCCTGCCGGGGTGGCGCTCAAGGTTCTGGCCATGTCCTGAGCCTTGAGCAGGAGTTCCTCGGGTGGAACCACTGCGTGCAGCCAGCCGGTGGCGGCCAGGGACTCGGCCGTGCCCAGTTCCCCGCTCAGGGCGAGCCATGTCGCGGTTCCGGTGCCGAGTTTGGTGGTGATCCGCACGCTGGACCCGCCGCCCGGCACGAGATTGTTCCGCACATGTCCGTCGCCGATCAGGGCGCCGCTCGCGGCGATGACGAGATCACAGCTGAGTGCGAGTTCGAATCCGCCGGCCACAGCATGGCCGTGGAGAGCTGCAATGAATACGACGGGGCTGGATTCCATGGCAACGGTCAGCTCACAAATCGCCTGCAGGAACGGACGCGGGGATTGCCCGGTGCGGGCGCAGTCAAGTAGATAGGCCAAGTCCGCCCCGGCGCAGAAACTGGGACCATGCCCGGTGAGCACAACAACGCGGACGCCGTCGCGTTCGGCGCGCTGGAGGGCTTCATGGAGTTCGGCGACTGTCTGCGGGTCCAGGGCGTTGCGGACAGCGGGCCGGTTCAGGGCCCACACTTCGATCTCTGCATCCCTAGTGATCTCAAGAGGGCTCATTGACCGTTACCTCCTGTTGTTAAGCTTTGCCGCAGCACTGCACGCTGCACTTTTCCGCTCGGGGTCTTGGGCAGGGCATCGAGGAAGTCGATGCGGCGGGGGTAGGCGTGGGCGGCGTAGTTCTTCTTGACCCAGTTCTGCAGTTCGGCCACGAGCGCGTTGTCGCCGTTGGTTCCTGGGGCGGGGACGACGAAGGCGTGGATGACTTCTCCGCGCATGGCGTCCGGGGCTCCTACGACGGCGCATTCCTGAACTGCCGGGTGGGTCCCCAGGACACTTTCGACGTCGAAGGGTCCGATACGGTAGCCGGCCATAAGGATGACGTCGTCGTCCCGGGAGGAGAAATGGATCAGGCCTGACGCGTCGAGGACGACCAGGTCGCCGGTGAGGTAGTACTGCTCATCGGCAGTGAACCGCACTCCCGGGTTGTTACGGTTGACGCCGTAGCCGGTGAAGCTGAAGAAGGCGCTGTCGCTGACTCGCACCGCCAGCCGGCCGACCGCGCCGGTCGCTGCGGGCTTCTCGCTGTCGGTAGAGAGGGCGGTGAGTGACCAGCCGGGCAGGGAGAATCCCATGGCGCTGGGCCGGGCACCGCTTTCCAGTCCAGGGTGATGGGCGAAGCCGGCGGGCATGCCGAGCTCCGTCTGTCCGAAGTGGTCGTGAATGGCCAACCCCCATTGCTCGTTGGCCCAGGCGAACACATCCGGGGTCAGCGGTTCCCCTGCGCTGGAGAGCCGCCGCAACTTCGGCAGGTCCGGGCGGTCGGGGCTTCCACGCAGTGCCCGGTAAACGGTAGGGGCTGCGGCGAGATCCGTGACCGCCAGTTCCTCCAGCAGGCGCCAGGTGACCTCAGGGTCGAATTTGTCGGTGACCAGGATGCTGGCTATCCCCGCGCACATGGGTGCGATGATTCCGGAGTACAGCCCGTATGCCCATCCCGGGTCGGCGACGTTCCAGTAGACCGAATCGTCTCCCACGCCCAGGGCGAATTCCAGGTAGGATTGCCACCCCGCGGCGTATTTCAGCGGGTGCACTACGGTCTTTGGTTTTCCCGTGGTACCGGAAGTGAACATGTGCGTCAGGGCGACGTCAGGGCCCGTCGGCGTGGATCCGTTCCACGGCTTTGTCCGGGTCAGGGCTTCACGCATGTCCACCGCCTGACTGCCACCGGGTCCGACCGGGGTGCCGACGTGGAAGACGGTGTAGCGCCCAGCGGGTATCTTGACGGCCTGTTCCTTATCGGTGATGACCACACGCACGCCCGCCTGTTCAAGGCGATCGGCGACCGCGGCGGCGGCGAAGGCCGTGAAGAGCGGCACGTAGACGGCCCCCAGACGCCAAATGCCCAGAATGATCGCCGGCAGATCAGCGTCTTTACCCATCAGGGTTGCCACCCGGTCGCCGGCGCCGACGCCATGCTCGTGCAGCAGGCCCGCAATCCGCCGGGACCGGTCCGCCAATTCCCCGAAAGTGATGACCCGCTCCGGCAGCTTGCTGCCAACCACCCGAAATGCCGTTGCCTGTGCCGGATGACGGTCGCACATCAATAAGGGCGCCGACGCCTGCGGGGAGGTGAAATCCCCGATGATGGCGTCAACCCGTGTCTGGACTTGCTGGAACATGAAAGCCGCCTCCTTGCGAACGATCTTGAGTACGAATGTACTGTATAGTGTACTCAGGCCATATGTCCATGAAAGTTTCCACTGGAACCAAAGCCAGGCCCTTCATCTGATCACGACCCGTACCGGCCGCGGGCCCATATAGTGGGCGATAAGGGTTCAATCGATGGAAGAATAAACAGATGCCTATTTCCTCCCGCCCGGCAACGGCGGCACGCTTTGAAAAACGCGTCCGCAGGCACGCGGACGCCGACGCCGGACGCCGAAACGAGCTCATCGAGAGCCTTGAAAAGATTTTCCTCGCTGAAGGGTTCAGTTCGCTGACGGTCGACGAAATCTGCCGCCGCCTGAAGTGCTCCAAGTCGACCTTGTATTCCATCGCAGGTTCCAGGGAGCAGATCATCCAAGCGGTGACACGACATTTCTTTGCACGCGCAACTACCGCCATCGAAGCCGAAGTCGCACAAGAGAATGACCCGGGGCGCCGGATCATCCGGTATCTGGACGGCGTTGGAACTGCAATGCGCCGCAATTCCGTGGCCTTCTACGTCGATATGGTCAGCTATCAGCCCACCGCCGACATTTACCATCTCAATTCAGATGCGGCTGCCCGCCGCGTTCGAGAGTTTATTGAGCAGGGGGTGGAAAGTGGTGCTTTCCGCAGAGCGAACGCAACGCTCGCCGCACAGGCCATCGCGTTGCTTATAGACGGCGTGCAGTCAGGGGCGCTGCTGCAGGCCACGGGTCTGTCTGCCGGTGAAGCCTTCTCCGAACTCGGTGAGTTGCTGGTGAATGGCCTTTCCATCCGTCAATGAGTGTCGGTGACGGTCGAAACTGAGCCATTGTGGCACGAAATGGCTCTTCGACTATCGCTGACAGTTCAGTGCTGAGTGGCCGAAGTCCGTGGTGGTCGGGTCCGGGATGGCCAAGCGTCAGCGCGTTGAGTGTTGATTCAACGCAGGGGTCATGTCCGGGACAACCGATACGGGTGTGGCCGTAGTCCGTTGCGGGACCGCCGCACTTCTTCCAGGCCGTAGTTGCATTAAGCGGACAGATAGAATCCGCTCATGCGGCGAAACGCAAGGGCTCAATGGCAAGCCCCGCCAGGCAATCTGATCTGCCTGCAAGGTCGCGGTCGCCGGATTCACGCTGGTCGTCTGGATTTGCAAGCAAATACACCCGTTCATCTGCCATCCAGCAACGTTTTCAGCGGAACTCCCAGCCGATCTCGGTCGCGGGCGGCCAGATACCAAGTACTGGTTGGCAAAATGTCTCCAACCTGAAGGAAGAATGCGCTACGATACGATCAGGCATCGATTCGTACCGTAAACCGTACTCTTTGATTGAGATTCACAGAGTCCGCGCGTACGAACCGGGCTGGGCGCCCTGCCACCAATCGGGGCCGGGCATGTTCTCAATGAGGAGACGTATGAAGCACTTATATGAACCGAATGTCGCTATGAAGACCCGGGACGGCGTGACACTGGTGGCAGATGTGTGGCGCCCTTTGGAGGGTCAGGCACCGACGCTGCTGGTCCGTACCCCGTACGACAGGCGGGCGACTTTCCACTTCGGCAGCGAGAATAGCATTGCACCCTCGCTGATGCAGCTGGTGAATGCCGGGTACGCGGTGGTCATCCAGGACGCACGGGGAACTGGCACCTCCGAGGGAGTTTTCGAGCCAAAGGTCAATGAGGTCGAGGACGGTCAGGACACCGTCGCGTGGCTGCTTGAGCAAAGCTGGTCCGATGGAGCTGTGGCCATGTATGGAGCCTCTTACCTCGGGATGGTCCAGTGGGCGCTGGCAACCAATGAAACCCCGGGGCTTCGTGCAATCGCTCCTACCGCTGCAGCCGCTGACTGGTATTCGAACTTGTGGTACTCGCAAGGTGGTGCGATGTCGCTCAGCCTGGATACGATGTGGAACGCGTTGATGTACACTGCGGAGGAGAAGCGGAACCTGACCTTGGGTGTGAGCCAGGACCCGACCGCGCTGGCCCGCATCGGGGCCTCGCTTCTTAATCCATTGGCGCTCAACGACGCCACGCCGCTCGCTGATCTGCCGGTCCACGGCACGGGCCGCTGGTTCGACGATTGGATCGCTCACCCGGACTTCGACGAGTACTGGACAGGTCAGGACTGGTCCATTCCGGAGTTCATGTCGAAGGTAACCGTGCCGGTCCTCTCGATCGGCGGCTGGTACGACTTGAAGATCAACGGGACAGTCGAAGGGTTTATCGGCGTTCGGACGCTGGGCGGCTCCGAAGAGGCCCGCGAAAAGTCTCGTCTGCTCATCGGCCCCTGGGATCACGGGGGCTTCACTGGCCGATATGCGGATCGGCATTTCGGCATCCTCGCCGAAACCGACATCTCCACCGAGCACATCGCCTTCTTCGATGAACACGTCCGGGGCATCAGCCCGGCAACACCTGCGCCACGGGTGAGGCTCTTCGTGATGGGTATCGACCAGTGGCGTGACGAGGTCGATTGGCCTCTACCCGACACCCGATACACCGACTACTTTTTGAACAGCGCCGGCTCAGCAGTAACGCGACACGGGGATGGCTCGCTGGGAGTCGCCGCACCCACGGCGGATTCGCTCGACCAGTTCATCTACGACCCCCGCAACCCCGTCCCCACCGCCGGCGGAGCACTGCTCCCTGCGGAGCCAGGGCTGATCGGCCCCGTGGATCAGTCGGTTGTCGATGGGCGCGAAGACATTCTCTGTTACACCACTCCAGTCCTCGATGAACCCCTTGAGGTGACCGGTCATGTCGAACTGAAGGTGTTCGTATCTTCCAGCGCGGTGGACACGGACATCACGGCGAAGCTGGTGGACGTCTTCCCGGACGGCCGAGCCTTCAACCTCTGCGACGGGATGCTGCGCCTCCGCTACCGGGAAGACCTCTCCCAGCCGGCACCGCTCACCCCGGGCGAGGTCTACGAAGTCACCGTGAAACTGGGTGTCACGTCGAACGTCTTCCTGCCCGGGCACCGCCTGCGCTTGGACATCTCGAGCAGCAACTTCCCCCGGTTCGACCGCAACACCAACACGGGCGGCTTCATCTCGGGCGAGTCCATCGACGAAGCGATCGTGGCCACGAACCGCATTCACCACGGCCCTGCACAGCCCAGCCGGCTGACCCTCCCGATCATCGCACGCTAAGAAAAGCAACCCTGCGGACCAGCCCCTGATTCCTGGCACTGTCCGAGGCCGCCCTGACCAACCTCCGCGCAGAAGGTTGATCAGGGCGGATCTGGCGCCAGAGGGAACACTAACGCACGCTTTTCGCCCACCAGGCGAGAACAGGCTGCACGCTCCCAGGTGGGCGGGTGTGCCCGCCTGCTCGACACGAGGCTCCGGCGCGTCCTCAAGGAGAATTCGAGTCAATCTCAGCCCCCGATTATGAACCACGCACGTGATCTGGGCCCTACCCGTGGAACCGACTGGCGAACGCCCGTCTGGCCAGTGGGCGTGGCTTGCGCCGGCTCCCCAACCGCCCACTCTCATGGGCGACGGCTATGTGGATCCACGAACATCCTCGGGTGACCAACTGTGCTTGCCCGGGGGCCAGGAATGGAATGAGTACACCGAGTCTTCCAGCGGTCAGGCTTTCCAGATGCCGAACGGCGTTGGATTATTCACCAGCGGGAATGTCTGAATAGCGGTGGATTCAGGGTTGGCCTGACACGCCGGGCAGCGTGCCTGGCGGGGAGGACTGACTGTGAGCGAAACACTGGGTCCCATGGCGACTGATGTGGATCAGCACGAGTTGGCGCAGCAGCTTCTGGCCCAGGCCAGGGAGCAGGGAATTGGGCTCGTCGGACCCGACGGGCTGTTGAACCGACAAACGAAAAACGTCCTTGAAACCGCCCTGGAGGCGGATATGGAGGACCACCTTGGTTACGAGAAGCACGATGCGGGCGGGCGCGGGAGCGGAAATTCATGCAACGGCACACGCACGAAGACGGTGCTGACGGAGATCGGGCCGGTAGAGATCGATGTGCCGCGGGACACTGGTTCGACGTTCGAGCCGCAGATCATCAAGAAACGGCAGCGGCGCCTGACCGGGGTGGACGAGATCGTGTTGTCGCTGAGCGCGAAGGGGCTCACGACCGGGGAAATCGCAGCCCACTTCGATGATGTCTACGGCGCGAGAGTTTCGAAGGACACGATCTCCCGGATCGCTGAAGGGGTCATTTGCAGCACGAACGCCATCGAATCGCTCAACGCCCGCTACCGGCGCTCGGTCCGGGCCAGAGGTCACTTCCCGACGGAGCAGGCAGCCCTGAAGTGCCTTTACCTGGCAACCAGGGCACTGGACCGCGCCGGTATAGGCAGGGCACTATGGGCCATGCGATGGAAGCCGGCCCTCAACGCCTTCGCCATCACCTTCGAAGGAAGAATCAACTAAATGCCAATCCCGAATCCACCGTTAAACGAACAGTCCCCGGCGGACAGGTCAGATCCAGCAATTCAGCTGTTGGTGAGGGTGATGTCGTCGAGGTACATCCAGGTGTCGTCGGCGGGGCTGGAGCCGTCGGGTGGACGTTGAACCAGAGGGTGATGGTCTGGCCTTTGTAGGCGGAGAGGTCGGCGGTGAGCTGGGTCCAGGTGCCGTTGTTGTTGCAGAGTTTGAACAGGCTGGCCAGGGTGGTGCCGGTGGTGGTGCGGGGTTGTGCTTCCGTCCAGCATGATCGGCCGGTGTGACCGTGACCCCGGACCACACCGCCTGGAGCAGTGGGTCGACGGCCAGCAAGGTCCCTCGGGAGCAGATCAGAAAGCCCGCAATGCCGAGCCAGCACAGGACCGGACCGCCCGGATTGCCGAACGCTTGGGCTGGAAGTGGAACCGTCGGCGGAGCCATGGCCTGCCAGATCGCCACGCAACGCGTCCAGCCCTGGTCCTACAAACAGCGGTGAATCCTCAGTTCTCTTCCTCGATGATGCCCTTGAATACGTTTATCGCGCCCATACCGTTGGGCCAGCCGGAGTAGAACGCCAGGTGCAGGAGGGCCTCCTTCAGCTCGTCCGCGGTGATTCCGTTCTGGCGGGCGAAGCCGAGGTGGAATTTCAGCTGGTCCATCTTGCCCAGGGCGGTCAGCGCCGCGACGGTGATCAGGCTGCGATCGCGTTTGTTCAGGTCCGTGCGTTCCCAGACCTCGTCGAAGAGGACTTTGTCGGTGTAATGGACCATTCCGGGCGCGAAGTCGCCGAAGGCGTTCTTTCCACCGCTCCAGCCGGTGTTCTGTTCTTTGGTGCTCATGGTCTTACTCTTTCGTGGTTGATTGGACGAGTCCAGTCCATCGCAAAGCCGGCCGGGGGAGGGAGTCTCCAGTGAAGGGTGTACTAGTGGGGACTCCCTCCGAAGCGGTCGCCGAAATAGCGTTGTCTGCATGGATACCAGAGACGAAGCACGGGAGTTCCTCATGTCCCGTCGGGCCAATCTCAGCCCCGAGCAGGCCGGACTTGCGGTCTCGGGGCACCGTCGAGTGGCGGGCTTGAGGCGGGGCGAGGTCGCGATGCTCGCGGACGTGAGCCCGGAGTACTACGCCAAGATCGAGCGGGGGAACCTCCTAGGAGTGTCAGACTCTGTGCTGGAGTCGGTGGCACGAGCTCTGCAGCTCGACGATGCCGAGCGCGAGCACCTTTTTGATCTCGCGCGAGCGGCAAACGGTGGCGCGCAGCCCGTGCGCCGGCGCAAGCCGAAGACGTGGGTGGCCCGGGATAGCCTGACACGAGCGCTGGACGTCATCGTGAACGGCCCGGCATTCGTACGCAACGGGCGGTTGGACATCCTGGCGACCAATGCCCTGGGCCGCGCATTCTACGATGAAGTCTTTGACGGGCCCGGGGAGGGGAACCTTGCCCGTTATTGCTTCCTCGACGAGCGCGCCAAGTCCTTCTACCCGGACTGGGAAGCGGCCGCAGACGTCACCGTGGCGATCTTGCGCACGGAGGCCGGTCATGATCCTCGTGACAAGCAGTTGCATGACCTTGTCGGTGAACTCTCCACCTGCAGCGATGCGTTCCGTAGGCGGTGGGGTGCGCACAACGTCCGCCGCCACGGCTCGGGTACAAAGGATTTTCACCACCACGAGGTCGGCGACCTCACCCTGACGTATGAGGGTTTGGAGCTTACTGCCGAGCCGGGGCTTTCGTTCCTCATTTACACCGCAGAGTCCGGTTCGCCGAGCGAGCAACGGCTCCAGCTGTTGGCCAGCCTCGCCGCCACTGTGACCGCGTGGCCGTCGCGCCACGTGCTTGATGACACGACTACTACGAAGGACTGATCATGCACATCAGAACACTTGGCCAGGGCCTTGAGGTCTCGGCGATCGGGCTCGGCGCAATGGGTATGTCCCAGAGCTACGGACCGAACCCCGGCGATCGCGACGAGATGATTTCTGTGCTTCGCTCGGCCGTCGATGAGGGCGTGACGTTTTTCGACACGGCCGAGGTCTACGGGCCGTACGTCAACGAGGAGCTCGTCGGTGAGGCGCTTGAGCCGATCCGCGACCGGGTCGTGATTGCCACCAAGTTCGGCTGGGACATCCAGGATGGACACAGTGTCGGGCTGGACAGCCGGCCAGAGCAGATCCGACGCGTCGCCGAGGCGTCGTTGAAACGGTTGCGTACGGATGTGATCGACTTGTTCTATCAGCATCGCGTCGATCCCGACGTGCCGATTGAAGATGTCGCCGGTGCTGTCGGCGAGCTGATCGCCGAAGGCAAGGTGAAGCACTTCGGCCTCTCCGAGGCCTCCGCCGCCACGATCCGCGCCGCTCATGCCGTGCACCCGGTCACCGCGGTCCAGAGCGAGTACTCGCTCTGGACACGGGATCCCGAGGCGGAGGTGCTGCCGACCCTGGCAGAGCTCGGCATCGGCTTCGTACCGTTCAGCCCCCTCGGCAAGGGCTTCCTTACCGGCACCGTGGACGCATCCACCGCCTTCGCCGAGGGCGACATCCGTCGGCGTGTTCCGCGGTTCCAGGCCGAGAATCTCGCCGCGAACCAGAAACTCGTTGACCACGTCAAGAGCCTGGCCGAGGCAAAGGGCTCGACGCCGGGCCAGATCGCCTTGGCCTGGTTGCTGGCGCAGCAGCCGTGGATCGTACCGATTCCCGGCACTCGACGTACCGAGCGCATCCGGGAGAATGCGACGGCCACGCAGCTTGCCCTCTCCGCGGACGAGCGCGCCGACCTCGACAGCCTCGCCCGGCGCATCGGAATACGCGGCGACCGCTACAACGCCGAGCACATGGCGTACGTCAACCACTGATCGCAGCAGAAGGACAACCTCCATGACTGACAATGAATTCGAGCAGATCTTCCCGCTCGGAGCTTCCAACGACGCCTTCGCGCAGTACTTCATCGGCCAGAGCTACCGGGCCCCGCTGGCTGGCGGGAAGGTTCCCGTCAGCAATGTCTCCTTCGAGCCAGGATGCCGGAACAACTGGCACATCCACCACGGCACCGATGGCGGCGGTGACCAGATCCTGCTCTGCACGGCGGGCAGCGGCTGGTACCAGGCCGAGGGCCAGGACCCCGTGAGCCTGGAGCCGGGAACGGTGATCCACGTCCCGGCCGGGACGAAACACTGGCACGGCGCGAAGGTCGACTCGTGGTTCTCCCACCTGGCCTTCATCACTCCGAGCGAGAACGTCAGCAACGAATGGCTCGAGCCCGTCACTGACGAGGTGTACGGAGAACTGCAGAAGAACGGAGAGAAGGCATGAGCATCCTGAACGAGAGTTACAACCTGGCCAACGGCGTCGAGATTCCCAAGCTCGGCCTGGGCACCTGGTTCATCGACGACGACAAGGTATCGCCCATCGCCCACGGGGAAATCCTGAAGAAGGCCGAGGTCTGGGCGATGGCGGGTAAGTACGGGGTGACGGTGCCGCAGCTGTGCATCCGGTACACGCTGCAGCTGGGTGCGGTGTCGCTGCCGAAGACCGCGAACCCCGAGCACATGCGTTCCAACACCGAGGTCGACTTTGTCATCGCCGGTGGCGACATGGCCGCCCTGCGCGAGCTGCAGTACGTGGACTACGGTGAGCACGCCGCTTTCCCGGTATACAGCGGTAAGTGACAAAGGAGGACGAAGTAGCACGACCGCGTGGGCCGTGCAGCAGCTGTTATCGACGATGACGCCTACGTCGGCGCGTACAACGGGACCGCTCCCGGCTGGCACAGCTAACCTATGACGCAAAGGGCTGGGCGGATCCGCGCCGGCCAGCCCGGTGTCGAAAACGAAGTCGCCTAACTCCCGTCGGTCTCATTCAGTTCGGATAACCCGGATTCACGACTCCATGGAGCTTAGAATCTCCCGTACGGGGGAAACTGCTTCCTCGTGATTTCCTATTTTGGGGGTGCGCATTGGGGTTCCGTTACCGCAAGTCGAAGAGCTTCGGGCCTGTGAGGATCACGGCGTCCAAGCGCGGGGTGAGCGCGAGTGTTGGAGCAGGTCCGTTCCGGGTGACGAAGTCGACCACAGGCCGTACTACGAGCACGGTCAGGATCCCTGGAACGGGAGTCTCATATGTGACTACCAACTCAACCACAGGTCGACCCGGAGGTCCGGCGCTCCGGCGTCCCAACCGACTCGTCGCCAAGTCGTGCGCCAGATCATCAGCGATGAGGCCTGGCGGGAGCTCCTCGCTCCCGATGGAACGGCCCCGGCGTCGAAGTTTCAGCGCGATTTCGTTCGCGCCGCCGTTGCTCGGGCAACGGGAAAGCGCCCGAGCCTGATGCACCTGACCTTGGGACAGGCCGCACGGGTCCTGGAACGTGCCGGTCAGAGCCCGGCTAAGCTCACCACGGGCGGCCGCGGTGTTCCGGGGCTGGAGAAGGCCGGGACGTATGTGCAGTGGACTTTGTTCGGGATGCTGGTGCTGATTGTGACGGTATCCTCGCCCGCAGGGTTCCTGCTGGCCGGGCTGATGTTCCTGCTGCGGAAGCGGCGCCGTGACAGGCAGGCCTGGGAGGACGCGACCTGGGTATCGAGGCCAGTCATCGGCGGGCAACCAATCGCAGGTCCCGGTTCCCTTATTGCGGAACCGGCGCATCAGTCCGTGCCACACCACCTCGCTGTTGAAGGGCAGACACCAGTTTCGCCGGTCATCCGGCCCGTTTCTTCAAGCCAGCTGTACCGCGTGTCGCTCGGCCGTCCGGAATGGCCGAACGTCGAAGTCGTGGGCGAGCACGCGTACAGTCCGGGGATCAAAGCCGCGCTCCGCGCCAGTAAAGCGCCGACCGCTCTTCGGAGCGACAGTGAAGCTTCAGGCGTCCAGGTCGAACTTGTGGCCGAACCGGATAACCCCTACGACGTGAATGCCATCAGCGTCCGGTGGCGGAACCAGGTCCTCGGCTATCTCAGTCGCGAAGACGCGATCCGCTACGCGCAACCCGTCAGGAGAATTATTGCCAGCGGGCTCGCTGCGGCTACGACGGCCCGCATCTGGGCGTACGACGGCGGCGACCGGCTCCAAGCCCGGGTCACCGTTGCCCTGCCGGAGCCGGAGCTGATCGCCCCGCTCAACCAACCCCCGGCGGGCGTCGGCACTCTTGTCCCGTGGGGATCTGCGATTCAAGTCCTGAAGGAAGAGAAACATTTCGACATCCTTTGCAACCACGTGCCGCCTGAAGGGGTCGGCCTCCTACTGGTCAGCCTCCACAAGGTGGCCCGCACTCTCAAGAACGGTACGGAGCGTCCATTTGTCGAAGTCCGGCTGGACGGCGAACGCGTCGGTGAGCTCAGCAACGTCACCTCCGCACATCTCTTGCCGCTTCTATAGCACACCGAGACTGTCGGTGAAACCGCCCTCGCTTACGCAAAAATCACCGGCTCAGCCCTCGCTGCCCAGCTCGTCCTGCACGCCGCCAAGGCCACCGAGATCGGCAACGACTGGCTATCCGACGGGCCGCACCCCGCACCGCGGCTCCTCCCATGGGCCACGGGATATGACGTTCCGCACGCTTACTCCGCCTAGGCGGTGCGTCCGAACGAAGGTCCTCCGCGCCGCCGGGCTCAGGGCTACCGCCTCCCGAACACCTCCTAGGGGCGGTAGGCCTCGCCTAACAGTTGGATACGTTGCACTGAATACCGCCTAGCCGGCAAGAGATTTCCGGGTCGTCGTTAGCGATCTCTGTGCTGCTCGTGCGAGGCAGCGTTGCTCGTCTTGGCGCCTGCCGAGTTGGGCGAAACTATCCGCCGCCTCCCGAAACAGGGCGATGGCTTGATTCTCCTGACCCTCCGCGCGGCGCAGGACGGCTCGTGCTTCCCAGAGTGCGGCGTGCCTTGGTCCGCCAGGCCACATGCCGGCGAGCTGTTCGGCCTGGGCGAGACGGCGGCCGCTGGCGTCCAGCTTACCCGCCAGTGCGTAACTCCTCGTTGCGGCGACTTGATAACCCATCGAGCACGGCGGACAGACGCTCCTACCGGCCAGAGCAGCGTCGGCTCGCTCGATGATGTGGACCGCTTGCGCCGGAGAACTGGCTGCCTCAGCGAGCACCCCGTACAGGCGTACAACCAGGTGTGGCTCAAGCCACGTGGACGCGGCGGCAGGCAAAGCGCGACTGGCTGCCCGAGCGGCCTCCTCGGTCCGATCCTGCGTGAGGTCAACCTCAGCCAGTCGTTGCAGTGTCACGATCTCGCCGGACCGGGCCCCGGCCCGCCGGTGCAGCTCGAGCGCCGACTGGAGCAGGCTGCGCGCGTCGCCGAGTTCACCGGAGAACAGTACCGCTTCGCCCAGTAACAGGTCGGCGATGGCCTGACCGCGCACCGAGCCTGCTCGCTCGGCGATGGTGCGCAGACGCTTTACTCGCCGCGCAAAGTTCCGATGCCCGTCCGGCCAGGCAGAACTCCGCGATACACAACTGAGCGTCGAGAATGTAGCCTGAGCGCTCGGAATCGTGTCGTGTGAATTCCACGAACTCGGCCTCGAACATCTCGGGCCATCGGTTCTGCATGTTCGCCGCGATCGCCAGCACTGCGCTAGCCTCGCCGATCTCTCGGCCTAGGTTCGCTACCATGGCCAGCTCGCGCGCATGCCGGGCGTATGAGGTGGCTTCGGAGAGGTCGCCGCTGTTCAGGGCGATGAGTGCTCGCGCCAACGTCGCCCGCGTACGGTTCTCCGCACGCCGGCTGTCCTCGGCGATGGCCTCCTCGTAGATCGCGACCGTCGCCGCCCCTGGGCCGACGCCCAAGTCTGCCCGCAAATGCCGACAGAGTCGCTCGAACTGGCGGATCGCGCCCTGACGATCACCGGCGCCGAGTGCGCGAACCATGATCGCCCGGTGGGCGTCCTCATCTGTTGGCTCGGCCTGCACCACCTCGTCCCACCGAGCTGCGGCCTTGAGCAAACTCAGGTAAGCGTGCGCAGCCGATCGCGGGATCCTCGGCCCACACGGCGAATCGATCATCAGGAAGCAAGTCTCCTCCATACAAGGCGAGCGCCTTGGACGTCCCCGCAGATGAGGCGAGCGCGTCACGCGCGCTCGCTTCGAACCGTTCCGCGTCAATGGAGACCTCGGCGTCGGGCAGTAGAAACAGCAAGTCGCCGCGCGCTTGCACAGCCTCGGACGAGCCGAGGGCAGCGCGAGCAAAATGTATTGCCTTGCGTAGGTTCGAAGCAGCAGCTTGTGCGCTGAGATCGGGCCAGAGCAGATCGGCGACGACATCCCTATGCAGCCGGTGCCCTTCCGCGAGTGCGAGGATCTTGACGGGCCCTGCGGCCTTGGTGCGATTCCATGCCTCCGCTGGAACAGTCCGGCCGTCAACAACGACACGGAAGGTGCCCAGCATGACGACGGCGCACGTCTTCATGCCCTCATGGTAGTCGGGGGAACGGTGGGGGAACAGGGGCGCCGTAGCGTGAGAAGTGACGGGGAGCCAATTGGCCGTCGTCACATCACAATACTCAGGAGGACACGATGGGACTGCAACTCGGTGAGATCGCACCCGATTTCTCCGCCAAGACGACAGCCGGAGACATCCGCTTCCATGACTGGCTCGGTGACGCGTGGGGGTTGCTGTTCTCGCACCCGAAGGACTTCACCCCGGTCTGCACGACCGAGCTCGGCTACATGGCCAAGATCAAGCCCGAGTTCGACCGGCGCGGAGTCAAGATCATCGGCTTGTCCGTGGACTCGACAGCTGATCACGAACGGTGGGGCGCCGATATCGAAGAAACGCAGGGGACTCGCCCCAATTACCCCGTGATCGGCGACGAGGACTACACGGTGGCGAAGCTTTACGGCATGCTCCCGGCAACCACGTCAGGGGACGCCAAGAGCCGCACGCCCGCGGACAACCAGACCGTCCGCAACGTGTTCGTCATCGCGCCGGACAAGAAGATCAAGCTGATCCTCGTCTACCCCATGACGACCGGACGCAACTTCGACGAAGTACTTCGCGTCGTTGACTCGCTTCAGCTCACTGCGAAGCACCGGGTGGCGACGCCGGTCAACTGGAAGCAGGGCGAGGACGTGATCATCGCCGGCTCCGTCCCGAACAACGAGGCCCGGGAGATCTTTGGCGATTGGAAGGAGCCCAAGCCGTGCATTCGAATCGTTCCGCAGCCGGTGTGATCGCGCATAAGACAGGACACTGACTTGACCTTGGACCAGCCTCCGCTGGCTGGCCGGTCGAATGCCGTTGGGGGACCGCTTGCCGTCAGTGTGTTGTTTCGTCTTCATGGATGCTGCTCGATCAGCGTTGGACCGGGAAGGCGCCGTGACTTGTGCCCAACCGGTGAAAAACTTGTGCCGCCGAACGTCCGCAAGTGCCAATCCGGCTTCGGGCGGCGACCGGGGTCAGCCTTTCAGATAGCCCGCATCTGAAGCTTGGCAATGCACGGGCCCGGTTCGTATTCGGCCACGCGGACAATGACCGCAGCATGGCACCGCACGCCGTCGCTCGGCTCGGCGAAGCCTTACAGGCCGCAGGGCTTGAGGCGTCAAACGAAATCTATGCAGGGGCGCCGCGCGGCTACACCATGGCAGACACCTCCGCCTTCAACCCGGCGGCCACCGAGCGGCACTTCCAGGAGCTGTAGGCTCTACTCGACACAACGTCCGCGTGGGACGTGGCGGTGCGGACGGCAAGCGCGGACACCCACGCATTGATCATGCATTGATGTCCTGCAGCGCCTTTCCGGTGTCAGGCGGCCAACCCGGGGGAAGGCAGCCTGGCCCGCCGCTTCCCTGCCTTCCTGGGCGGAGATGTCCACGGCCGGGGCGAGCTCGGCCACTGATCCTTCACGGTAGAAAACGTTCGGCGCCAGCACGACGTAGCCCCAGTCGGCGATGCTCTGGGCCATCTCCTGGAACGAGTCGCGGGAGGGGTATTCGCCTTGGCTTAGCTCCGACCGGATGCGTGCTCTATGCAATACGGAGTCCAAGGCCTTGCCTCCAGGCGCCCCTCCGCGATGGGCTTGCCGCACACGGCGCACAGTCCGTAATTCCCGTTGGCAATTCGCAGCAAAGCGGCCTCGATCTGTTCCAGGCCCACCCGGCTCTGCTCCATGAGTGCGGAAGCCTGGGAAAGTTCGAAGGCGATCGTGCTCCCTTCCGGATCGTGTTCGTCATCGACGTTCGCGTCCTGCCTGGCGACGTTTACCGAAGTGATGTCCCCACGGAGGGCTCTCAAGAGCGCAACCTTGCGGTCACGTTCCTCCTGAAGGAGTACTTGGAATCGCTTCGCATCGACCATGGGACGAAAGGCTACCGCACAGTTGAGCTCCTAGGTGGTTGTCGTAGTTCGGGTCCGTAGTGCTTAAGATCCGGCGCGGGGTGTCGGTGTTTGGGATCCGGTGTCGGGCAGGGGTGGTTTCACATGCACCTGCCCGACGTGTGGCCGATTGTAGGCCGCGACGCCTACTGCGGGTCGCGCCGGACTTCAGCTGGAACCCATCCCAGGGCTGGACCGAGTTTGCTGGCTATGTCGGTGAGGATCTGGATGTAATCCTCATGGTCGAAGCTGAAGGGCAGCGCAAACGCCACCTCGTCGACTTCCTGAAATCCTGCGTGTGCGTATAGCTGTTCGGCGATCTCGTCGCTGGTACCGATCAGGTCCGCGGCGAACAGCATGCCTCTTGCCCCCTGCGGCGCCCGTGTGCGGGGAGTGCGTTCTTCAACATACCGCTGGTATTTCGCCCGCTGACCCGGCGAAGCCGAATCTGTTGGGATCACCACCAGGCCCTGCGACACACGGGCCTGTCCGTGCGCCTGGGCGGACGTTTCAGCGGCTTCACGGAAGGCACGAATCTGTGACTGCTGGATTCGGGCAAAGTCGGGTTCCTGATCCGCTTCCGGAAAGATGACGCTGCTGGAGAGCAGATTGAAGCCGTTTGCCCCGGCCCAGACGGCCGACTTCCTGCTGGCCGCCCCATACCAAAGGCGATCCCGGAGCCCGGCAGAGTGCGGCTCGACCCGGTTGGAGAATTCCTCCACTACACCCTGCCTGCCGGAAAAGTCCCGCACCTTTTCCCCCGCGATCAGACGGGCAAATCGGTTCAGGCGCCCGTAGCTGAAATCCTCCAACTCGGAGGAATCCGGGTACAGCTCGTGTTTCACTGTGTCGTAGTGCATTGGTTCGCCCACGCTCAGCCCCGGATTGATGCGTCCCCCGGCGAGCAGATCCACGGTGGCCAGGTCTTCGGCCAGGCGCAGGGGGTTTTCCCAGCCCAGCGGGGTTACGGCGGTTCCAAGCTCAATCCGTGAGGTGCGCTGGCTGGCGGCGGCCAACATCGCGACGGGGGAGGAGATGCCGAACTGCAGATGACGGTGCCGCAGCCACGCGCTGTCGAATCCGAGGCCTTCGCCAAGTTCGATGATCTGCAAAGTGGATTCGTGGCCCGAGGCGGGATCCGCCGGATCGAACAGGCCGATAGTGAGGAATCCAAGTTTGCGCAAGGGACGTGAGGTGTCGGGCATGGCTTCCTTCAGGATCGGATACGGCTGATCTCAGAATATGCGCCGGGACTTGCAGGTTCTTCTGTCAATGGCGGGAGGTTACCCTTCGTGTCGGCTGAGGTGAGCGGTGCCACGTCGCCGGCATCGAACGCCTGCCGGAGATGGAGCTCCCCCACAGGGGTGCCCGAGAAGCGTCTCCGGACGAAACCGGCCGGTCATGATTCGTGAATGCAGGATGCAACAACTCGTGGAACTTGCTGGGAATCTATTCGTCGGGTTCGAGGGTGGTGACGGTGTCGAGGGCGTCGTCGACGACGATGAGGTAGTTGTACCTGCCTGCGGCGAGGGGGATGGAGTGCTCGCCGTATTTGTCGTACGCGAGGTCGACGGCGTCGTTCGCGTTCGTGATGTTGAGCCTGCGGAGGAGCCGGGCGATGTCGGGGGAGTCCTTGTCCCGTTCGGCGGCGATCTTCATTGCTAGGAGCGTTTCGGTGTCCGCTGCCTGGATGGTGAGACCGCCCAGTTCTTCCAGGGTCACCCAGGTGGCGTTGTCGGGGACGAACGCCGCTGCGTTGGAATTCAGCCAATCGGGCGCAAGATCGTAGTCAGCTGCCATTTCCGTGACGACGGCGTTGACAGCGGCGGGGTCGCCGTAGCTGGCGTCGATGTCGGCGGTGGGGCGGTTGCCGATTCCTTGCAGGATCAGCGCGGCACCACCGACGAGCTTGATGTCACTTTGAACATCTTGGGCCTGCAGGCGCCTGCCGAGTTCATGGAGGAGTGCGCGGATTTGATCAGCGCTGAGTTCCCCGCCGCTCATGCGGTGGCCAGGCTGCGTTCGCGGATGAAGACGTTGAGGGCGGCGAGTTCGGCCGGTGTTTCGGACATGGTGAGTTTCTTCATGGGTTCCCTGACGGTCCGGTAGGACTCGGCAGGCATCCATCCTTCGTTGAGGGCTTTGACGCGTCTGGTCCAGGACGGGGCGGGTTGACCGAGCCGGTGCGCGGTGTAGTTGGTGATCCCGGCCAGTGCGGCGGACCAGTGCGGGTCCTTGAGCCGGGGGCTGCGCTGGAGCAACGGCCGTCCCGCTTTGAGGGATGCTGTGGCGTAGTCGGCGAGCATCTTGATGGCGAACTCGAAATCCCGTGCGCTGATCAGCTGGGTAAACGTTTCGGCGTAGTCCCGCCGTGCGGGGTCGTAGTCGCTGCCGCGGGGCATAGAGTCGGAGGCGGTTAGCGAGAGCCCGAGGGTGTGGAGGACGGCCATGGTCTTGCCGAGTTCGGCCCGTTCGTGGCCGGCTTCGAGATCAACGATGAACTTCCGTGAAACCCCGGCGGACTCCGCGAGTGACTGTTGCGAGAGCCCGCGCTCCTGGCGCCGCGCGCGGATGATCGCGCCGGCAGCTGCGGGCGTGTCGATGCTGGCCATGTTCGTCAAACGTCCTCCTTCGCCATTTCATTATGTCACCGAGTGGTGACAGCAGTGGCATGTCGGACTTGTCCATAAACGAACTATGTTGCTTGATGCGTTGGTACTATCGGGCATGGACATGAACCGGCCTCTTCCAGAAGACAGCATCCGTCGGCTGGGTCAGTCGGCCGATGAGGCGCACACGTCCAAACCGGACGGTGCCCGGCAAAGGTCCGAGCTGAACCCTCATCGTCACGGCCTCCGTCCTGATGTCAGTGCTGGCTTGAACTTCGTACTATGCCACGATGCTGGGTTGTTGAAGCGCCTTGAGGCGGCCTGAGTTCGCGGCTTGGTCCGACTCCGCAACGGAATGGTGAAAGAGGCATCGTGGCGGCGGAGTCATTAGAGGAACCCGTACAGCGTGGAGCGCCCGTGCGGACGGCAGCCGGAACACTCGCATTTTTCCCGCAGTTGATTCCACGCTCGGCAGGGCTTTCAGACGTCAGCGGAAACCTTTGAGCACGTTTTTGGGCCGCTGCATCTCGCCGTGCTTCGCTCCGAGCACGATGACCCACGCGGCGAACGCCGGAATGGCGAACTGCAGCAACTTCAACTGTTTCTGCGCTGTCCGAAGCTCCTCCGATGCCCCCGCCCGGGGCTCGGTGGCACCGTGGGCGCCTTCGTTTGCCATCTTCTCGACCTTCTTGCCGAGGGTGCCCGCATACAGCGTCACGGCCGCGCCAGCCAGAGTGACTGCGGTCTTGTATATGGTATTGACGCCCACGCCGTCCTGCTTGGCAATCCGGCCCTTGTTCTCCCACGCGATGGCCAGGTCGGCAATAAGATGCGTGGCAAAGGCCGCCGTCTGAACCGGCGCCCATTTCATCCAGCCGAGGCTCGAAAGTCTGGTGCGTTCGGCAGGATCCCTGGCTTCAGCCGCGGCTCCGTTCAGGCCGATGGCACCCATCAGAGAGCCGCCGAACCAGGCGGCCGCGGACAGATCGTGAACAGAGCGGGCCAGTAGATTTCCTGCCATGATGTGCTTCCTAACGTGAGGATCGAACATGAAGTGGGGATCGGAGGGAGCCGAAGGGCGGAACCTGCGCCTCCGGTGCAGCGGGGTGGAGGGAGTGCAACCTCACGCCTGAGAACATAGTAAGCACACTTATAAATTGAGGGGTAGTCCCGACCGTGGCGGCGCATCCGCTGCCGCCGGCATCTGGTTTCGTTTTCTCCGGACGCCCACGCCTGCTTCGCCCCTCCAGCGTGAACCTTGCCACTGAATCGCGGCGCTACTGAATCGCGGCGATGACGCGCCCGACTTTGTACTGTCACTCCCGCCGTGCTTTGGGTTATGCTCCTGAAATGGCACCGCGAAGTTTTCTTCAATGGCCGGTCATCCGGCAGGTGAGCACGGGCGACCTGCTGGGCCGTGGGCCGTCGGTAACCTCGGCCAAGACAAGAGCAATAGCGCCCCGGACCGCCACTGCCGACCGCGTTGTGCAGAGCGTGTGCCCTTACTGTGCCGTCGGTTGTGGGCAGCGTGTTTACGTCAAGGACGAGAAGGTTGTCCAGATCGAGGGCGATCCGGATTCACCCATTTCCCGCGGCCGGCTCTGCCCCAAGGGATCTGCCAGCGAGCAGTTGGTCAACTCGCCTGGCCGGCAGACTAAAGTTCTCTACCGTGCGCCGCGTTCCACCGAATGGCAACACCTGGACCTGGCTACGGCAGTCGAAATGGTCGCGGACCGGTTCATCGATACGCGCCGCAGGACGTGGCAGCAGGAAGACGACCAGGGGCGGCAGCTGCGCCGCACGATGGGCATAGCTTCGTTGGGCGGCGCCACCTTGGACAACGAAGAGAACTACCTGATAAAGAAGCTCTTCACGGCCGCAGGGGCGGTGCAGACCGAGAATCAGGCCCGTATATGACACTCCGCCACGGTTCCCAGTTTGGGAGCCTCGTTTGGACGCGGTGGTGCTACGCAGTCACTGCAGGATATGGCCAACGCCGACTGCATCGTCATTCAGGGTTCCAACATGGCCGAGTGCCATCCCGTGGGGTACCAGTGGGTGGCGGAGGCTAAGGCCCGCGGAGCGAAGGTTATCCATATCGACCCCCGGTTCACGCGTACGTCAGCGGTCGCGGATAAGCACATTCCCATTCGGGCGGGCTCTGACGTTGTGCTCTTGGGCGCGCTCATCAACTACGTGATCACCCACGACCTCTGGTTCAAGGAGTACGTCGGCGCGTACACCAACGCCGCCACGCTGGTCCATGACGATTTCCGCGACGCCGAGGATCTGGGCGGGCTGTTCTCCGGCTTCGATCCGGAGAAGGGCGCCTATGACACGTCCTCCTGGGCCTATGCGGCGAAGGATGATGGGGCCATCGGTGAGCCGGGGCCCGGTTCGGAACACGGCGCAGACGCAACGGGCCGTGCCGCTGGCGACCAGTTCGGCAGCGGCGGTCCGGCCTTGGAGCATGCGGAAGTGCAGCGTGACGATACGCTGCAGGACCCCCGGACCGTTTTCCAAGTCGTGAAGCGGCATTACTCTCGCTACACCGCGGAGATGGTCCAGGACATGTGCGGCATCGACGTCGCGGACTTCGAGTATCTGGCCCGTTCCATTACGGAAAACTCGGGGCGCGACCGGACAACCTGTTTCGCCTACGCTGTCGGCTGGACCCAGCACTCTTTGGGAGCGCAGTTCATCCGGGCGGCCGCCATTCTGCAGCTTCTGCTTGGAAACGTGGGACGCCCCGGCGGCGGAATCATGGCTCTGCGCGGCCACGCCAGCATCCAGGGTTCCACGGACATTCCGACCCTGTTCAACCTGCTGCCCGGTTATCTGCCAATGCCCAGCGCCGGCCGCCATGACACCCTCGATGAATATCTGGCAGCAATTGGGTCCAAGAAGCAGAAGGGTTATTGGGCTGACGCCGACGCTTACACCATCAGCCTGCTCAAGGCCTGGTGGGGTGACGCTGCGCGCCCGGAAAACGACTGGGCCTACGACTACCTTCCGAGGTTGACCGGCGCGCACGGTACATACGAGACGGTGATGGGCATGCTTGCGGACGAAGTCGAGGGCTACTTCCTTCTCGGACAGAATCCTGCAGTGGGTTCGGCTCACGGACGGATGCAACGTCTGGCCATGTCGCATCTGAAGTGGCTGGTAGTGCGTGACTTGAACCTCATCGAATCGGCCACCTGGTGGAAGGATGGTCCGGAGATCGAATCCGGGGAGCTGCGCACCGAGGACATCGAGACCGAGGTGTTCTTCCTGCCGGCGGCAACCCACGTGGAAAAGGCCGGCTCGTTCACGCAGACGCAACGCCTGCTGCAGTGGCGGCACCAGGCGGTCGCGCCGCCAGGGGAGTGCCAAAGCGAATTGCAGTTCTTCTTTGAACTGGGTCAGCGGATCCGGGAGAAGCTGGCCGGTTCCGAGGACGAGCGCGACCGTCCGCTGCTCGACCTGACCTGGGACTATCCCACGGACGAACACGGCGAGCCCGATGGCGAGGCGGTGCTTGCCGAGATCAACGGACGTCGCCTTGCAGGCCCTGATGCCGGCAAACCACTCTCCGCGTATACGGAGCTGCGCGCTGACGGCTCCACGTCGGCCGGCTGTTGGATCTACACCGGTGTGTACGCTGACGGCATCAACCATGCCGCCGACCGTAAGCCGGGCCGTGAGCAGGGACCCGCGGCTTCGGAATGGGGCTGGGCCTGGCCGGCCAACCGCCGGATCCTCTATAACCGGGCGTCGGCCGACCCGGCAGGTAACCCATGGAGCGAGCGGAAGAAATATGTCTGGTGGGACGGGGAGCAGGGGCGATGGGTCGGAGACGATGTGCCGGACTTCCCGGTTGATCGGGCACCAGGCAGCCATCCCGACCCTTCTCTCGGTGGTGCGGCCGCGCTCAGCGGAGATGATCCATTCATCATGCAGGCCGACGGTAAGGGCTGGTTGTTCGCGCCGAAGGGACTCGTGGACGGGCCCCTTCCCACCCACTACGAGCCTCAGGAATCTCCGGTGGCAAACGCGCTCTACCCACAGCAGCAGAGCCCGGCGCGGCTGTTCTTCGCCCGCGCGGATAACCTGAGCGCGCCAAGCGCCGGTACCAGTGGCGTAGAGGTCTATCCGTATGTCTTCACCACGTACCGGCTCACGGAGCACCATACGGCCGGAGGGATGAGCCGCTGGTTGCCGTACCTGTCGGAGCTGCAACCGGAAATGTTCTGCGAGGTCTCGCCCGAATTGGCTGCTGAGCGCGGTCTTGAACCCTACGGGTGGGCAACGATCATTTCGGCCCGGTCCGCCATCGAAGCGAAGGTGCTTGTCACTGAACGGATGACGCCTTTGGCAATCGGCGGTCACACGGTGCATCAGATCGGGCTGCCATACCACTGGGGAGTGGGGAGCAATGCTGTCGTCAGCGGCGACGCTGCCAACGATTTGCTGGGCGTGACGCTGGACCCCAACGTTCAGATCCAGGAATCCAAGGTGGCCTCCTGCGACATTCGTCCAGGCCGCCGGCCGCGCGGGAAGGAGCTGCTTGCGTTGGTTGCCGAATACCAGGCGCGCGCCGGAGTGACCATCGAGACCGGGAACCGCGCAGTCACCGATCCGGGAGCCGAAGGCGTTGATCCCGACGCCGGTATGCGCGGCCGGGACGATGGTGAGCAACGCTGATGAACCCGGCCGCTACCGCCACCACCGAAGCACGTATTGCCCCGTCCGGACTGCAGCTGCCTAACGGCAGTGTTCCGGGTATCGACACAATGTTGGAGGACTAGATGGGACAGTTGTCCGGACCGACCGATCCCACCGCCGATGCCCACTGGGAGCACAGCCATCCGCGCAAGGGGTTCTTCACAGACACGTCCATCTGCATCGGTTGCAAGGCCTGCGAAGTCGCCTGCAAGGAGTGGAACCACAATCCGCAGGACGGAAACCTGGAGTTACTGGGGTCCTCCTACGACAACACCGGAGCGCTAGGGGCCAACACCTGGCGGCATGTCGCATTCATCGAGCAGGGTCAGGACCGCATTGCCGAGGCGCGGGAATCAGGGCGGGCCCTGGTTAACCTGGGCATGCCCCGCATCGGTCCTCCCGCCCCCGCAGCGCCGGCTGCCACCGACCTCGCGGGGGCCGACACCACGCCGCCCGATACGGCAGACTTCCGGTGGTTGATGTCCTCGGATGTGTGCAAGCATTGCACGCACGCCGGATGCCTTGACGTCTGCCCCACCGGAGCGCTCTTCCGCACCGAATTCGGCACGGTGGTGGTCCAGGACGACGTCTGCAACGGCTGCGGTACCTGTGTGGCCGGATGCCCGTTCGGCGTGATCGAGCGCCGCAGCGACGGCAGGGTCGCAGTTGCGACTCAGAGGGCCGAGCAGCACGACAGTCATCCCGCTGTCCCCAGCGTCGGCATAGCCCAGAAGTGCACGCTCTGCTACGACCGGCTCGTGGCCGATGAGACGCCCGCTTGCGCTAAGGCATGCCCGACGACGTCCATCAAGTTCGGTAATCACGACGACATGGTGGAGACGGCCCGGGAAAGGGTCGCAGACCTGCACGCACAGGGCCTGACGGAAGCGAGGCTCTACGGTGCGAATGAAAACGACGGCGTCGGCGGAACCGGATCGGTCTTCCTGCTGCTCGATGAGCCTGAGGTGTATGGGCTCCCGCCGGACCCGCGCGTGCCCACGGCCGATCTGCCCCGGATGTACCGGCGGGCAGGCATGGCCGTAGCGGGTATGGCAGCAGCAGCTGCAGTGGCTTTCCTAGGAGGACGGGCGTGACTCTTTCGGAATTCGACAGCTTCAGGCCAGCCGAGCCAGCCCGCCGTCCCCGGCAGGACGGCAAGCCCGGCACGCGCCGCCGCCGGGACAACAGCGATGGCTCCCGCGAAATACCCATGGTCCCGGAGCCGGAATTCACCTCATACTACGGCCGTCCCGTGGTCAAGCCGGCGCCGTGGGGTGACGACGTTGCCATCTACCTGTTTCTGGGCGGCGTGGCCGCCGGTTCGGCACTGCTTGGCCTCGGCGGGCAGCTGACCGGCCGGCCGACCCTGCGCCGGAATGCCCGGCTGGGCGCCCTGGCAGCGGCGGGTGCCGGTGCCGTTGCGCTCGTGAAGGACCTGGGCCGCCCGGAGCGTTTTCTGCATATGCTGCGGACCTTCAAGGTGACCTCGCCGATGAGCGTGGGCTCGTGGATCCTCAGCGCTTTCAGCGTCGGCGCGGGCGTCTCGGCGGTGGCGGAAATCGACCGGATGAGCGGGGCACGGCTGCCGCTGGGTCCCTTGCGCAAGGTGCTGCACGCTGTCGAAGGACCGGCGGGCGTTGAGGCTGCGCTATTTGCCGGACCATTGGCGGCATACACTGCGGTGCTGCTTGGCGACACCGCCACACCCACATGGAACGCCGCGCACGAGGAACTGCCTTTTGTCTTCGTGAGTTCCGCATGCCTCGCTTCTGCCGGGCTCGCCATGGTCACTACACCAGTACGGGAGACCGGTCCTGCACGGAACCTGGCAGTGCTCGGCGTCGTGGGCGATGTGCTTGCCATGAAGGTCATGGAACGCCGGATGGACCCGGTGGCGGCCGAGCCCCTGCATCAGGGCAAGGCAGGCACCATGCTGAAATGGAGCGAGCGGCTGGCAGTGGCCGGCGGTTTGGGCGCGCTCCTGGGCGGCCGCAACCGCGTCGCAGCTGCGGCTTCAGGGGTGGCTTTGCTGGCCGCTTCGGCACTGACCCGGTTCGGCGTGTTCGAGGCGGGACTTGCCTCCGCCAAGAACCCGCGGTACACAATCGAACCGCAGAAGAACCGGCTCGCGGCCCGTCGTGCGGCCGGCGTGACCGGCGACGCGATCACTACCAGCAGCTGACTGGCCCGCCGGGGGTCAGCGGATCTCGATGCCCCGGCCGGTAGTGGTGTGGCCGATTACAGGGTGGCCGGGCAGCTCGCCGACCACCAGCAGGCCGCCGGAGGTCTGGGCATCGGCCAGAAGCAGCAGGTCGTCTTCGGTGATGCCCGGCGCGGTCGCCAGGTGCGGGCGCACCCAGTCGAGGTTGCGCCGCGTCCCGCCGGAGACAAAGCCGTCGCGGAGCGCCTCGCGGGCTCCGTCAATCAGCGGTACCGCCTTCAGATCGATCACTGCGCCCACTTCCGATGCCCGGACCATCTTGTAAAGATGGCCAAGCAGGCCAAAACCTGTGACGTCAGTCGCTGCCCGGACCCCAGCGGCCACTGCCGCTTCGGACGCGTCGCGATTGAGGCTCGCCATTGTCTCTATCGCCTCAGCGAACACCTCACCGGTCGTTTTGTGCCGGTTGTTGAGAAGCCCGACGCCGATCGGCTTGGTGAGCGTGATGGGCAAGCCCGGCTTGGCGGCGTCGTTGCGCAGCAACCGGTCGGGGTGCGCGACGCCCGTGACCGCCATGCCGTACTTGGGCTCCGGATCGTCGATGGAGTGGCCACCAAGCACAGGGCAGGCCGCCTCCGACGCCACACTCAGGCCGCCGCTGAGGACTTCGGTCATCAGCTCCAGTGGCAGGACACCGCGGGGCCAGCCGACGAGATTGATCGCCGTGACCGGCCGGCCGCCCATCGCGTAGATGTCCGAGAGGGCATTGGCGGCGGCGATGCGGCCCCAGTCGAACGCATCATTGACGACCGGAGTGAAGAAGTCCGCAGTGGTAAGGACCGCGAGGTCGTCGCGCACCAGGACCGCTGCCGCGTCGTCGCCACTGTCAAGACCGACCAGCACCTCCGCGCCCGGTTGACCGATCAGCCCGCGGACGGCGTCTTCGAGTTCGCCGGGCGGAATCTTGCAGGCGCAGCCCCCGCCGTGGGCATAGTCGGTGAGCCGGATTGCGCCGGCACCATCATCTAGTTGCTGGACTGACGTCTTCACCCGCCTAGCGTACCCCTGGAAGGCAACCTGCTATATTGGGGCGCGGTGGCGTCCGGGTCCTGGTGGGCCCCCCGGTCTTCAAAACCGGTGCGGCTGAGCATCTCGGCCTGGCGGGTTCGATTCCCGTCCGCCACCGCCAATGTTCGGCATATATGCCGCCAAAGGAGGAAGGCTGTGGACGACGTCGATCCCCGGCGCCTGATTCCCCGCACGAATGACCTGCTGGCATTGCAGCCCGTCCGTGAGGCCCGGGGTCGCCTTCATGAGCGTGTGATCCGCGAACTCGTCCGGGAAATCCAAGAGCGGGCCCGGCGAGGTGAGCTCCCTCCCGGCCAAGTGGAACCAGCCCTGCTGTCAGCGATCGCTACGCGCAAGGCAGGAACCATGCGCCCGGTCCTGAACGCAACCGGCGTCATTGTCCATACGAACCTCGGGCGGGCCCCCCTTTCTGCCGGGGCAGTCGAAGCTGTTGTCGCCGCCAGCGGCTACGTGGACGTGGAGCTGGACCTGGCGGACGGAAGCCGTTCCCGCCGGGGAGCCGGGGTCCGGGCAGCACTGCTCGCAGCCTGTCCTGCCGCCGAAGACGTCCTGGTGGTCAACAACGGAGCTGCGGCGCTGGTATTGGCCACTACAGCGCTCTCTTCCGGCCGGGAGGTGGTGGTGAGCCGCGGCGAACTCGTTGAGATCGGTGCCGGCTTCAGGTTGACGGATTTGATGGAGTCAACAGGCGCAAGGCTTCGCGAGGTGGGTACCACCAATCGGACGCACCTGCATGACTACGCCGAAGCTCTCGGGACGGATACGGGCTGCGTACTGAAGGTCCACCCGAGCAACTTCCGGGTGGATGGATTCACCTCCGCTGTGCCGCTCCACGAACTGAGCCCGCTGACACACGCAAACGGGGTGCCACTCGTGGCCGACCTGGGCAGTGGTCTGCTGGCACCGGACCCATACCTCCCTGATGAACCTGATGTTGCCTCAGCTTTGGCGAGCGGGGCCGACGTCGTTATTGCCAGCGGTGACAAACTGCTGGGCGGCCCCCAGGCAGGTTTGCTGCTTGGCCGCAAGGAGATCATCACGCGGTTGGCCCGCCACCCGCTTGCCCGTGCCGTCCGGGCTGACAAGCTAGCCCTCGCTGCCCTCGAGGCGACCGTTGCAGGCGGACCAACGCCGGTTGTGCAGGCGCTGCATGCCGACGTCCGGGAGTTGCGGCGCCGTACCGACCGGCTCGCCCAAGCACTCGGAGTGCCCGTCGTACCGCATGACGGCAGGGTAGGCGGCGGGGGTGCCCCCGGTGTTCCCCTGCCGGGGTGGGCGCTCCGGCTCCCTGAGGGACTCGCGCGTCACCTGCGTACCGGCGTCCCGGCCGTGCTGCCGCGCGTGCACGACGGCTCGTGCCTGATCGATCTGCGGTGCGTGCCCGTAGCGGACGACGACCGGATTCTCGAGGCAGTGCGGCGTGCGCTGGCAAACCTCGAGGTTGCGGACGCGGGCAGGACGGGCTGAGCGGTGCACGTCGTTGCCACGGCCGGACATGTCGATTCCGGCAAAAGCACCCTTGTCCGCGCCCTTACCGGGATGGAGCCGGACCGTTGGGAGGAAGAACGGCGCCGCGGGCTGACCATTGACCTGGGTTATGCCTGGACAACGCTGCCGTCCGGACAGGATGTTGCGTTCGTGGACGTCCCCGGCCACGAACGCTTCCTGGGCAACATGCTGGCTGGAATTGGACCCGCTCCCGTGGTCTGCTTCGTCGTCGCCGCTGATGAGGGCTGGCAGGCGCAGTCAAGCGACCACCGGGACGCTGTCGCCGCATTGGCGATTGAACACGGCGTCGTGGTGCTCAGCCGCACGGACCGGGCATCGGGGCAGCGGATCGCCGACGTGCTGGCCCGGACCCGCAGAGAGCTGGCCGGGACTGGCCTGGAGGCTGCCCCCGCAGTCGCTGTGTCTGCCATCGACGGTACCGGGCTGGCTGAGCTGCGTGCCGCACTCGACGGCGTCCTGGCCAACGTGCCTCACCCCACTACGGTTGGGCGGGTCCGGTTGTGGGTGGATCGCTCGTTCACCATCCTTGGCTCCGGAACGGTGGTGACCGGGACGTTGGGATCAGGAACGATCGTCCACGGGGACCGGCTGCAGTTGTCAGGCCACGTTGATTCCCGGCCCGTCGTCGTCCGCGGCCTGCAAAGCCGCGACACCTCCTACACCTCGGTGGGGCCCGTCAGCCGTGTGGCGTTGAACCTGCGTGACGTTTCCGCCCAGGACATCCGGCGCGGGGACGCCCTGCTTACCCCCGATGCGTGGCCCACCACGGGCGTCGTAGGCATCCAGCGGACGACTGGCGTGGCGTATACGGACGTGCCGGAGCAACTGATGGTGCATGTCGGCACCGCGTCCGTGGCAGCCCGGCTGCGTCCTTTCGGCGCCGACCACGCCCGGCTCGTCCTTGATCGGCGCTTGCCGCTCGTTGTCGGTGACAGGCTGGTGCTGCGTGACCCGGGGAGCCGCTCAGTGTTGGGCGGCGCACGCATCCTTGATGCCGATCCTCCGGCCTTGCGGCGGCGCGGCGATGGTGCCCACTGGGCGGAGCGGCTTGCCGGCATGGACCCCTCGGGGGACGTCCTCGGTGAAGTAGCAGCGCGCGGAGCGGTGCAGGTAGAACATCTCCGCCGGCTCGGGTTGCTGTCCGGGCATGATGCGGAGGCGCCCGACGGCGTGAAGGTTCTCGATGACTGGTGGGTCCACGGTCCTGTGCTGGAGGCATGGCAGCACCGGCTGCGCACCGCAGTCCAGTCTCTGCAGGAGCGCGACCCTCTCTCCCAAGGCCTTTCCATGGGGGCGGCACGGGACCTGCTGGCGTTGCCCGATGAGAAGCTGCTGTCCCACGTTGTCCGCGGGGCAGCCGTGGAGCAGGATGGTGGCCACCTCAGGCTGCCTGGCAGCGCGGGCAACCTGGGTGCCATCGAGCCTGCGGTTGCGGAGTTGGAGCGCAGGCTGGGTGCCCATCCATTCGATGCCCCGGACGCCGACGAGCTGTCGGCGCTGGGCTTGGGCGCGAGGGAGCTGGCTGCTGCCGAACGCACTGGCCGTTTGCTGCGGTTGCGTGACGGTGTGGTGCTGCTACCCACGGCACCGGCGCTTGCGATGCGCTCTCTCGCCCGGTTGGAGCAGCCATTCACCACGAGTCAGGCACGTCAGGCGCTCGACACGACACGCCGGATCGCGGTTCCGTTGCTGGAACATCTCGATTCCCGTGGTTGGACCCAGCGCCTGGATGCCGGCCACCGTAGCGTGGTGCGTTGACCCAGGGGTGGGGGAGTAGCGCCTTCGGCGATTTCCGTTAGTCGAGAAGGCGGCTTGTTGGAGCCGGGGGCTCGGACTAAGCTGGCCAAAAATACTCAGGGTGCTGACGAAAGGGACCGACCATGCCCAGGTATGACCCGGAAGACGATCCGAGGACGTTTGGAGCATCTGGTAGTGATCCGTCTGCCGCTACGGACGAGCCAGGAGACGCCAGGGTCGATGACAAGGATCGGGACCCCGCCGCCTCGGCCAACCCGGATCCGCGTGAGGGAAACATCACCGGGCTGGAGCCCGGGGGCGGCGTGCCGCCGGGGGAGACTCCACCCGCAGAGGACCAGATGAGCGGCGACCAAGGACACGACGAGTAAGCAGTCCGGGCATCATTGAATCCGAAGCGAGGCTCGCCGTTCCAATGGCACGGTTTCACCCGGGATGCCGCCGAATAGCTCTTCCTGCTGCGCAAAGATGCGATTCTGTGGGTCCCGGTCGGGATGCCAACGGCGCTCTGCACGCCCAATCAGCCGGATGCCTTTTCCTTCGGGGCAGCCTCGGCGAAGCTGCAATTGAGCGGCTCACAAGCACGCTTTGGGCTGGATTCTGGCCGGGATTGCATGGGCGCGGAGGGTCAATTCAGGCTGGCTACCGGCGGCTCTGAGTCGAGGCATCTTGCCTGTGCCTGCAGGCTCATACAGTCCGTCGGCTGTTACTGTGAGTCTCCGGCGCTCTCTGTCACTTGCCTTCACCACTGGCGTCTGAGCCAGGCGCGCCGCACGGCAGGACGTCCTGTTTGCCCCAGAGTTCGCCTTCCCGGCATCCCCGGAGATGACCTGCCCCCAGGTTTCAGCGCCAGGCCGGAATGGAATGCTTCTGGCGGCAACTCGGCCAGTGAAGTCTTCACCGAAGGCGCGGACCGCCGTCGCCGATCCTCCGCCGTTGGTCTTCGTCTTCCCCAGACCGCATGGGCTTGTTCGATCCGGCCATGTTCATTTCCTCGCGGCCTCCCTCGAGTGGGCCACAACCATTCTTAGCGATGTCGCTGCCGTTGAAGCCCTAGCCGCGCGACGGGCTGAAAGAACGAATTGCACTGACACCGGCTGGGACTCCGTCGTCGCCATAGGCCTTGCCTTCGTTGAACGTAAGACATCAAATGCTGCTCGCGTCCCGCCAAACTGCTGGATGCCCGCAGACGCAACCGCCCTGTTCATGCCTGTGACGAACCCGAAGGCTTGTGTAATATGCATCACCTGTGCGACTATTACATCATCAACGTTGTGTCCTGATAGGGAACGGAAGAAGAACCAATGACAACTCTTTCCTATGAAGTTTTGGTGCTGGACGGCACTCCACGTGCCGGGGACCAACGACTTCCCAGCGGCGAGGCGATAGTCTCTTCACCCCTGTCGATCACATTGATTTCCGGAGAAAATGACGCCGTACTGGTCGACGTCCCGTATACCTTCGGGCATGTCGAGCGCGTACGGAACTGGATCCAGGACTCGGGCAAGACGCTCCGGTACGTCTACATCACCCACGCTCATGGCGATCACTGGTTGGGGGCTGGAGAGTTGCTTTCCAGCTTCCCCGGCGTGACGGTGTATGCAACACCGGGCACCCTCGGCCGGATGGAGCACGAAGCGACCGTGGGCCGGGAGAAGGTCTGGGATGCAGTCTTCCCGGGGCTTGTCCCGGCGTCACCGCTGATTGCTGTGGAGGTTCCCACCGGCGGCTTCGAAATTGAGGGGCACCGGCTGGTTCCGATTGAGCTCGGTCACACCGACACCGACGACACGACCGCCCTGTGGGTTCCGTCGCTCGGGCTCGTTGTAGCAGGGGATTCGGTCTACAACGGCGTCCACCAATATGTGCTCGAATCGTCCGAAGAAGGATTTGCCTCATGGCTCGCGGCGCTTGACACCATTGCGGCGCTGAAACCCAAGTTCGTCGTCGCTGGCCACAAAGCCCCAGGCGCCGCCGATAACCCGGAAAGCATTGAAGAAACGCGTGCCTACCTCAAGGACGCGCAGCAGCTTCTCGCGACGGTATCCAGCCCGGAGGAGTACTACAACGCCATCATGCGCCGTTACCCCTTCCGCATGAATCCGGGGCCCGTCTGGTACGGCGCAGTAGGACTTCTGAGCCACACCCGTTAGAACCAGGCTTCAAGCAATTTCCCGGAAAGCCTTCACCTCCCACACCCCAATAACTGCACAGCTGATGACAAAGGAGTCACTACGCATGTCCAACGACCAGAACCAAGCGCCGCGGACGAAGATCGTCTTCGTTCACGGATTCCTCGATGACCGGACCGCCTGGGAGAACGTCTTGTCCCTCCTCGGAGAGGACTTCGAAGCCGTTGCCCTTGACCTGCCCGGCGCGGGCGCCCATCTGGACGATGAAGGACCCTTCACGCTCCGGCGGCTCGCGGAGTCGGTGATCACCGAGATCGACCGCTCCGACACTCCCGTCGTCCTCGTGGGGCAAAGCATGGGGGCCCAAGTGAGCGAACTCGCAGCCGCCGCCCGCCCTGGAAGGGTAGCAGGACTGGCGCTGCTCACGCCCGTCCCCCTCGGGGGCGTCCACCTCGCAGGGGACGCCGCCAACTCCTTCCGCTCCCTGGGAGGCGACGCCGACGCCCAACGGCAGGCACGACTCGGCGTCTCGGTGTCCCTCACCCCGGATGCTCTTGAAACCTTGCTCGCCTCCGGAACAGCAATCCACCCCACCGTGGTCGCTCAGGTGTTCGATGCCTGGAACAACGGTGACGCCGCCGGGGCCATCCCCTCAGCGTATGCCGGACCCACGCTGATCGTACGCGGTGTGGGCGATCCCTTCGTCACCGAAGAGGTGATCGGCGCCGGGGTGCTTCCGCGCTTCGCAACCGCCCCGTTGGTCGGCATCGCCGACGCCGGGCACTTCCCACATCTCGAGAAGCCCGAAGAGGTTTCCCGGATCGTGGGACACTTCGCCCGCTCTCTTGACCGGGTCAAGGCATGAGAGTCCGACATCGCGTCGCGAACCGACTCGCGGGAGCCGTCCTCACATGGAACCGCGAAGCACAGCTTTAGGAAAAGGAGTCAAAGTCGATGAACCAGACAAACAGCATCAAAACAGACGATGTCACTGAGGAAAGCTGGACCGGGGCGTTCGCAGCCAAATCCGAGGAAGGCTTCGGCGAAGCGTTCGCAGATAACGTTGTGCTCGAGGCGGCGGCCCTCTTGGTCCCGGTCAAAGGGCGCTCCGACGTGCAGACCGTGATGTCGACGGCCAGCAACTACTACAAGGACCTTCGGTTCACCCATGAAGCCACGAACGGTCCCCGGACTTACGTGGAATGGGAAGCGACGGGCGCATCCGGAGTCGAATTTTCCGGCGTGACGGTTCTCACCCGGAACGAGGAAGGACTGATCCAGCACATCTCCATCAGTCACCGCCCCCTCGCTGCCCTCCTGGAGTTCTCCGGTGAAATGAACCGCAGAACTCAAGGCAAACTCGAATCAGGACACTTCCGCGCCGATGACTGAAACACAGGACGACTACACCATTGAGCAGGTTGGCTTCCGTGCCGACGGGAACGTTGAGCTCCGGGGCAACCTCTACGTCCCGACGACTGGTGATAGCCCACATCCGGCGCTGACGCTGTCGATGGGTTACGGAGGAGTCAAGGAACAGGGCGCCCTCCCTTACGCTGAAGCCTTCGCCAGCGCGGGTTTCGTCGTGCTCTTCCACGACCACCGGGGCTTCGGAGAAAGCGGCGGAACACCCCGCCAGGACATCAACCCCTGGCAGCAGATCGAAGATTGGCGCAGAGCCATTACCTACCTCCAATCCCGGCCCGAAGTCGATCCGGAACGGATCGGCCTGTGGGGCTCGAGTTACTCAGGGGGCCACGCGCTCGTCCTCGGCGCCACCGAACCCCGGCTGAAGGCAGTCGTCTCGCAGGTCCCTACCATCAGCGGCTATCAACAAGGACTCCGGCGGGTGAACCCGGACAAACTGGCAGCCTTGGAGGCCTCGTTTGCGGCCGATGACCGGGCACAACTGGCAGGGGAGGAACCGCACCGTATTGCCCTGGTCTCTGACGGGTCCGTCCCGGCAAGCTACACGGATCCGGAAGCCGTATCGTTCTACCTGCAGCCCATCCCCGATGGGCTCTGGGAGAACAACGTCACGGTCCGCTCAACGAGGGCGGCCCGAGCGTACGAGCCAGGGATTTTCATCGGACGCGTCTCACCGACGCCTCTTCTCATGATCGTCGGAGACAACGACCGGATAACGCCCACTGATCTGGCACTGGAGGCTTACCAGCGTGCCCTCGAACCCAAAGAACTGCTCGTCTTCCCCGGAGGACACTTTGATGCCTACCTCGGAGAATTCGAAGCGACCTCCGGCGCAGCCCTGCAATGGTTCACCAAGCACCTGATGCCGGACAAGTAGAATAGGGAGAACCATCTCACCATGACCGAGGGAACCGGACGCTACATGGCTTGGCCCGCTACAACCCGCTACGGGCTCTCCGTCGCGCCCGGAAACCTCGGTCTCGTTCAAGACTTCCTCAACACCATCACGGAGGGCACGATAGCCCCCCCTGACCTGCTCGCCACTTTGGATTCCGCGCAGGAATGGGCCGACCAGGTGACCGAACAGTGGATCTCCATCGACGAGTTGGGCTGGGCGAAGACGCTGCCCCGGTTGACGGAGAACGACCGCAAGGCCCTGGCGGCCTTCAGGGACCGATTGTTTGAAGGCCTCTTCGGTCATTCCCATTCCGAGACCGCCAGCAGAGCCGGCCGGAACAACCTCACCTACCGTCCGGTGCTGACGGTATCCACTGAAGGTATCGGGCTCCGTCCCGACGGGGAGGGCTGGAAGTACTTCGAGACGGCGCTGCTGCTCATCTGCCATCAAGGGCAAATCGAGGGCGTCCTGCGGCGCATGAAGTCATGCAAGAGCGATACGTGTGACGTCGTCTTCTACGACCGCTCCAACAACAACAGCGCCGTCTGGCATGACGTCAAGGTCTGCGGAAACCGGGCCAACGTTCGCGCCTACCGGGAACGCGCAGCATCCCACTAACGCCACACCAGGCGTCTTGAATTTCTCCTGCTTCAGTTGCGCCCGGTTCCGTTGGAGCCCGCCGCTTTACGGCTTGCCGCTGTTCACATTCATGCGCACGCTGCGCTGCCAGGCAGACGGCACTGTGCCGACATCAAGAAAGACCGCTAACGATGATCATCTCCACTGAATCCCTCTCCGCAGAAGCCGCCTACAAGCTGCTGATCGGATCGATCCTGCCGCGCCCCATCGCCTGGGTCAGCACCATATCCCCCGAAGGGATCGCGAACATTGCCCCCATTTCCTTTTTTACGTGCGTCGGCCGCCGCCCGCCCATGATCTCCATTTCCCTGCAGCCCCGCGCTGACGGCGTATCCCTCAAAGACACGTTCACGAATATCCGCGACACCGGGGAATTTGTGGTCAACATGGCCACCGTGCCCAACTCCGACGCCGTGCACCGCTCCGCTTACGAATTCGCACCGGAAGAGGACGAATTCGAGCTTCTTGGCCTGGAAAAGGCCGAATGCGAGGTCATCTCCGTGCCGCGCGTTGCAACGGCGCCTATCGCGTATGAATGCACGGTAGACAGGATCATCGCGGTCAATGAGACGGAACACGTGGTGTGGGGTGCGATAGCGCGCTTCCACGTACGCGACGACCTGTATCTGGAACGCGGACGCATCGATACCGCCGCGCTCTCGCCGGTAGGTCGGCTTGCCGCCGAATACACTTACGTTGAAAACGCGTTCACCACGCCACTTCCCGAAGAGACCCTCGCAGCGCTCAACGGCAAACGAATGCGGCGCATCGACGGACTCGACACCGACTTTTCCCCAATCGACACACCGCTCTGGTCCCCGTCAGGATCCACCAAGCCCTCTGAGTAGCGGCATTGGCGATGTCCATCGCAACCACGGATGCTGACGGTCGTCGCCAGAACGGAATAATCCAACGTGCTGGCGGACCGCGGGTGGTCAGCGATTGGGTGACCACTGCCGGGGTGGTCTGCGCCTCGAGAATTGACCGGGCAGGTCGTCTCCGTCAGTACGGTCCTGGACCGGATGCCGTTGAGCGCCTTGGCGATGTCCTCGGCCGTCAGGATTTAGAGCTAGGGCGACCGGGAATATGGCTAAGAATGGACTTAGAGAAGCCACCGTCAACACAGATGTCTTGTCCGGTGACATAACCCGAAAGTGGGCCTACCAGAAATTCGATGACGTTCGCAATATCCAGAGGGTCCCCGATCCTTGCCAGCGGGATAATATCTTCCCTTGCTTTCTTGATTTGGGGATCGGCGTACATCTTTTCCGTCATTCCTGTATGAGTCATACCGGGTGATACCACATTCACCCTGATACCGTCAGGTGCCCATTCCAACGCGAGCGTTTGGGCCAGCATGGTCAGTGCCGCCTTGCTGGGGCTGTAGGCACCTGATCCGGCGTGTGGCAGCTGTCCAGACATTGAAGAGGTGAAGCACGCGGCACCGTGGCTGTCCCTCAAATGCGGGTAGCTTGCTTTGGCGAGCAGCCACGGGCCGCGGAGGTTGACGGAGAACATGTGGTCCCAGTCCTCAAGTGACACGTCGCAGATCGCGCCAGGGTTTGCGATACCCGCATTCGCGACCATTGCATCCAGACCGCCGAATTCGGCGACCGCAGCTCCTACAAGCTGACTTGGCACATCGGGATCCCCGAGGTCCCCCTCCAATGCCATGGCGGTGCCTCCCATTGATTGGATTGAACGAACCACCTGCTCTTGGCTGGAGTTCGATTCCTGTCCACAAACTGCAATCATCGGGTGTACGCCCCGGGCAAGAGCCGCCTCGGCGAGTCTCACGCATGCAGCCGCGCCTATGCCGCTACTTCCACCACTGACCAAAGCTCTCATTTCACACACTCCACACTAGAAGGGATTCACATAGGAATCGTTATCAACCGAAAATCTCGACAGGTGATTTCCGTCAGGGATTAGTTCTCTAGCTCCCAGCCTTGATCTTGGAGGTCCCGCATTGCTTTTTTGAATTCGTGCACGGGGTTCTCTTCGCGAATGATCTCAAGAACAACATTATTGACGCCGCAGGTTGCCTTGACGGCCTTGCCCAATGCATTCCAGTCGATCACTCCGGTGCCGATTGGTTCATGGCCCCAGGTTTCCATGCCGGTGTCGGAAATATGCACAAGGCCAATGGATCCGTGGTTGGAGAGCAGGCTATCAACGGGGTCCTCACCTATGTATGCTGCATTGGCGACGTCGTATACGATCTTGACTGAATCGTCGTTTACAGTATTTACGATGCCCGCCAGGTCCTGGATGGTGGGGGTGAAGCAGTATGGGGTATTTTCGAAAAGCAGCCTGGCGCCGGCCTGTTTGGCAAGCGGAATGAGGTTTTCCAGACTCTCGTACATCCATCCGTAGGTCTTTTCGAGTGAGGGAGAGATCATGGGGCGTCGTGTGCCGGGGGATATTACGACCTCGCGGACGTCCCAAGCTGCAGCCAGGTCGATCACCGACTTGATGTGCTCGATGCTCTTGCGGCGCATGTTGGCGCCGGGGCTGGCCAAATTGATGTCATATCCGCCGGCATTCAGGGACCGGATTCTTGCGCCGTAGTCGTTGAGCCTTGCATGGATTGCAGAACGCTCCGAGTTCGATAATTCATCAGGCCAACAATGTGGAGAGCTCACCGGAACTTCAAAAGTTCGATAGCCATTCTCGACTAGTTCGCCAATTGCATCAATTGCCGTAGATGACCATAGATAGGAAAATGTATTAATAATCATAAAGTGCTCCTTCTCAGTTCTGCGCCTATGGAAAGGGCTGTTACGTCCCAATTCAAATGTGAATTTCGAGTCTGACTCAGAGGGATCGTCCGCTGGATGCGCCGGGCGGCTCGAAGGGCCCCGGGCTGATATGCCCTTTTTTGCCCGATCGAGCCGCCACGGATTTATTGGGACTAAGCGGGCCTAGCGGGAGCGCTTTTCCTCGGTTGCCGGCGATGGGGCCGCCAGTAGGTGCTCGCCTTCAAGTACCTCGGCGTCAGCAAGCGCAACGGTGGCGCGGCCGGCCCGGCTGCCAGTCTCCGGGAGAGTGAAGTAGACGATGAGGCACAGGGCGACGACGACAATCATGTAGACCGCGACAAGCATGGGCTGTCCGGCGCCCACGAACGCAGCGGCGATCAGTGGCGCGGTGCCACCGAAGACGGCGATGACGATCTGGTGTGCAAACCCGATGCCGGAGACCCGTACCGCGGCGGGAAACAGCTCGGCCTGAATGGTCGGGTAGACGGCCTGCCAGATCCCGAGAACCACCCACCCTGACGCCGAGACCAGAACGTAGACGCCAAAGCCTGGCTGGTTCAAAAGGAGGAGGAGGGGGTAGAAGAGCACGATCATGCCAATGGCACCGACGATTGGAAAGATCTTACGTCGGCCGATGCGATCTGACAGCGCACCGCAGATCGGCACGATCACAACGAGCAAAGCCAGCCCAATGACGTTCCCGGTCAGCGTGGACGCAAGGTCCCGGCCGCTGGTCAGCTTGGCGTAGGTGGGGAGGAAGGTGGCCCAGGTGTAGTAGGCCACGGCCGGGGCGGAGAGGGCTGCTGCCTGCAGCAGCGCCTTGGGGTGTTCGCGAAGCAGGTCCATCAGGCGGGCCGCCGCGGACTTTTGATCGACGAGGGCGGTTGCCTCGAACTCGGGGGTCTCTTCTGCGCGGGCCCTCAAGATGAGGCCGACGACGCCGAGGATGCCGCCCGCGACGAACGGGATGCGCCAACCCCAGGCGGCAAGGTCCGCCGGGGCAAAGACTGATGTCACCATGGCCGCGGCGCCGGTCGCCGCAAGAGTCGCGAGACCGCTCGCCGTGTTGGAAAAGGAACCGAACAGGCCCCTGCGGTTCGCGGGAGCGTGTTCGACCATGAAGGCGATGGCGCTCTGCGCTTCACTGCCGGCCGAGATTCCCTGGAGGATGCGTGCCACCAGGAAAAGAATCGGAGCTGCATAGCCGATGGTCGCAAACGAGGGTGTGAGGCCGATGATTAGAGCACCGAGCGCCATTCCGGAGATGGACAGCGTCAGGATACGCCGCCGACCGAAACGGTCGGCCAGCGGAGAGATGATGACTCCGCTGAGCGGGCGCACAACAAACCCGACCGCATATGTGAGCAGTGCTGCGATGAGGGAGGCGAACGAGGAACCGCTTGGAAATATCTGGGTTGAGAACACCGCTGCGAGCAGCCCGTAGATGTACCAGTCGTACCACTCGACGAAGTGGCCGATCGTTCCGGCCACCATATTCACATTGCGGCGCGGGCGGGCGGACACTTCCGCAAATCCCGAAGCGCCAGCACTGCCGAAGGCTTGTTGTGAGGTCTTCATTGAACTCTCCATGCTTTGAAGTTTATTGAGGGGATGCCGGGAGGAGCCCGGCGCAATTGATAATCCGTGCGGCTGCCCTTACAACAGCGTCTCCAGCGAGCCGCGGCGATGAGATCGATTGCTGAGATCGGTTGCAACAAGAATACGGACGGTAAAAGTGCCTGTCAACGTTCTTGTCGCTGTGTTTAATTTTCTTGGCGTTGCCTGCGTTCGTCCGGGAGGACAACGAGGCCAATGCGGGAAGCGCCGGTCTAGATTTCACCCGCTGCAAGGAGTGGTGATTCGTTATTGAAGTCGAGGAACCGCACTCCGGACCAGGCGCACTCCAGACTCCCGTACACCGACCAGTAGTCATCCCAATGCGAAAGTTTCCATTGGTCCCGTTCCAGGCCCCGCCGGGTGAGCCTGGCGCGGAGAACGTCTTGAGGAACACGGACCCGTATTACGGTTATCTCGGCCGGGGCCCAGTGGAAGTCCTCCGCCGCACGGGTTATGTAGCCCGCCTCTCCGAAGTAGGCCCCGAAGGGAGCGTCAAGGACCACTGATCGGCCGAGGCGCAGATTTATCCCGGCCACATCCATGAGAGTTTCGTACTCCAGCGGCAGCAGGTTGTCGCGGTAGTAGTCGTTGGATTCGCGGTCCGTGGGATCGTGCCCGGTGACGGTCAGCGCGAACTCGACGAATCGGCCGCTGACCCGATCCTTGTCCAGGTACGCAGCCCCATGCTCTCTTGCTGTTCGCTGGGCAACGGTCGTCTTTCCGGATCCGGCAGGCCCGATGACGATGAAGACCTTGGGAGTCGTCACTTTCGGGCCTCTGCCACTGCCGATAGAAATGCCCTGGCTGCCCCGGTGACACGGGAGAAGTCGCCGTCCGGTTGCCATGCTTTCGTCACGTAGCTGCCGACGCCGACGCTTGCCACGCCTGCCGCGAACCATTCGCCCACATTGTCGAGGGTTACGCCACCTGCGGGCATGATGGGCAGATGTGCCAGCGGTGCGAGCACGGCCTTCGCGTAGGCGACGCCGCCCGCCTCGGTCGGGAAGAGTTTGAGGATGTCGGCGCCTGCCTCGGCGGACTCAACGAGCTCGGTCGGGGTGTAGGCCCCGCTGATAGTTGGTATCTGGTACCGGTTGGCGGTACGGATCATCGCGGGGTTCAGTTGCGGACTGACCAGGAAACGGGCGCCGGCGCGGATGCACTCGTACGCCGAGTGCTCGTCCAGCACGGTTCCGGCGCCGATTGCCACGCCGCTGGGCCCATGCTTCGCGGCGAGCCGACGGATCACCTCTACGGCGCCGGGAATTGAAAGCGTGATCTCAAGTGCCCGGAACCCTCCTTCGATGGCGGCTTCCGCAACATTTTCGGCAAGCTCTGCGTTCTCAAGGCGGACGATGAGTACCGCCCCCGACTCGTCGATTGTTTGCAGGGTGCGCAGTTTGTCATACATGCTGTCCTCTCTCCGGCCGGGTGCCACTAACGCCTAGAGCGGCCCGGCCCTTGTTGTGTTTGGTTCCGTTGACAAACTCTCCCACCATCCATAGTGTTATTGCAACCGATCTCAGCAACCGATCTCATACAAGGGGGTATCGCGGTTGACTAATGTACGCACAATCGTTCTGGGAGCTTCCCATTGGCATGTTCCGCTCTGCGCGCCGGCTATTGCGGAAGAGCACGAGGTCATCGGAGTCGGCGACGACGATGTTTCCCTCATGCAGGTTCAGGAGCTGGCTAGGGTCTGGGAGGCACCGGTTGAAGGCGACTGGCAGAAGCTGGTTGGTCTCCCCGACGTCGGACTTGCATATGTTTTTGGTCCCCATGACGGAATGGCTGAAAAGTGCCTCGCCCTGATCGAGCGCGGCATTCCATTCGTCGTGGAAAAGCCGTTGGGCACTTCCCTTGAAGAGCTTTCTGCAGTGCGTCAAGCCGCCGAGGCGGCTGGCGTGCCTGCCACCGTCCCGTTGGTCCAGCGCGGCGGACCCACCGACAAATGGCTTGCCAAGGCAGGCCGCCCAACGTATCAGCGGACCTCGTTTATCGCAGGCCCACCATCCCGGTATCTCGACAATGCGAACCCCTGGATGCTCGACCCGGTCAAGGCAGGCGGGGGTTGTCTGGCCAACCTGGCACCGCATTTTGTTGATCTGTTCCTCCGGGGCAGCAATGAGTCCGCTGCACACGTGGACTCCCGGCTGTCATCGGTTCTTCACAACCAGGCTGTCGAGGATCATGCCAGCCTCATCATCACGACACCGGAGGGACGGGAGGCCATTGTGGAGGTTGGCTACGCATTCCCTGGCTCGCCGCTTAAGCGCTACTGCAGCTTCACCTCAGCCGGTGAGGCAGGGTTCGCGTCCGTTGATTCGGACGGCACGGCTACCTTCACGGCACTGGACGGCACCACGGAGGTCGAGAAGATCAATGTGGACAGCGACCCGCTTTATGATGCGTTCGTGCGCAGCGTCGCCCGGACGCTGGATGATGGGTTCCGGGGCCTGACTACGCTGGC
>NZ_JBFBKR010000008.1:0-188347 GCF_040686575.1 Arthrobacter sp. NPDC080073
GCCACACTAAGCTTCAAAAGCTTAGCTACCCCTGATTTCCCGCGCGCTCACTGGGAAGCAAGCCCCTCCCATACACACGTTTTGTCCTATAACCCCGATCCGGACATTTTTGACAGTCAGGGCGAGGGATATCCGGATCCCCTCGATGGATGGCGGGGCCTTCTCCGTTCTTCCTGGTCATCTGACCACTCCGCCGCGGGGATCCGGGTCAACGGCAGGGTGCCCAAAATGGGAAGCCTCTGAGGCTGGATGCGCAAGGCTGGCTTTCAAAAGGGCCAACATTGACCCGATCTGGGCCTGACTCTCATTTTGCTGCATCTGGGCAGCAAGGCCGCATATCCAGAAATCTGGATATGCCCTTATGGGAAGCTATGACGTTCCGCCCTACTGCTCCCAAGCCTGGCGCAAGATATCGTATCTGAAGC
This sequence comes from Arthrobacter sp. NPDC080073, assembly GCF_040686575.1. Classification (NCBI taxonomy): domain Bacteria; kingdom Bacillati; phylum Actinomycetota; class Actinomycetes; order Micrococcales; family Micrococcaceae; genus Arthrobacter; species Arthrobacter sp. NPDC080073. The sequence continues at coordinate 426 of NZ_JBFBKR010000008.1, forward strand.
GATCCCGATGCGACCTCGAAACGTCGGCCGACGTGCCAGAAGACCGTGGCCTCTGAGTATTGCTAGAGGGGCCGTCGCAGGCATCCTTGGGTGCCCTGGGCTGTTCAAGCATGGGGCGGCGCTTTATGGGCTGGTGCTGGCGGGGGGCGCCGGCGGTTGGTTACCAAGGGGCGCGGTCTGTACGGGTGCAGGACTGCCGGGCGATGCGAGGGCTGGGGTTGGCTCGGGTGCCGAGGGTGTTGCCGCTGGTTCGGGCGGGGCCAGCTGGCCCGGAGTCGAGCTGGGCACCGTCCCCGGCGTTGCACCAGCGGGAATCGTGGGGCCTTCCGAGGGTATGCCGGTCGGCGTCGGTGTGGCGGTTGTGGTTGTTCCGTGAGCTGCGGAGGGATCTTCCTGAATGATCTTTTCGATCTGATTCTTGTAGGCAGACAAGCGTGCCTGAAGCTCGGAAAGGGGCACATCACGGATGTTGGTGCTGAACTGCCGGATTTGGTCCCATACTTTCGCCAATTGGTCCATCCCTGCGGGGCTCAAGGGCCCGTCGAGGGTAAGGACAAGCTGGCTGGCCAGAGCATAGCTCAGGCACTGGACACAGTTGTAGTTTGCGGCTGCCGAGAGGTTCTGAGGGACGATCACATGGGTTTGTCCCGCGATCAGCACCACCTGGAACGCGACGGCGACCGCCCCGCAATCCTTGCAACTGGCGAAGGCATAGGCCTCATTCTTGTTGAGTGCCGAGCCGTCCTCCACCCACACGAGGGCGAATGCGACGTCGTAAACCACCGACCCGTCGCGGGTATTCACGGCCAGGGCCTGGTTCCCGCCGTCACTGGGGGGAAGCGGCTTGTCGAACGGGAAAACCCAGGACGGTGCCGGCGCCGGTCCGGTTCCTTGTTGCGTTTTCGGGACGAGGATCATGGCGAGCTGGGGGTGGTCCGCCGTCGGCCGGGGGCTACCGGAAGGCCAGATCGCGGCCAATTCTCCTTGCCCGCCCGGCGCCAAGCCACCCGGCTTGGGCGTCACTGACGACAACGCATCGACAACTGTGCCGTGCTCGTATGGTTGGATCGGCCGGTAGCTACGGCTGCTCGGCCACCAGGCCGCCGCCAGCAAGGCCGCGATCAAAACCGCGGCGATCACCACGGCACCGCGCCGCCCGGGCCGGTTCCGGGTCTTGCGCCACAGCACTTGTGCTCCCTGCCGCAGCATGCGGAACAAGATGAAGAAGATGCCAAGAATGGGCAGCGCGACGGCCAGGATCATGAGCATTTGTGCAGCGACGGATGCCAAATCCCCGCGGTTCCAGCTTTCGACGAGGGCTATCTGTCTGCGGTTGACGCTCACCCATGCAGTGGCCAGGACCCGTGGAAGCGTGAGCACCATCATCACGAGGCTGGAAAGCAGCATGGGAACCACGATGAGGACCCAAAGGCTGACCACGGCGCGAGCCCACGGTTTGAGGATCTTCGACTCGGGGTGTCGCCAACGCCACGGCAGCAGCCCCAAAAGCGTGGGCCTGATCCGTTGAAAAAGGTCTGGAACCCCCGTGAGATCAGCGAGCACGTGATAGCCATCGAACCGTACGAGGGGAAGCAGCTGGCGCACCATCTGCAGAATCTGGGTCAGGACCACCAAGAGAAGCGCGTCATATGCTGTAGCCCACCAGATGCCGGTGATGAGCACGGTGACTATCGCGTTGAAATACAGGCCACCGAGATCAGTACGGACCCGTCCGGCACGCCCGAGCCGGTAGGAGTCTGTCACGTCCGTGTAGAAGGCCGGCCAGAAGAGGTATAAACCGGCACCCATGACGCCAGGGGCGGCTCCGCCGTAACGGGCCGCGGCGGCGTGGCCGAATTCATGGAACCCCGCAGAGAGGACTGTTGCCGCAACCACGAGCAGTAGCAGCACGGGATTCTCGAAAGCGTCGTATGCAGCGGAGGCAAGGCCCTTGTCCACCAGCACCCACCAGCACACGAAAAGGAAGACCGCCAAGACGGGCACCACCACCAGGGGGTGGAAGAGGGGAGCAAAAGGCGCTGTCAGGCGCCTGGTGGTGTTCGGATCCGTGATGGAAAAGCGGAAACGCAGGCTCAGCAGTGGATTTGAGCGCTTGACCTCCGGCTGTGAGCCATCCGCCAGTTCCAGCAGCCCCAGAGGCCGAAGCTGGGAATCGATCAGGCTAGCGACGTTTCCGACGCTGACTTTTCGACCGAACTCGGCGCTTACTTCCTGGGCGATCTCCTCCAAGCTCCTGCGGCCGTCCACCGCGGACAACAGAAGGTAGAGCAGCCGGGTCAGCTGCAGCGTTTGGCCGTCCGCACGGCGGACGAGAGCAGGAGGCTCGCGGTAGCCGGAACCCTGCATTTCCCCGATCAGCTCTACGCCTTGCGCCCGTGCCGGGGGGATCTGATCCGTCGGCCGCCCCGGCGGCGCCGTCAAACTGCCTTGGTTCGCCGGCCCGCCGGGAGACACCGTCATCTTCGCTTACTGCTGCAGATCGGAGTGCTGGGTCGACGTAGCGGTCGCCGCGCCGCTGACATGCTGGTTGATGATGGCGTCCTGCTGCGAGGCAGCCACCGCGTTGCTGTCAATTGATCCAATGTTGGCTGCCACGCTGGCATCGATCGGGGCGGCGACGTTCGCGTTCGCCGCAACAGCACCGTTGATCGGGGCGTCAATGCCGGCATTCGCATCCAGATTCACGTCTACGTTCAGCAGGTTCCCGTTCACGGCATCCGGACTTGCCACGGTTTGCGGGGCCGGGGCCGGAGCGGGCTGCGGAGTGCTGGCCGGTGCCGCCGCATGGCCGATGGTGCTGTCCTGGGTGGAATTCGCCGTCGCGTCAGCGTTGATGCCTTGATCGATCAGGGCACCCTGATGGGCCACGCCGGCGGCAGTCGAGCCGAACGACAGAACGTTCGCCGACGCAGACGCATCAATTGGCGCCGCGACGTTGGCATTGGCGGCAACACCCAAATCGATCGGGGCCGCAGCCTGAAGGCCCAGATTCAGGTCCGCATTAAGGTCAAGGATCGAAGCCACCTCCTTGTCCGGCAGAGCCGTAATCCCCTCCGCAGCCAACTCATCCGCGGACAGCCCAAGTTCCTGCTCTTCGTTCACGACAACTCCGTTTCCGGCGCAAGAAGCATTCCCCGCGCGCTTTCGAGTAATAAACAAGCAGCCAGACCCGCATCAGCAACACGGCTTCACCGGGCATTCGATGGAACGACAGTGCAGCGGGAATGGATCCCCACTCAATTCATCGCCCGCACAAATACTAAGGGTACTGTTTAATTTTTGCCATCAAGACAGCCAAAGCTTTCGCCCTCCGCCCCGCCCCACCAAGGCGTCGCGACGGAGGTGCGGCCGGATCTCCCCTTTACTTGCGAGTGGGAGAGTCCGTGACGGATGCGTGAGCCTGAAGTCCTGTCTGCATGCATCCGAGTTCGGCTATGTTGGCCCCCTGGCTCTGAGGTTCAGATGAGAGAGTCGAGCTTTCCCCAGAACGCCAGGCGCAAGGCTTTGCGGACTCCTTGCAGGTCGGTCTTGTATTCGCACGTTTTTCCTGTCCCCGTCTCTCTTGTCCTCGTCACCGCCCAAGGAAGAGCCACCGCTCCACGGACGCTTCGCTCGCCTCCCAGAAAACGGCCGCGAAAGCCAGGCGCACCCGCCCTGTCTCACAGAGCCCAGAGCTCCCACAGCCACGGACCAATTGCAGGGTTTTGTACCGAATAGGAGAACAAGTGGAAATGAAAGCGATTATAGGATCGGCTGTTGGTGTCCTGGTGACGATCGGCGTCGCAATCTTCGTGATGTCGCTGGTGGTTCCTCCGAGCGACCCCAGGTTTGGAGCAGCCATCGCGGTGATCATCCCGGTATTCATCCTCGTAGAATTCGCCCGAATTCTGAAGGTGATCGATCATCGACGGCTATTGAACCCGGGGTGGGGCGGAGTCGAGCGGGGTTTCGAAGGTCTCCACGTAGTCGATGGCGGTCTGAAGGGCGTCTCTCAACGGGGTCGTGTTCCTCTGGACCTGGGAGAGGAGCATGCCGCCCTGGAACGCCGAGAGCAGCAGGTTGGCCAGGCGCACGGGATCGGCATCTGCACTGATGCGGCCGAGTCTCTGCATGCGCTGGAGCCCGTCGCGGAAGATGTCCCGCCACTGGTCGAACACATTCGCGAGCTCATCGTGGACGTCAAGGTCAGTCTTGATGATCTCGCTCGCGAGGGACCCGAGGGTGCAGCCTTCCTGATGGGCACGCTCAAAGCCGACATAGAAGTCCGCCCACTCCCGAAGCGCGTCCAGGCTGTCGAAGCTGGCAAACCGCTCACTGCGATGGAAGGAGAGGACTCGCTCGGCACGCCATTCGATGACGGCCAAAACGAGGCTCTCCTTCGTCGGGAAGTAGTGGTTGAGCTGGGATCCGCTGACGCTGGCTGCCCGTCGTAGCTGCTCGTTGTTCGTCGCGTGGACGCCTTTGGTGTAGATGAGCTCCGCAGCGTGCTCCAGGATCCGCTCGCGCGTCGCCTGCCCCTTGTCGGTGAGCTTCCGAGGCTCCCGGATCCCTGCACTGGCTTTCATGCTTCCAAGTGTAAACCAAGAGTGGGCTTGACAGCCCACTCTTGTGGGTTGTTCACTAGAACAACTGGGCTAGCAAGCCCAAAAAATGTTCAGAGCACGGTTCGACAACCGCCGCTCATTGCTGGCCCCGGGAGGTTGATCTGCTGTGCCACGACCGAACGTGCCTTTCGGGCAACAACTAGGACCATGGAGAGACGGGATCGGCCGCGAGGAACGTCTCTGGCTGGCCTTCGCTTCAGCGGTCGTCGCCTTGCTCGCGTCGTTCGCCACGGTGGGATCGACGATCCCGCTGTTCAACATCTATCGGGCGCAGGACGGTTTAAACAGCGCCGACATCTCCCTGGCCGTGGTCGCCTACTCGGTCGGCACGCTCGGGACACTGTTGGTCATGGGCCGCCTCTCCAACTATGCGGGCAGGCGCTCCCTCTCCATCGCCAGCCTCGCCTTCCTGATTGCGGGAACCCTGACGCTGTTGAACGTGCACCACATCGGCATCCTGATCGCCGGTCGGCTGCTGATGGGACTCGGTGCCGGGCTGGCCAGCAGCAGCCTTACCTCCTACATAGTCGACTCGGCCCCGGCCAAGCCGGACTGGCTGGCCTCCGTGGCCTCCAGCCAGACAGTCATGCTCGGGCTGGCCGTGGGCGCCGTCGCATCAGGTGCCCTGGTCCAGTTCGGACCCTGGCCCCGCGACCTCGTGTACATCGTCGACATCAGCTTCCTCCTGCTCGCAGCAGTGATGATCGCCGTCAGCCCCGAAACCGTGACCCGAACAGCAGGCGGTTGGCGGTCACTGCGGCCCAGCGTCCGCCTGCCGGTCAGAGTCAGGAATCTGCTTCCCGTCGCGGCCGCGGTCTTCCTCGCTACCTGGGCAACCGGAGCCTTCTACCAGGCCTTCCTGCCCGCACTGGTCCAAGACCAGCTCCGAACCAGCAGCCCGCTCGTGCTTGGCCTGGTGTTCGCCGCCTACATGGGCTCGAGCGCCCTAGCGGCTCCCATCGGCGGCCGGTTCACGGCGGCTGGAGCTCAGCGCATCGGTATGGTCGCATTCCTGGCAGGGTGGATAGGCCTCATCACCGCGATCGCCACAGGGACACTGCCACTGTTCTTTGCCGCAACCGTCCTCGCCGGCGCCGGCCAGGGCATCGCTATCAGCGCCGCCACGCAGGCCCTCCTGCACGGCGGAACCTCAGCCGACCGGGCACCGATCCTCGCGGTGGTCTACCTCATCTCCTACAGCGGGGCGATCGTCCCCAGCTTCATCGCGGCTCAGCTCTCCGGAGCCTTCCCGCTGCCGCAGATCGCACTCGGATACAGCGGCCTCGCACTCCTCGCCACGCTGTTCACGGCCGTCTCTGCGCACAACCCCCGCACAACCGAGGTCAGGGAGAGCCGCGTGGGCGAAGCGGGGCGGAGCATCCGAGGTGAACAGCCGATGACGATCGGAACGACGGAACCCCGACCAGGCCCAGCCAACGAATGACACCGCGGAGGCTCATCCCCGACAACCCGGCATATTCGCTTCAACCTTCCGCCCAGAAATACACGACAGAGGAGAAAACAATGAAAGCCATCGTGGTAACCGATCAGGCAGCAGGACTGGCCGGAATGACGCTGACCGAGCGCCCCGAGCCGAGAGCGGCCATCAACGACGTGATCGTCCAGATTCACGCCTCGGGATTCGTCCCGACCGAGATGGACTGGCCATCGACCTGGACCGACCGCGCCGGCCACGACAAGACACCGTCGATCCCCGGACATGAGGTAGCCGGAGTGGTCAGCGCCCTCGGCTACGGCGCAACCGGACTCTCGATCGGACAGCGGGTCTTCGGGCTCGCGGATTGGCATCGCGACGGAACCCTGGCGGAGTACGTGGCCATCGAGGCACGCAACCTCGCCCCGCTGCCTGGCGACGTCGACTTCACCGTTGCCGCATCCCTGCCGATCTCAGGCCTGACCGCGTGGCAGGGCCTGTTCCAGCACGGCCGCCTACAGGCCGGCCAGACAGTCCTGGCCCACGGCGCGGCCGGGGCCGTCGGGACGATGGTGACACAGCTCGCCCGCGAGGCTGGCGCCTATGTCATCGGCACAGGCCGACCCGGGGACCGAGAGAAGGCGCTCGACTTCGGAGCGCACGAGTTCGTCGACCTCGAGAACGACGCGCTCGACTCTGTCGGCGGCGTCGACCTGGTCTTCGATGTCATCGGAGGCGACATCCAGAAGCGGTCCGCGGCCCTGATCAAGCCCGGGGGAACGCTGGTGTCCATCGTCGGACAGATCGAGGCACGCCCGGCCAATGGCCTGGCGGTGGACTTCGTCGTGGAGGCCGATCGCGCCGAGCTGGGCGAGATCGTGCAGCGGGTCCGGGACGGCCGACTGCGAACGAACATCGACACCATCGCGCCCCTCGACCAAGCGGTCTCAGCCCTCAACCCCACCGCCCGCCGCAACGGAAAGACGATCATCAGCATCCGCCCGTAGCGGGCAAAGTCCGCGTGGACCGGCATCGGCGGACCAGTGAGGTAGGCGGCAGCCCCGTGGCGGCCGCCTACCACCGCGGACGCCTTCCGGGCCAATCTCGGCCGCCACGTGTCAGGATCCGCGCTAGGACAGCTCGGACGGACGCCACCGTCTGCCGGTAACTCTCCGCGGCGGAGCCGCGGGGACGAGGACGAGCCTCCACAACGGTACCCAGGAATGCTCGGCGAGGTGCCCTCAGGACAGCGCCTGGCGGTCCGCAGGGGCTACCGGTCCTGGTCCTGCGGGACTCCACGCAGCTGGGCGGAGCGGGACCCGACACTGTTGGTGCGGCCTCCGCCGTGGCGGTGCCGGGCGCCGGGCCTTGAGGCGGTCCTTGGAAGTTGCACGAGCATGGCCGTGCCCTGACAGCCGAAGGACCAAATGTCTAAGTTGGCTGTCAGAGGACCCTCTGGTTTGTCAGAAGGACCAAGTTGCCTGTCAGTCAACTATCGCCTTCGACGACGACGTAAGGATCCGCCGCGCGTTGTCGGTGGCTCAAAACATCCGGTTCATGCGGTCCCGGGTCGAATTCCACCTTGAGGAGTAAACGGGCAGTCTGCGGCGGGGAGCTCCTCGACTCCTTCCGCACACACGAAGTCCATCAGATCCCGACCCTGAAGGACCTGAAAAGGTAAGAATCCGGCTAGTGAACAATCAAGACTGAGGACAACGGCAGCCCTTCCGAAAGACTGATTCACTTCGTATTTAGGGCGTCAGTGCCGGCGAACGCGAGAAAGGCTCTTGTCTGCCGCAATCTCCTTAGCCCCATGGGAACCGCCACCACGAAAAGGATCATGGTAAAGGCGTACAGCACCATCGCGGGTCCCAAGTCGGGCCACATCATCAGATTTCCCAGGGCCAACAATAGGTATCCCGGCAGCAGACGCAATGAGAACCGCTGGAGAATGAGAGTCTGTCGGGCGGCCGCGAGCACGACGTTCAACTCTTCAGGGTGGACCGACTCCCGGCCTTTGATCTGGTTCGCGACGCGCCGCCGCTGCGTGAGGGACAGCTGAGCCACTACCAAGCTCTGGCTGTTGGGCTTTTCGCCGGTTCGTCCGGCATGAAACCAGACGCTGACGTCAAGGAGTATCCCTGCACACTCTATGATGACGCCTGCCGTTTTCAGCCAACCGGGGACTACGATGACATTCCTGAACAGCGGCTGGAGCAGAAGGAGCGTGGTGACACCACTCATCGCCGCAACAAGCACGACCACTACGACGACGAGGGCCCAGGCTTCGCGTTCGGCTGACGACCCCGCCTCTGGCTGCAAGCCCTTCGCAACCCTTGCAGCTGCAGCCCACCGCCGGGCAGCATCCCCCTCTTCACTGTCCGTCATCGGCGGCGCGCCGGTTGGGCTGGGGCCCTTGGTCCGGCACCGGTGTCAGAGTTCTCGTATCCTTCATCCCTTGCACCGGCCAGGATCTGCTGGACGCGCTGGTAGGACACTCCGAATACCTCGGCGATTTCCGGAGGGGTCATGCCTTCACCCACCAGTCCAAGGATCGCTTCCACGCGAAGCCGCCCGGCCTCATTCAACAGCCCGTCGGCCCGGACTTTCAAGGACTCGGCCTGCCCCCATGCGAGCATGCCCGGGCAGACCGCCTCATAGACGACGTCGAAGAGTATCTGGTCCCCTCCAACCCGCAGAACATTAGCGAGCCGTTCCGCCAAGGACCGTTGCGCGGCCATCAGGCGAGGCCCAGCGACACTAATGGACCTTTCAATATCGCTCACCGACCACTGAGCACCCTCCCAAACGGCCCTGACCTGAACGGTCACCGGAGATTTCTCGGGTCTTTCTCGGCTGCAGAGCCAGTTGCTGAGCCGAACCGGGTCGTACCGGGCTGCGCCACGGTTCCCGGACAGGCGTAAATCAGCCGACGTACCGTTATTCACGTCTGCCAAGGCCTTAAAGGACATCACGTCCATTCCTGCCCGTTTGGCTGCCTGCCGCAAAGTCAACGGAACCCGCCGTGACGGTACTCCAGCGTCCATCCCATGTCCTCCCCAAAGGCACCAAGGTTCTTGGTTAGAGTCAACGGCCCGGGGACTGGTCCTCGCACGAGTGCCAGATACTTGATTTCCGACGGGCTCTCGAACCAAAACACTCAGCCTACTTACTATTCACGCCGCGTCCCGTGTTGCGCAGCCGTCAGGACTGCCCTCGCCCACGGCTCAACTGTCTCAGACTCGGCAGCTATTCCGTCGATCTCTATTGCGAGACCTGGTCACCGGATGCACAGTTCGGCCGGTCCTGCCCGATGGTCATCTTGCAGGCCGCCCCGGACCTCGATGAGGACGACTTCGAGGGCACCCCGGAACATACTGCCGCCAAGGCTGCGCTCAGTAACTACTGGCGGCGCTATGGTTTTGTTCCCGTCGCGAAGGACTATATGGTCTTCGGCGAAGCTTTCACCCCCGACCCGGACTCCCCACACTTCGAGCGCCTGACCATGGTGCAGCCCGAAAGTGGGTTCCGCAGCTAGCCGGAGCTGGGGGCTGCCGGACAATACTCGGCTGAACACGCTGCGCGGTCTCCGGTCACTTGGGGTCGGTCGATCCTGCTTCCTTGGGGTACCGCTGATCTCAGGTCATCGGAAATACGTTGAATGCATCTTTGGACCGACTTACGCCCCAAAGCAGGACGGACCCGTCGCGTCTTCGGACGGCGATGGATCGTTGGACGCTTAAGATGTCCACGCCCTGCGGGCAGTCGTACTCGGTGCGTGCTGTGAACTCTTCCGCGAATCTGCGGCTGATGACGGGAGCGAGCTCCCTCAATTTCCGTTTCTCGTAGGTGGAGAACCCGAGGTAGGCGGCCAACGCGATTCCCGCGACGATGAACACGGGCCATTTGGGAATTTCTGCCGCCGCCGCCCCGTACAGGGTGGCACCCGTCAGGATCCAGAACAGGATGAAGCAAACCGCCGAGATGATCCTGAGGGCTCGGTATTTCCTCGCCTCGGGAAATGCAACAGTGAAGGCCGTGCGAGCATCATCCATGAGGCGCCCCGATCCAGTGCTGCAAAGTTCGGTCCTAATAATCGAAACTACTCATAGTCTGCCACTCACCCGTTGGTGGGACTCGTTCTCGAAACGTCAAGGGCCGTCGCCCCTGGCTGGCCGCTCCGGGTGCTTGGGGTCTTTGCCGCGTTCGCGCCAGTATTCGTCACGCTGCCACAACGTAAACCGGTCACCTGCACGCAGAGCACCGTCACGGCGACCGCCAGGATGATGGTTCGGATCCAAAGCCATGGTTCAGAATCGATGCCCATGAGGCTCAGAACGGTGGTCACGAACACGAAGGCCGTTACAGGAAGGAACCAATAGCTGATCCGACGTAATCTGCGGCGCATCTCCTCAGTTGTGGCCACGAACCCTCCTGAGTCGCTCGCCAATCTTGTTCTCGCCAGTGAACCAAGAATGTCGCGCCCGCGATAGAACTGAGAGCCGACGCCGGCGGACAAGTTTCAGTGACGTTCCCCCATGTCCTGTTCGCAGCTTCGTCTTAGCGGTACGCGCCGCGGCGATGAGCGATCGAGACGATCTCGATCAGTACGACGTCCTCAATGATCCGGTAGATGACGCGGTACTCTCCCCGCCTGGCCGAATAGAGGGGGAACAATAGCTCTTGCAACTGCTTGCCCACACGGTGAGGGTTCTCGCTCAGGGCGCCGGTGATGAACTCAAAGGCTGCGGCCGCAACCTTCTCCGGCAGGTCATGGGTTAGAGCCCGTTTTGCCGACTTGGAGAATCTGACCTCATAACGAGGGCTCATGCCCCGTGTTTGGTCGTGCGCATGCCCACGTCTGATAAACCAGCGGCGAGCGACGGCCAATCCCACCGAACCAATCCGTGAGAGTCGGGGTCAAACGTGAATGCCCGGGCGTGAATGCGAATCGACCATGCTCACGCCCGGCGCGCCGGGCTTCCGAAGTCCAGGCAACAGGATAGAAAAGATGAGCGGGAGCTATCGGCTTCCGCCCGCCGTCCCCTTTTCCGGAGGACAAACTTCCGAGCTCCCGAATACCTGAGGGTCATGAACTTCCTTAAATGCCTCGCCCTGATCGCCGCATTCCTCTTTGCCGCATTGGCCCTCACCGGATGCCAGCAGGGAACCCACTCCGCCGCCGAAGCGATGACCAAGGCCGCGTCGCCAGCAGTTCCCCAGGCAGTGGCCCCCGTTCCAATGGGCGCCGCCTCAGGTGCGGCGGCTGCAGCCGTCAAGTCCATCCACTCCCCCGGCGTCGTCGCTACCGACGAGCAGCTTGCCGCCGGACAGTGCGCCGCCAAAGTGGTCGATGCCGCCACCGGCGAGTACCTGCCGGACCCGGCCTGCACTCCGGGGGCCGCAGATCCAGCGGTTACCCAGGAGAACATCGATTCAACCATTTGCACGAGCGGCTACACGGCCACGGTGCGCCCGCCCGCTTCGAACACAGACAAGGTGAAGGCCGAGAGCCTGCGCGAATACGGCCAGGTCCCCACGAAAACCACGGAATACGATCACCTGATCAGCTTGGAGCTCGGCGGCACCAACTCCGTCTCGAATCTGTGGCCTGAGCCGAACAAGTCGAGCGCCACGGGGACCACAAACCCGAAAGACGCGGTGGAGAACACTCTGCACAGGGCCATCTGCGCTCACAAGGTCACCCTGTCAGCTGCCCAGGAGGCGATCGCCCACAACTGGATCACTGCGGTCAAAGACCTCGATTTGTAGCTCCGCGAGGCGCTGACTCCGACGATCAGAGTCGGCAACTGGGGTCGGACATTGTTTATCTAGCCCTGCACGAGGGGCCCGTCAAGGAGCTCATCGCGGAATAGAGCATGAGCGGTTCGCGCCGAATGATGGCGCACGCCGATGGATGTGCCGCCCGAGGAACCCTCATGTATGCAGCAGCTCCCGTGCCGCCCCCCTACAGGGTGGGCTGGCACTTTCCTTGACCGAGGAGGGAGAGCCCGGTGAGGTCACCGGCGCCGAACGACACCACGCCTGGAGTTTCGGAGGGATTCATGATTTGGGTCGGGTCATTGACATGGTCCAGGCCCACCACGTGACCGAGTTCGTGCTCGATCACCGCCCGGACCTGGTCCGTTCCTGCTTCTGCGGACATTCGTTGAAGGGCAGGGCTATTCAGTTCCACCTGCCCGCTGACGTAGGTGAAGCCGGTATTCCCAAAGCTGACGGCCTGGCTGCCGCCCAGGCCCGTGACGGTTTCCCCTCGGGCGGGGTTTGTGAATTTCGGTTGTTCGGCGTGGGTTTCCCAGGCGATGAGGACAGGGGCCCAGCGGTCCCCGTACCGATCCTTCTGATAGGACAGACGGTCCGCGGACGGGGCCTCTGTAGTGTCGCCGTCGTTGACGAAAGTCAGTCCAGTTGCATGGGAGACCGCAGTGATAGCTTCCTGGATGAGCTCGGGGCCGGCGGCGGGTGAGTTGTCGGGGCGGGTGACGTAATGGATCGCCCGGCAGGGATCATAGGTGACCGGGCTGCCGTCCTCATGCTTCTGCAGGAAGGAGTAAGACTTGCTGGTCACGGTCAGCGGTGCGGGCTGCCCGAGCGGGCCCGGGTTTTCCCCGATACCCGGCGGCGGATGATCCTTTGCCTGGAGTGCCGCCGCGCCGGCAGGGCCGCCCGGCGCCAGGGGCCCGGCCGCCCCCGGATTGGCAATGCCGGTTAGTCCACCAAGCCCATTCAGCCCGGGCACGGAGGGGGCCACGAAATAGACCCCGGCCAGAAGGACAACGATCCCGGTGACGATCGAAACAGTTTTGGCAACGAACGAATATCCCATGTTCCCGGCACCCGAATCCAGGCAGGGTCGGTGGGCTCGTCGACGGGTGGACCAGCCGGGCCGGACTTGAAATCCGAGCCCTAAGCATGCTTAGTATGTAGTAACGGCCGTATCGATCGGCTGCCGAACCAGAGGAGGAAACACCATGGGACTAGGCGACAAGATTGAGAACGCCGCCGAAAAGGCTGGCGGTAAGGGCAAGGAAGCTGCAGGCAACGCCACGGGCGACGAAAACCTGAAGGCGGAGGGCCAGGCAGACCAGGCCAAGGGTGATTTGAAGCAGGCCGGCGAGAAGGTCAAGGACGCCTTTAAGAAGGACTGACCTGACGGTCTAGCGAAGGGCGCATCCCATCGGGGTGCGCCCTTCGCCGTACCCGGCACTTGATTCCGGCAGGCAATCGAGCGAAACACTCCGCATACTTACTATTCATGGACGCCGGGCATCCTCAAAGGTATTGTGAGCTGCACCCGGCTCTTGCCGATCCGGGAACTGCGTCAAGGGGATCGCAGTGGAATCGCATCTGGGGGGATTTGATGACAACGCTGGTCCAGTCCGAGGGCGAATCACACGTTCACGCAGAGGTGGACACCGTTTCCGACGCGGACGGCGGTAGGGCGTGGTTCAGCTCCGAAGATGAAAATGTAAGGCTTGAGGACGTGGATGAAGGGTTCCTCCGGATCATTTTGCGCCCTGGACGCCGAATCACTGCCGAGGACGGAGCTCTTGTCCGGGAGCGGTATTTGGCTCTGACGGGAGGAACGGGCGCCGCAGTACTGCTGCAGGTCATCGGCGTCGAGTCTGTCAGCCGCGACGCCGTCCGATTCTTCAGTGAAGCCGCCACCATCACGGCCTTTGCGATCCTGGGCAGCACACCAGTGGACCGCGTCATCGCCCACGGCAGGCACGGACTCCCTGCACCGCAGTGCCCTACCCAGTACTTCTCTGACGAACAAGAGGCCCTGGGGTGGCTGCGGGCCCTGGGTCGCGAGCGGGTCCCGGAACTTCAGGAGGACTGAGAGGCCCGGCATCTTCGAGCTGCCGGGAACCAGGTACAGGCGCCGGAGCCAGGACCTACTGATGCGAAGTTAAGACAAGAAGTTAAGACAAGAAGGCCTCGCACCTGTCCGGTGCGAGGCCTTCTTGTTGAGAACCTGCGCGAGTTGAGAAAATCCGCGCTTTGAGAGCTACGCGAAGTCTGAGACCGCCGGATCCGGTCCGATGCGGCCTGCAGCGCCTCGGTCCAGGCCGTTGATGGCTTCAACGTCAGCCTCATCCAAGGTGACGCCAAGTGCTGCGAAGTTTTCCTGGATCCGGGACTCGGTCACGGACTTGGGAATCACGACGTTGCCGATCGCCAGGTGCCAGGCGATAACCACCTGCGCCGGGGTGGCGCCGTGCTTGGCAGCGATCTCGGCGATAGTGGCGTTCTCAAGCAGCTCGCCGCCCTGGCCCAAAGGAGACCAGGCCTGGGTCAAAATGCCGCGTGCCGTAGCGAACTCCCGGAGTTCCGCCTGGTTGAAGAACGGGTGCAATTCGATCTGGTGGATCGCCGGAACAACCCCGGTCTCGTCGATCAGCCGTTGCAGGCCTTCCTTGCTGAAGTTGGAGACGCCGATGGACTTGATGCGTCCGCGCTTCTGGAGCTCAATGAGCGCCTTCCAGGTGTCCACGAACTTGTCCTGCTTGGGCTGCATCCAGTGGATCAGGTACAGGTCAAGGGTTTCCAGGCCGAGGCGGTTCATGGACTCTTCGAAAGCCGCGAGCGTGGATTCGTAGCCCTGGTCAGCGTTCCACAACTTGGTGGTGATGAAGATTTCCTCGGGCTTGAGGCCGGAGGATGCGATGGCGCGTCCCACGCCTGCCTCGTTGCCGTAGATCTTGGCGGTATCGATGTGGCGGTAGCCGGCGTCGAATGCCTGACGCACTACCTTTTCGGCTACATCGTCCTCAACCTGCCACACCCCGTAGCCGAGCTGGGGGATGGAGTTGCCGTCGTTAAAAGTAAGGTTCGGTGACGAAGTCATGGCTTCCATCCTGCCAGCCGCGAACCCAGGGTGGCTACGGATTCCGGCCACTCTAAGCTAGGCGCTTAATAGTTGTTATGCGGGAATAGACGCGTCTGCAGCTATATCGCCAACAACCTATTATCGCCAGCAACCTACGAGCCAGCTCTTGCGCTGAGCAGCCTTTCAGCCTCCTCGACATGCTCGTAAACGGCCTCAGCGCGTCGTCGAACCGAAGCGGCTCCCACAGGAACGGGCCCGACGGCGAGACGCAGCATCGCAGCCGCCTCCGCCGTGGTGGCAAGAGAGTTCCCCGCTTTGGACAGCGCGCGGTGGACGCCGGCGAGCGATCCGGGAATGTCCAGCGCATCACTAGGCGCACGGAGCTGGGCCTCGGCGCAGATGGCACGTACCCTGGACGACAACTCTGCCAGTTCGTCCGCTATGGCCACGAGTTCGACGTAGAGCTGTTCGTCCTCCACGCCTTCAAGCACTTGGTGGTACCGGTCAAGGCCGCGATGGAAGCGATCGTGGGCACGCCTCCAGAGTCCTTTGCCAAGTTCAGCGTCATCCTTCCGCCCCTGTCGGACGGCCCCAAAGAATCCCAACCCAGCGCTCAGAGGTACTGGCCTGGACCGTGGTCCGGTTCCACGCGATCCGGTTTGCCGGGTTCCTCTTCCTTGCCGGGAAGGCGGGCGCGCTGAGGCTCACCATTCTCGCCAATAACGACGCCCGGCGCGATCATGGTTCCGGGTGGCAGCTGGCGAAGCTGCAACTGGGCCACCGCGTGCTCCCTGGCTGCCTGCTGGGCGGCGATGGCGGTCTGGATCCCATGGAACAACCCCTCGAGCCACCCGACCAGCTGGGCCTGCGCAATCCGGAGTTCAGCGTCGGAGGGCGTGGCGTTTTCAGGGAAGGGCAGGCTGATGCGCTCCAGCTCCTCGACGAGTTCCGGAGCGAGGCCCTCTTCCAGCTCCTTGATGGAGCGTTCGTGGATTTCGGCAAGCCGTCCGCGAGCGGCGTCGTCCAAGGGCGCGCTCTTCACTTCTTCGAGGAGCTGGCGGATCATGGTGCCGATCCGCATGACCTTGGCTGGTTCGTCCACGAGGTCCTGCAAGGTGCTGCCCTTCTTGACGCCAGGCTTGCCGTCGGCCTTGGGACCCGCTTCCGATGTGCTCTGTGCCGTGCCAGCGTCCAAGGTTGTGCCCTCCACCGGGATGTCGTCAAAACTCTCGCCACTGGGTTGAGTCTCGTCCTGATCGCTCATGCGTTCATACTCTCATGGGCCGCAACTCAGCCCAGCGCCTTGACGAGTATTTCGCCTTCGTCCTTAGCGAAACTCCGCTAGGCGGATCAGCGCGTCGGCGTCGTCGGGGCCGAGCAGCCGGATCCGGACGGCGGCATTCGTCAATGTTTCGATGTCGGCACCCCCTTGGGGAGCAGTCTATGCGGTGGGTGCTACCGTAGCGCGGACGGTTCCGTTCATGCCGTTGCCGGCGCCATTGGCCTGCTGGACCAGCCTGGCGTCGCAAAGATCGAGCCAGCGGGCCTCCGCCTCGGCATGGAAGATCAGGGAGTCGAGGATGAGCAGCCTGGCAGTGTCCGTCACCCTTTGGTTGGCGGCGACATCCTTGCGGGCCTGGGTGTACTCCTGCAGTTCGCGCAGGGAAATCTCACGTTGGGCCTGAATGAGCGCGGGGACGTCGGTGCCCGCCGTCGTAACGGCCAGGGCCAGTTTGATGGCCAATTCGTTCCTCGGCGGGGCCCCACGATCGACGGCGGTCATGAACCATCGGCGGATCTCCGCAGTCCCGGCGTCGGTGATGCTGAAGAGCACATGGCCGCGGCCGTCGTCGCCCTCCTTGCGGACCAAAGCATCGCGCTCCAGCCGGTTCAGGGTGGTGTACACCTGTCCGATGTTCAGCGGCCAGACGGCTCCTGTGCGTTCCTCGAACGCAGCCCGCAATTGGTAGCCGTAACGTGGCTGCTCCTGAAGCAATGCCAGGATGCTATACCGGATGGACATCGCTCTCCTTCGTACTGCCGGTGGCGGGCGCCGCTAAAGCAGCAGCAGGACTTTGCCCATATGCTCGCCGGAATCGAAGTATTCGTGGGCTTCGCGGACCTGATCCAAAGGGAATGACTTGGCCACGAACGGCTTGATCCGGCCGTCCGCGAGCATTGGCCAAACCGATTTGCGGACGGCGTTCATGATGACGCCCTTTTCCGCAACGGGACGCGGACGGAGCGCTGTGCCGATGATCGCCGCCCGCTTGCTGAGCAACTGGCCGAGGTTGAGTTCGCCCTTGGCACCACCCTGCAGCCCGATCACCACCAGCCGGCCGTAGTCGGCGAGGGCTTCCACGTTTTGCTGCAGGTATTTGGCACCGACGACGTCGAGAATCACGTCCGCGCCTTTGCCGCCGTTTTGTGCCTTGAGGCTTTCGGCGAAGTCTTCCTCCGCGTAATTGATGGCAATGTCGGCGCCGAGGAAGGCTTTCGCGGTGCCGACCTTTTCGGCCGTACCGGCCGTCGTCGCGACCGTGGCACCGAACGCTTTGGCGAGTTGGATCGCCATGGTGCCGATGCCGCCCGTGGCGCCATGGATCAGCACCGTCTCACCCGCTTGCAGTTGTGCAGTCATGATGAGGTTTGAGTACACCGTGGCGGCGACCTCTGGCAGGGACGCCGCGGTGACCAGATCCACGCCGTCGGGCAATCGCACAACCTGCTCCGCCGGGACAGCAACCTGCTGCGCGTAACCGCCACCCGAAAGCAGGGCCACTACTTTGTCACCCACGGAAAACGGCTTGCTCACGTCGGGCCCGAACGCGGCAATCCTGCCGGAGACCTCAAGCCCCGGAATTTCGGATGCTCCCGGTGGTGGCGGGTAGAACCCGCGGCGCTGCTGGACATCCGCCCTGTTGAGACCGGCGGCCACGACGTCGATGAGAACCTCGCCGGGGCCGGGAACCGGAGCCGGTACGTCCCGGATTTCCAGAACCTCGGGCCCGCCCGGTTCGGAGATGTAGACGGCTTTCATAGAGTGCTCCCGATCGCTAGCTCAGTGCAGTTGGCCTTTCAGACACCTTAACCGCGTTAATCGCGGCGGCAGGTTTTTGGCGCAGCCAACTCCCTATGAAACACTACTAGGCAGGGAAGGTTGTCCGAGCGGCCTAAGGAGCTGGTCTTGAAAACCAGTGTGCGGTAACCCCGCACCAAGGGTTCAAATCCCTTACCTTCCGCCAAGTTAGTCATATCGGAACCCCCGGCCAGCGAAAGCTTGCCGGGGGTTCTGCTGTACCGAACGCTTTCGGCCGCTGACGCCGATCAACTTTGCCCGGATGACGGGTTATAGGCCAAAACGTGTGTAAATCCCAGGCGCGTCATGTCCGCCCCGGGATAGTCTTCGCCCGGATGGTGGATTCTGCTCAATCACTCGAATGGACAAATTGCGGGCCCGCGGAATCACGGGACCGGCAGCCTTCGGCGAAGAGCGTGATCCAGCAGAATTCGACGGTGTCCATACATCGTCGACCTAGCTTCGCCTACCGGGAGCCATTGCAAGGCGCCAACGGGGATCAGGCAGCATAGGAAACGCCAAATGGCCGGCTCCGCGGGCGGAACCGGCCGGAATGGGCGTCGGGAGCTGGAGCAGCCTAGACCGCTACTTCGACGTATCCGTCCACGAGGCGGGTGGCGTAGCTTGCGAGCCGGAGCTCGGGGTTGGTGAAGCATTCGCCGGTTTCAAGGTCATAGACCTCTTTGTGGAGCGGCGAGGCGATGGTGGGACGGCTGCCCCGGGAGCCGACGATTCCCCGGGCCATGACGTTGGACAGCGTTGCCGGGTCCTGCTGGGATACCGCCAGGACCTCATCCGGCGTGGTGCGGAAAAGTGCTACTTGCTTGCCTCCGACCAAGGCAGCTTCGCCCCAAGCCGGCTCCAGCTCGTCGATTGCGCAGACGCGGTGCCAACCGGACGCGGTCGGTGCGCTCCGCTGTTGATGTTTTTCCCGATCCAGAATTACGGTCATTTCAGCCCCTATCGCTTAGCCTGCCGGTCGGGCGGATCCAATTCCGCCGTCGGGCACGGGCCGTTTGCGGCCACAACTTCACGGTAGGCCTGCGATGTTTCGCCGGAAGGCAATCAATGTGTCCTGTTCGTAAAGGAGACCTCACATCGCCGCAATCCTCACCGTGATGCCGAAGTTAAGCCCCCGAAACAAAGGGGAAACTGACGCGAAACTGCGTGTCTTTAGTCTGAAGTGACAAGTCGCGGATGACGGTTCTGCGGCACATGCGAAAGGCCGCCAGTGACCGGACATACTTCCCCTTCAGAGAACCCGCGCCGCATTGTGGTCGCGGGCGGAGGCCCTGCGGCCCACCGCTTTGCCGATGCCATGCATACCCGCGGTCTTGAGGGCTGGCACGTCACGGTTCTGACCGAGGAAGCGCATCTTCCCTATGACCGGGTCACGCTGAGCAAGGCGCTCATCGAGGTGGACTACGACCTCACCCTCGGGCACGCGTCGATGTGGGACCACGATGCGCTGGACCTGCGCACCGGCGAGCGGGTGGTCAGGATCAACCCCGATGCCAAGTCAGTGGAAACCGCGGCCGGCAACAGCTACGAATACGATGCCCTCGTGGTCGCGACGGGTTCGAATGCCGCCCGACTTCCCATCCCGGGCGCCGAGCTCACACACGTCTACCGCACGCTCGAAGACGTCTGGGCCATCAACGAAGCAATCACGAAGCTTACGGATAAGCTCGGCCGCAAGGTCAACGCTGTCACCATCGGCGGCGGCCTCCTAGGCCTCGAATCGGCCGCAGGCACGGAGCGGTTGGGCGCCACCCCGATCGTCATCGACGGCGCGTCCTGGCTGATGGCCACCCAGCTCGACGAAGGCGCGGGCCAGGCTCTGGGGCGCCTCATCAAAGACAAGGGCTTCGAAATCCACGGCGGCGTGTTCCCGTCTGAAGTATTGTCCGACGACGACGGCCAGGTCACCGGTGTCCTCATGGCCGACGGCCGCATCATCGACGCCGACATCGTGATCGTCGCGATCGGGGTCAGGCCGCGAGATGAGCTCTTCCGTGCTGCGGAGGGAGAGGAACAGGTCTTCACGCTTGGCCCGCGCGGCGGTGTTGTCATTTCCGATGGTTGCGAGACCGAGGTCCCCGGAATCTTCGCCATTGGTGAGGTCGCGAACTTCGAGGGCATGTGCCTGGGACTCGTGGCGCCGGCGAACACCATGGCCGAGATCGTGGCCGACCGGCTGCACGGCGGGCAGGCGACCTTCCCCGGCTTCGACACCGCCACCAAGCTCAAGCTCTCCGGCGTGGACGTCGCCAGCTTCGGCGACGCGTTCGCCAAGACCGAGCACTCCCTGGAAATCGTCTACGCCGACCCCGCCCGGGGCGTGTACCAGAAGATCGTCACCACCGACGACGCCAAGACCCTGCTCGGCGGCATCTTCGTCGGCGACGCCACCCCGTACATGAGCCTGCGCCCCCTGCTCGGCCGGGAACTGCCCGCCGAACCCGGCGCCTACCTCACCGCAGCCGGCGGCGGCGACGCCCCCGAGACCGAACTGCCCGACGACGCGGTCCTGTGCTCCTGCAACAACGTCCCCGCCGGGAACATCCGCGACGCGATCAACGGCTGCGGCTCCTGCGAAGGCAACGCCCCCGTCCGGGAACTGGGCGAACTGAAGACCTGCTCCCGGGCCGGCACCCAGTGCGGCTCCTGCGTGCCGATGCTCAAGAAGCTCCTCGAAGGCGAGCTGAAGAAGTCCGGCATCGAGGTCTCCAAGGCGTTGTGCGAGCACTTCAGCCTCTCCCGCCAGGAACTCTTCGACGCCATCCGGGTCCTGGAACTGGACTCCTTCGAAGACATCCTGGCCAAATACGGCACCGGCGCGGGCTGTGACATCTGCAAACCGACCATCGCCTCCATCCTCGCGTCGCAGCATTCCGCGTACGTGCTCGACGCCGGCCGCGGCACCCTGCAGGACACCAACGACCGCGCCCTGGCCAACATGCAAAAGGACGGCACCTACTCCGTGGTCCCCCGCATCCCGGGCGGGGAGATTACGCCGGACAAGCTCGTCGTCATCGGCACGATCGCCAAGAAGTACGGCCTGTACACGAAGATCACGGGCGGGCAGCGGATCGACATGTTCGGCGCCCGCCTCGAACAGCTCCCGGAGATCTGGGGCGAGCTCATTGACGCGGGGATGGAGTCCGGCCAGGCCTACGGCAAAAGCCTGCGCACCGTGAAATCCTGCGTCGGATCCACCTGGTGCCGCTTCGGCGTCCTCGACTCGGTCGCCATGGCCATCAACCTCGAGCTGCGCTACCGCGGCCTGCGCAGCCCGCACAAACTCAAAATGGGCGTCTCCGGCTGCGCCCGCGAATGCGCCGAAGCCCGTGGCAAGGACGTCGGCGTGATCGCGACTGCGGAAGGGTGGAACCTGTACGTCGGCGGCAACGGCGGCGCGAACCCCGCCCATGCCCAGCTCCTCGCCGGCGGCTTGGACGACGACACCCTGATCAAATACATCGACCGCTACTTTATGTACTACATCCGCACAGCCGACCGCCTCCAGCGCACCGCCCACTGGCAAGCCGAGCTCGACGGCGGCCTCGGGCACGTGCGCCAGGTGGTCGTCGAGGACTCCCTCGGCATCGCCGACGAGCTCGAAGCCGCCATGGCCAAGCACGTCGGGTCCTACGAGGACGAGTGGGCCGCGACCCTGAAAGATCCGGAACGGCTCCGGCGCTTCCGCTCCTTCGTCAACGCCCCCGACCAGAAAGACGAGGCCATCGTCTTCGTCCCGGAACGCGGCCAGATCCGTCCCGCCACCAACGAGGAAAAGAGCGGCGTTTTGATTTCTTCCGCGAGCATCCCCGTCCGCGGTCGCGACGACTAAAACCCACCTTTCGGCGGGCTAGGGCGACGGGGAGTGGTCGCCGCGGGCTCCGACTACGCCGCCCTCCGGCTCGCCGTCGGGGTTTTCCAAAAGCGCGCTGAGGCGCTCGACCTGCTCGGCCAACCGGCGAATCTCCTGTTTCATGGGTTCCTCGGCGACTGTCGCGGCCGCCGCAGCTCCGGAAGAGACCTGTTCAACCAGCCACGACGCAACCGAAGCCGTCACGACGCCCAGGACCGCGATTCCACAGACCATCAAACCTCCCGCAACGCAGCGGCCCACAACCGTCACAGGGTAGTGATCCCCGTAGCCAACGGTGGTGATAGTGACCATCGCCCACCAGATGGCATCGCCAAAGTTGGTGATGTTGGCGCCCGCGGCGTTCTCCTCCGCATCAAGCACGGCGAGCGCACCACAGTACGTCAGGAGGGCCGCGGACCCGAGGACGAAAGTGAGGATGCGGCCCCGCATGGCGTTCCCGGCGGTGCGATGAAGCAGCTTAAGCAGTGTCACGAGCCGTAGCAGCCTCAGGGGCCGCAGGACCGGGAGTGCCAGTATCAGCAATTCGTGCAGGTTCCTAACGAACCATTTGGCGCGACGCCGCGCCAAAAGGATGCACATCGCATAGTCCAGGGCAAACACCACCCAGGTGACCCAGATGATCGTGTCAACGACCGTGGATTGGGCCTCGCTAAGATTGGCGATCACCTGGAACGAGTAGGCCACCAGGAACAGCACTGCTGCCGCCACCATCGGCCATTCGGAAACCTGCCGCCATCGCTCTTGGGTCATTCGTCGATACTAGCCACCTGCACTATTGACCGCGTTCGGCTGTTGGCACACGGCTGCCTCCCAGCAAACGTTCATCTCCCAGTAACCGGTGCTGGCTAGGATCGAACCCATGATTAATATGATCCAGGCCATCGTTATGGGCCTGTTGCAGGGAATCACCGAGCTCTTCCCGATTTCCAGCCTCGGCCACAGCGTCATCTTGCCCAAACTCTTCGGTTGGGGCCTGGACCAGAAGGCGCCGGAATTCCTGAACTTCCTCATAGCCACACACCTGGCTACAGCAGTGGTGCTGTTCTTCTTCTTCCTCCGGGACTGGATTGAAATCGCCAAAGGCCTTGGGCGTTCCATCCGGGACAGGAAAATTGCTCCGTCAGACACGTATGCAAAGCTCGGCTGGCTCCTCGTGGTTGGAACCGTGCCTGCCGGAATCATCGGTTTGGCCCTGGAAAAGCCCATTCGGAACCTCTTTGGTTCCCCTCTGATCGCTGCCGCTTTCCTGGTTATCAACGGACTCGTCCTTTTTGCGGCCGAACGTCTGCGGACCAGGGAAAACCGCCGCGCGGCGGCGCAGCCGGTGACGGCAACGGCTTCCGACGCCGAAATCGCCACTTTGTCGTGGAAGCGTGCCTTGGGAATCGGAACGGCCCAGGCAGCCGCCCTGATCCCGGGAATCTCCCGCTCCGGCTCGTCAATGGCCGGCGGCTTGCTGTCCGGGCTGAACAACGAGAACGCCGCACGGTTCAGCTTCCTGCTCGCGACGCCGATCATCGGTGCGGCCGCCGTGCTCAAGCTGCCGGACCTTTTCACCCCGGCCATGGCCGACGAGCGCGGCGTGTTCCTGGTTGGTGCGCTGTGCGCGGGCGTGGCGGCCTGGTTCGCCACCAAGTTCCTCCTTCGGTTCTTTGAGACCCGGACGCTGACGCCCTTCGCCATCTACTCGGTGGTTGGCGGCGCGATCTACTTCATCTTGATGCTCGTCATGGGCTAGGTTCCGCTGAAGGCATTGACCCAGCCATTGAAACTGTCAGGGGCCCCGCATAGGGTTTTGACTGTCTCCACCACCCACTCATGAAACCGTGGCAACAACCGCGGTAACGACACAGGAGCAAACATGCCCACGCCTGACATCACCCCCGGCTCACCTTGCTGGATCGACCTGATGACCTCGGACCCGGAGAAGGCAAAGTCCTTCTACAACACGCTCTTCGGCTGGACCTACGAGACCGGGGACCAGGAAAAATACGGTGGCTACATCACGGCCTCGAAGGACGGCAAGATGGTGGCCGGGATCATGCAGAAGCAGGAAAACATGGCCCAGATGCCCGATGTCTGGTCCACCTACCTGCGCACTGACGACATCAAGGCAACCACCGAAGCTGCCGTCGCCAACGGCGGCCAGGTCTACATGGAACCCATGGAAGTCCCTGACCAGGGAACCATGGCCATGTACGCGGATTCCTCCGGAGCAGCCATCGGCGCCTGGCAGTTCGGCGAGATGAAGGGCTATCAGCTGGCTGCCGAAACAGGCGCACCCGCCTGGCACGAGCTCTTCGCCAAGGAGTACGACTCGGCAGTCTCCTTCTACCAGAATGTCTTCGGCTGGGAAACGACCGTCGTGGGCGATACCCCGGAGTTCCGTTACACGACGCTCGGGGAGGGTGACAACTCCAAGGCCGGCATCATGGATGCTTCCGGTTTCCTCCCGGCCGAGGTGCCGTCCTACTGGGGCGTCTACTTCGCGGTGGACAAGGTCGATGACACCATCGAGCAGGCCACCGGCTTGGGCGCCACGGTTGTCCAGGCAGCTGAGGACACCCCCTACGGCCGGATGGCCACCCTGACCGACCCGACGGGTGCGATCTTCAAGCTCATCGAAAACCAGGCTTCATAAGCCCGCAACATCACGGATGAGCATGCTCTCCCCCGGCCCCCGCGAATGGACATATCAGGATTATGTCCACTCGTCGGAGCGGACGGGGAGCATGCTCATTTTGATTGGGGGAACATGCTCATTTTTGGAGGGGAAGGCCGAGCATGTCCCTTGCGATTTCGTCGGCGTCGCGGAGGGTCCGTTGGCCGCTTCTGTAGCTGATGCCATCGGAAGGCCGGGCTTCCGCGGCGATGGCCGTCCCCCATTGGGTCGAGGAAAGCTGCAGGCCAAGGACGTACATCCCCGGAGTGACCGAACCATTGGCGCCCACCAGTCGGTAGGGGTGCGGCTGGACATCCAACCCTGAGGTCTGCACGGGCGTTCCCTCGGCAGTCATCATCACCTTGGGCCGCACCAACCCGTCGGCGAGCAACTGCCGCAGGAACGGAGAAACACTCACGCCCACCCGGTTCGCCGGTGACATCGCCTCGATCAGGGTCCTGGCTTCCGCGGCGTCGGCGTGCACCCAGGCAGACACCGCGCGGAAGACGCCTTTGGAATGATCAACGCTGAACCGCGGATCCGGGCCCACGAAACTCACGACGCCGGCACGCGCCAAAGCGGCCAACTGTTCGGCGCGCAGGGCGGGAGGACCGCTCGCGAGGCCCTCAACGAAGGATTCGAACCAACCCCGAAGCTCGCCCACCCACGATTCGTCCGTGATGCCGCCGTCGGCCACGGCACTCTTCAGGATGGCCCTTCCCGTGTGCAAGGCACCGATGGCCATCTTCACGGGATCTGCTTCCCCGAGCGCGGAGCGGCGGGCGTCGTCGTCCAGATAGTCCACGACGGCGGCGTCGAGCTCCTTCCCGGACGCGAAGGAACGCCCGGCCAAAGGCGCGGCGAGGCCCAGCAGGTCAAGGCGGCGCGACGCGGCTACGTGCGTGGAGACCAACTCCGCGACTTGGTTTTCCCATCGCCCGGTGGCATGCGCGTGTGGCCGCAACACGTCTTCCAAAGCCGCAAGGAATTCAGTCGCATCAGACACGGCTACGGGTTCCGCCAGGACCAACGTTGAATAGTAGGCCCACAGGGCGTCCCGATGCAGGAGGGGCCAAAGGTCGTGATCGAAGCCGGGTTGGATTCCTGCCGCGGCGAAGCGTTCCACCGCGCTCTCGGTCAGATACCGCAAGCGCACGGACCTGGGATAGTAACCGTCCAAGCCGGCCTTGGCCCGGTACGGGGTGCCACGCCTGGATGCCGCGACGATCTTCGGTTCCCGGCCCGACGGCAAGTACTTGAGCGTCCCCTGGAGACCGTCTTCGGCGGGCATGAACTGCCCCCCGCGGCCTTCGGTCAGCTGGCCCATGACGTCGAAGAAATTCAGGCCCATGCCCCGGACCAGGACCGTCTCCCCCTCCGGGACCAGGGCCCAGTCCACGTCGGCAGGTGCGGCCGGCGGCACGTACAGCAGCCCAAGCTCCGCTGCCACTTCCCTGAACGAACGCTGCTCCGGGTTGAGCCGGGATTCAAGGTGGCCCAGCGCGAGGACGAGGGAATCCACGGTGAGCCGGGCGCCGTCGTCGAGTTCGACGTCGAACCCTCCGCCCGCGGGCTTGTCCGTCGAACCGTCCGCCGGCCCGCCCGGCAGGGGACGCGCCGCCACGGCGTTGTTCCGGTGAAACGCGATCTCGACGCCGGCAGGGACACGGTCCAGCAATTCCTCCAATGTGGAGCGCAGATACCGCCCGTACAGGGCACGGCTGGGAAAGTCGTGGGAAGCGAGTGCGGCAAGTTCGGCCCGTTCCTCGGGGTTCAGGCCCGGGCCGCCGACGGACCGCTGTTCCGCCCGCCATTGCTCGAAGGAGCCCCCGGCCAGGGGTGGCGCGAGTTGCTCGTCCTCGGGGATCAGTGTGGGGTAGAAAGACTGCGTGTTCATGAGGTACAGCCGGGATTGATCGGGCTGCCAGACGTGCCCTGGCCCGGCGGGATAGGGGTCCACGACGTCGATGTGCAGGGATCGCGTTTGGGTTTCCATCGCAGCCCAATTGGCGAGCAAACGCTCCAGCACACTGGTGCCGCGGGGGCCTGCCCCGATCAGCCCGACCCGAATGTTCTGCGATTTACCCACGCCCAAGCCTAACTTCTTGTGACTTGCTTCCTTCTCAGACAGTCGCTCTAGGATGAGGGATGACCACCACAGCAGCTGATCAAGCGCCCGCGCCCGACAACGAAACTGCCCAGGGAACCGCAATCGCCCCCGAGCCTGTCGACGAGAATATCTGGCTCGAAGACATTCACGGCGAGGAACAGCTGGCCTGGGTGCGGGAGCAAAATGCCCGCACCGAAGACTTGCTCGACGACGCCGACTACGCCGCCTTGGAAGCCGGAATCCTGGAGGTTCTGGACTCCACGGACAGGATCGCCATGGTCAACAAGCGTGGCGAACATTACTACAACTTCTGGAAGGACCAGCAGAACCCCAAGGGCCTCTGGCGACGCACAACATGGGAAAGCTACCTCAGCAACGCACCGGAATGGGACGTGCTGCTCGACATCGATGCGCTGGCCGCCGCTGAAGGCGAAGAGTGGGTTTTCCACGGCGCCAACTTCCTGCGCCCGGCCGAAGGCGAACCGCACCGCCTCGCCATCATCGCCCTCTCCCCCGACGGCGGTGACGCCAACCGCCACCGCGAGTTCGACGTCGAGACCCGCACCTTCGTGGACCCTGCCGCAGGCGGGTTCGACCTCCCGACCGCGAAGGGCAACGTGAGCTGGCTCGACGCCGATACCCTGCTGGTTGCCACCACCGCCGACGGCCTGCCCAAGACCAGCTCGTCATACTCGCGCACCGGCGTGAAGCTTCGCCGGGACCAATCCCTGGTTGAAGCCGAACGGATTTTCGAGATTCCCGAAGACCACATGATGGCCCTCGTCGCCCACGACTCCACCCCGGGTTTCGAACGCACGTTCGCGGTCGACTGGATCGACTTCTTCAACCGGACCACCTCTGTGCTGCGTGAAAACGCGTGGCTCGCCATTGACGTCCCCACCGACGTCAACCTCAGTTCCCACCGCGAATGGCTCATGTTCCGTCCGCGGCAGGACTGGAACGTGGACGGAACCACCTACGCCGCCGGGTCTCTGCTGGCTTCCGACTTCGAGGGCTATCTAGCCGGGGCACGCGACTTCACGGTGCTTTTCACCCCGGATGAGCACACGTCCCTCCAATCGTGGAGCTGGACCCGGAACTACCTCCTCCTGAACCTGCTGCACGACGTCTCTTCCGAAATCAGGGTGCTCGACCCAGCCCGCAAGGACTCCGCCGGCGGGTGGGCCTCGACGTTGCTGGACGCGTGCCCGCCGCTACACGATGTGAACGCCTACGCCGTCGACGA
Source organism: Arthrobacter sp. NPDC080073 (assembly GCF_040686575.1). NCBI lineage: Bacteria > Bacillati > Actinomycetota > Actinomycetes > Micrococcales > Micrococcaceae > Arthrobacter > Arthrobacter sp. NPDC080073. Next base: position 28,332 of record NZ_JBFBKR010000008.1, read on the forward strand.
CGAGGACGAAGCAGAAGGCGACGACGCCGGCAACGACTACTGGCTCGTGGCAACCGGCTTCACCACCCCCACCACGCTCATGCGCGGCACCTTGTCCCGCGGAATCGCCGGCTACACGCTCGACGCGGGCGATGACGGCGGAGTGTCCAGCACCCACGCGGTGGTGAAGTCCTCGCCGTCGTTCTTCAACGAGGCGGACTACGAGGTCCAGCAGCACTTTGCCACTTCGGCAGACGGCACGCGCGTGCCCTATTTCCAGGTGGCGTCCAAAGATCTTGACCTCGACGGCGAGAACCCCACGCAGCTCTCGGGCTACGGCGGGTTCGAGGTCTCAAGGACCCCGGCCTACAACGGATCCATCGGGCGCGCCTGGCTGGAGCGCCGGAGCGAAAGCATCACGACCGAAGATGGCTCCGAGGCGCATTCGCGTGGCGGCGTCTACGTCGTGGCCAACATCCGCGGCGGCGGCGAATACGGTCCCGCGTGGCACCGCGCAGCCTTGCAGGCGAATCGACACCGCGCGTTCGAGGACTTCGCCGCCGTGGCGCGGCACCTCATTTCGCGGGGTGTCACCAGTCCGCGGCGGCTCGGCTGTGTGGGCGGCTCCAACGGCGGACTGCTGGTGGGCAACATGCTGACCCAGTACCCGGAGCTGTTCGGAGCCATCTCCTGCGGCGTCCCGTTGCTGGACATGCGCCGCTACACCAAGCTTTCCGCCGGCTACTCCTGGATTGCCGAGTACGGCGACCCCGACGTCCCGGAACAGTGGGAGTACATCCGCACCTTCTCGCCGTACCACCTGCTCCGCGACGGCGTGGAGTACCCGGAGACGTTCATTTGGACTGCCACCTCCGATGACCGTGTGGGCCCGGTCCAGGCGCGGAAGATGGCAGCCCGGATGCTGGCGATGGGCATCCCGAACGTGTGGTTCCACGAAGCACTTGAAGGCGGCCACGCGGGAGCCTCGGACAACCGCCAAGCGGCCTCGCTCCAAGCCCGCAGCCAGCACTTCCTGTGGCGGGCCCTTGCGGGCAAGGAGGGCCCTGGGCACTAGCGCCCCCTAAGGATCAGAGCGCCCGACGGCGGCCCGCACCCCCGTTTTGCGCTGGGTGCCCAGTTCTGCGTATCCTTGGTTGGCTAGCAATAGCAACTGGAGACGTGCCAGAGCGGCCGAATGGGCTTCACTGCTAATGAAGTGTGGGGCACAACTCCACCGGGGGTTCAAATCCCCCCGTCTCCGCGTTTTGGCCCCGGTCCCTGACCGGGGCCTTTTTGCGTCCTTGGAGCTTTTGCAAGGGTTCGCCGTCGCTCGGATGTCGGATTCTGCTCAATCACTCGAATGGACAAATTCCGGGCCCGCGGAATCACGGGACCGGCACATTCGGCGAAGAGAGTGATCCAGCAGAATCCGACGGTGTCCAGCGCCAGGCCGTGCGGCGGCGGAATGACCGGGGGGCGCCGAACGAGGTGAGGAAGCAAGCCCCTCCCATACACACGTTTTGTCGTCAGAACCTGGCGGGGAAGATTCATGTCTCCGACTCTTTGAATTCAGCTCGCGCCAATAACCTCGTCCGGGTAATGGAGACCAACGACGAGGAGAGATTCATGCGTTCAATAACGAGATTCGCGACCGCAACGGTTGGGGCCGTCCTGCTTTCAACCACGTTGCTCATGTCGCCTGCAGTGGCGGCCGGCGACGGCGGCAACTCAGGACAAAACGGTGCTAACGGCAACGGACACCAAGGCAATACCGAGGGCTTCAGCTTCGGCGTGATCGGGGACGTGCCTTACGGTGACGCCGAGATCCGGGCCTTCCCGTCTTACATTCAGGACCTGAATGCGCACAAGGAACTGAGTTTTGTAGCACACGTGGGCGATATCAAAAACGGATCCTCGCAGTGCACGGACCAATACTTCGAAGCCATCAAGAAGAACTTTGACAGCTTTACCGTCCCGCTCGTCTATACCCCGGGCGACAACGAGTGGACTGACTGCCACCGAACGAACAACGGCGCCTACAACCCCTTGGAAAGACTGGCCAAGGTCCGGGATGTCTTCTTCCCGAAGCCCGGATTCACACTTGGCGCACCGATGACAGTGAAGTCACAGGTAAAGGAAGGCTTCCCGGAGAACGTCAGCTTCCGCAAGCATGAGGTCGCCTTCACTGCCGTCAACATTCCGGGCAGCAATAACTCGATGCTACCGTGGACCGGACTTGGCCAGACCCAGCCCACCGCCGCCCAACTTAACGAGGTGCAGCAGAGGACCGATGCTGACATCCAGGAGTTGAGGGACACGTTCCGCAAGGCACGGAACAACGGTGACCGGGCCGTCGTCGTGATGACGCAGGCGGACATGTTCGATCCGACAGTCGCGGCCCCTTCCCAGGCGGATTTTGGTGCTTTCAAGCCCCTGGTGCAGACCTTGATCGAGGAGTCGAACGCGTTCGGCGGCCCGGTCTATCTCATCAACGGTGACAGCCACGTGTACAACCAGGACCACCCCCTCGCGGCCGGCTCCACGTGGCTGTCTTTTTACGGCCAGGCCACAGCAGCGAAGAACCTGACGCGAATCACCGTCGATGGATCCAACAATGCGAAGGACTGGCTCAAGGTCACGGTCAACCCGGAGGATGCACCGAGCGTCATGTCGTTCGACCGGATCCCGTTCACGCACCCGGCCTCGTAGCTAAAGCAATCCAAACAGGACGCCGGGCAGCCAAAGGTCGCCGGAATCTCCCTAGTGGGGGTTCCGGCGACCGGCGTCCCCAAGCACCCTAGCCCCGCCGTTTCTCGGGTTTGCCCACAACACTGCGACTGACTTCAGCTCCGGCGTGCCGGTGCAGCGTGAGGCTGTCCACGGTGCTCAGGAGCATCACTGCCGCCATGGCGAGGAAAGCTCCCCGGTACGCCGAGGAAGGGCCGTCGCCGAAGAGCGACACATGGTCGAAGAGTCGCAGGAAGAGCGCACCCACGGCAATGCCGCCACCTGCGGCCAGTTGCACCAAAGTAGCTGACACGGCGTTGGCCGAGGGAAGCTCCCCTGGGACGATATCCGCATATTGCACGGAGGCATACGCCGAGAATCCGATCGAGCGGAAGGCCCCGCTGGCCAGCAGCAACGCAAAAATCAACGGCTCCGGGGTCCCCGCGTTGAGCGTTGCACAACCGGCAAAGGTGACGGCCGAGGCGAAAGAGGCGAAGACCAACACGGGTTTGAAGCCGAAGCGCCGAATGATGGGGGTCGTGGCGGGCTTGATTCCGATGTTGCCGATGAACACCGCGGCCACCATGGCACCGGATTTGAGTGGATCCCAGCCAAAGCCGTCCTGGAACAACAGCGGCAGCAGAAAAGGCACCGAGCTGATCGTCAGGCGATAGACGAACCCTCCGGTGGAGGTGGCCCGGAACGTCCGCGTGGCGAAAACCCGGAGATCGAAGAGCGGAGCCTTGGCTTTGAGCATCCACCAGGCCGCTCCGGCCAAAGCCAGTGCCCCGGCCAGCAGCACGGCGGCCGGGACCGCACCCCCGCCATGACCGCCAACTCCTTCAAGGCCCACCACGAGCGATCCGACGCCGAAGGTGGTAAGCGTGAGCCCCACCCAGTCGAGCCGACGGGCGGCATCGCCTCCCGTTCGAGGAACAAGCCTCAGGGCTGCGATGAACGCAGCAAGCCCCAGCGGTACGTTGATCAGGAAGATCCAGTGCCAGGAAAGATAGGTAGTGAAAGCTCCGCCCACAAGCGGTGCCAAAACGGGGGCCAGCAACCCGGGCCACACAAGGAACGCCGTGGCGCGGAGGAGCTCCGACTTGGGTGTGCCCCGCAGCACTACGAGAGTCCCGACAGGCACCATCATGGCCCCGCCGGCCCCCTGCGCCACCCGGCTCAAGGTCAGCAGGGTGAGGTCCTGGCTGGCCGCGCACAACAGCGAGGCCAGGGTGAACACGGCGATCGCCAGGCAGAAGATCCGACGCGCACCGAAGCGTTCCGCGAGCCAGCTGCTGAGCGGTATTCCCATGGCCACAGTCACCAGGTAGGCAGTCATCGTGATGTTGACATCGGCCGAGACCACTTTGAAGTCGGCGGCGATGCTCGGCATGGCAGTAGTAAGGACTGTTCCGTCAAGGAACTCCATGAAGAAGGTGGCTGCAACCAGCAACGCGAGCCGTGGCTGCCACTTGGATTCGGACTGGACGTCCGGGACTGCGCCGGTCACGCTGCTTGACCGAGGACGAGAGGCAACACAGATCCTGCCCCGGCTTGCCTGAGGGCGCGGCCGGCAACGGTCATTGTCCAGCGGCTGTCCGCCAGGTCATCGACGAGGAGGATGCCTTGACCGCCTAGCGACGCAAGGTTCTGTCCAAGCTCGGGACCCACGACGAGGCGCTCCCAGACACCGGCCAGCCGATAGGCGCTGTTGCCACCGCGCCCGCCCGTGGGTCCGCCGTGCTGGAGTTGAAGGGAACCCAAATACGGCATCTGGCCGATGCCGGCTATGCCGCGGGCCAAGGATTCGACCAGCGCCGGCTTGTTCCTGGAGGGGATGCTCACGACGGCTGCCGGACGCCCTTGGCCGCTCCACCCGGTGGATCGGCCGTCTCCGGCAGACCACTCCCGCAACACCTGCACGCAGGCCTGCAGCATGGCAGGTTCAACCTCGCGGTCAGTCGCCCCGGCGGCAAAGAGCTCACGGAGGGCACCGCCCCAGCCGAGGTCGGTCAGTCGGGCCAGGACGCGTCCTTCGGCCAGCAACTCCTCAGGCTTGATCTTGCCTTTCACCGTCACGCCCAGCCGGTCCATGCCGCTGGGCCATTGAAGCCGTGGCTCGAGCGCAAGACCCGCGCGCCGAAGCGTCTGCCCGGCGGCGTCGGCGGCCGCTGCTGCCACGTCTGACGGGAACCACTTGCCGGCGCAATTGTCGCAACGGCCGCATGCACGTGCGGATTCGTCGTCCAGGACCGCGGTGATGTATTCCATGCGGCATCCAGCGGTGTCCTGGTAAATGACCATAGAATCCTGCTCGTCCACCCGGGCCTCGGCGATGCGGGCGTAGCGTTCGGCGTCGTAGATCCACGGCCGTCCCGTGGACGTCCACCCACCGCCGGCGCGCTCCACCGCTCCATCCACGGCCAGGACCTTCAGCAGGAGTTCCAAAGGCGTCCGGCGCAGGTCCACCCGCGCTTCAAGGGCCACCGTGGACAAGGCAGAGCCGGATTCGGCCAGGACGTTGAGTACGGCCGAGGCTTTCTCCTCCGAGGGCATTGAAGCAGTCGCAAAGTACTGCCAGATCTCGCGGTCCTCGGATCCGGGCAGGAGGAGCACATCGGCGTTTGCGGCGCCACGGCCGGCACGGCCAACTTGCTGGTAGTAAGCCACCGGCGACGACGGGGCACCAAGGTGGATGACGAACCCGAGATCCGGCTTATCGAAGCCCATCCCGAGCGCCGAGGTGGCCACCAGCGCCTTCACTTCGTTGTCCTTGAGGAGTTGCTCCGCCCGTTCACGATCCGCGGGGTCCGTCCTCCCGGTGTAGGACAAGACGTTGTGGCCTGCCTCGGAGAGCAACCGGGCGGTGTCTTCAGCGGCCGAAACGGTCAGGGTGTAGATGATTCCACTGCCTGGCATATCTGCCAGATGGGTCAGCAACCAGCCAAGGCGATCCCGCGAGTCGGCGAGCTTCAAGACACCCAGCCGCAAGGACTCCCGGCCAAGCTCCCCACGGATGGTCAGCACTCCGGCGCCGAGCTGTTCTTCGATGTCGTGGACCACCCGGGAGTTGGCCGTCGCCGTGGTGGCCAGCACGGGAACACTGCCGGGCAGTTGCTCGATGAGATCGGAGATGCGCCGATAGTCGGGACGGAAATCGTGACCCCAGTCCGAAATGCAGTGTGCCTCGTCAATTACCAGGAGACCGGTACGGCGGATGAGCTCGGGAAGCTGGTTTTCCCGGAACGAAGGATTGGTGAGCCGCTCCGGCGAAACCAGGAGAACGTCCACCTCGTCAGCGGCGAGCTGTGCGCGGACGTTGTCCCACTCAAGCTGGTTGGCGGAGTTGATCGCTACGGCCCGCACCCCGGCACGTGCTGCTGCTGCCACTTGGTCCCGCATGAGTGCGAGCAGCGGCGAAACGATGAGGGTAGGCCCTGCGCCGCGGCGCCTCAACAACAACGACGAGACGAAGTACACCGCCGACTTGCCCCAGCCCGTCCGCTGCACCACCAAAGCGCGCCGTCCGGCGTCGACGAGGGCCTCTATCGCCTCATACTGGCCGTCGTGGAATCGGGCGTCCGCATTTCCCACAAGCTCCTTCAATACTTCAAGGGCCTGCGTCCGGGTGATGGACTGTTCTGCTGCAAGTAGGGCAGCATCCGGGTTGTTGGGCATGGCTTCAGTATTCCAGCACCCGCAGACAGCCAGAACCCGGGACGTCATCTATGTGGACAAGCGTTTTCCACACAGATGACCTTTCGGCGCAGTGACCACCCCGCTCCACAGTAAGATTGAGCCCGTGACTAGCGAGCAGAACAAGACATTTGACCTCTCGGCTTCCTTCAAGGCCTATGACGTCCGGGGAATCGTCGGCGAATCGATCACATCCCACATCGTGGAATCCGTCGGCGCGGCCTTCGTCGACACCCTCGGCCTCGCCGGGGAGACCGTGCTGGTTGGCGGCGACATGCGCCCGTCATCTCCCGAATTCATCAAGGCATTCGCCGACGGCGCCGCGCGCCGCGGCGCCAATGTCCAGCTCCTGGACCTCATCTCCACCGACGAGCTCTACTACGCTTGCGGTGCCCTCAATGCGGCCGGTGCCACGTTCACCGCGAGCCACAACCCTGCCGAGTACAACGGCATCAAGATGTCCAAGGCCGGCGCCCAGCCGATCTCCTCCGAAACAGGCCTCAAGGAAATCCAGGCGCTGGCGGAGAACTACCTCAACAGCGGAAGCATCCCTGCTGCAGATGTGCAAGGCAAGATCAGCACCCGCGATGTCCTGAAGGACTACTCCGAGTACTTGCGCGGCCTGGTTGACCTCAAGGGCTCCCGTCCGCTGAAGATCGTCGTCGACGCAGGAAACGGCATGGCCGGGCTGACTACTCCCGCAGTCCTTGGTGACCAGTTGCTTCCTGCCCTGCCGTTCGAGATCGTCCCCCTCTACTTTGAGCTGGACGGCTCGTTCCCGAACCACCCCGCGAATCCGCTTGAGCCCGAAAACCTTCGCGATCTGCAAGCCGCAGTCATCGAGCAACGTGCAGATATCGGCCTGGCGTTCGACGGCGACGCCGACCGCTGCTTCGTGATTGATGAGAAGGGCGAACCCGTGTCGCCGTCTGCCATCACCGGGATGGTTGCGCGCCGGGAAATCGCCCGCGCACAGGCCGCGGGTGAAAAGACCCCCGTGATCATCCACAACCTGCTGACCTCGCGGGCCGTCCCGGAGCTCGTGGCGGCGGATGGTGGCAGGGCCGTGCGCACGCGTGTGGGGCACTCATTCATCAAGGCTGTCATGGCCGAAGAAGGAGCGGTCTTCGGCGGCGAACACTCGGCGCACTTCTACTTCCGCGATTTTTGGAACGCGGATACCGGCATGCTCGCGGCCATGCACGTCTTGGCGGCATTGGGCGAGCAGGATGGCCCGCTGTCCGACCTTGGCCGCCAGTACGAGCCTTATGTCTCTTCCGGTGAAATCAATTCCGAAATCGAAGACAAGGCGGGAGCCATTGAGCGGGTCCGCGCCGAATTTGATGGCGAAGACGTCGACGTGGACACCATGGATGGCAGCACCTTCACCGCGAAGGACGGCAGCTGGTGGTTCAATCTGCGTCCGTCCAACACAGAGCCTTTCCTGCGGCTGAACGCCGAGGCGAAGGATGTTGCCACGATGGAAAAGGTGCGGGACCGCGTCCTCGCAATCGTCCGGTCCTAGCCGGCAGCCCCGAAGGCGAGCATCAGCATGAATCCCCAGATCGACGGCCTCGAAAACACAGAGGAACTTGAACTCCGCGAAGTGCGTGAAACGCTTGGGGCCGCCTTGGCAACAGCGCAGGAACACCTGGAACAAAACGGTGGCTTCCTGCCCTTCGCAGTAACGCTCGCCGAGGACAACGAACTTCGGGTCCTGTTCGTAACGCCTGAAGAGCCGGACGAGGAGGGAAACGTCGACACAGAGTCGATGCTGGCAGACATCCTCGAATTGCTGCGTCAAGGCCGTGACGAATACCGTGCGGTGGCGATTGCGAGCGATGTAATCCTTCCGGAACACGGCTCGGACGGGATCCACGCCGCGGCTGAGCATCGCAGCGGTGGTCTCCTCGCAGCCGTTGTCCCTTATGTCCTGACCGCCGAAGGCTTCACCTTTGACAACGCCGAAGCCGACACCAATGAACCCCTCGTATGGGTGGACTAGACCCCACTCCGTAAGCTTGAGGGCATGAAGATCAATGCCTTCGCGGATGTGAGCCTGCGTGCGCTCTTGGTTCTGTCGTCCGCGCCCGCAGGAGAACTCCTGACGACCCAGAACATCGCAGACGCCGTGGGGACTCCTTACCACCACGTCAGCAAGGCCATTGTCCGGCTCCGGGAGCTGGGCCTCATCGACGTCGAGCGCGGCCGCAAGGGCGGATCCCGGCTCAGCGCCGCCGGACAGCGAGCCACCGTTGGCCAGATCCTGCGGGTACTGAACACCAGGCTCGACCCCGCCGAGTGCCAATCCCCCCATGGTGACTGCCCCCTGATCACGGAGTGCGGCTTGCGTCATGCCTTGGCTCGCGCGAGGGAAGCCTTCTACCGGGAGCTGGACGACGTCGTCGTCTCCTCCCTGCCGCACCTGCGGCAAATGGCGCCGGCATTCCACGCGATCGGGTTACGCCCCGAACTGTAGGCACGGCTTGTAAAGTCCTGTCCCCCATTGCACACCACCACGAGAATCCATTACAAAGTCTCTGGCTCGCCAACTGACTCGCATTGGTTGTCGTTTAGAGACCCCAGAACGACAACTAATGCGAGTCAGTTGGGTCAGCCCGGCACCCCCGGCGGGCCGACCACCACCCCCGGCGGACCGGCACCCAGCAGCGGCAGCATCACCTCGTCCACTACCCGCACCAAATAATCATCATCGATGGGCATTCCAGAGAAGATGAACCGCTGCCGCAACAAAGCGGGGCCGGCCTCGATCCTCGTCTCCGTGGCCACGCTGGGATCGCATTCGCCGCGCGCCGCGGCCTGCTCAATGATGGCTCGCATGATCTTCCCGACGTTGCCCCGCGTGTACTCGTGGACTTCTGCGGCCACCCATGGGTTCTGGAGCGCCTCCCCTAGCAGCCCGCGCATGGCCTGGCCCACTGCTCCTTCCAGCTGTTGCGCTACAAGCCGCAGGATCGCCAGGGCGTCCCCGCGCAGGCTACCCGTATCCGGCGCGGACGACGGGCTGGGCATGGCATCGTAGGCTGCCTCGAGCACCAACGCTGCCCGCCCGGGCCACCGCCGGTAGAGCGAGGCTTTGCTCGCCCTGGCGCGCTCGGCGACACTGTCCATGGTCAGCGCGGCGTATCCGGATTCGGCGATCTCCGCCCGGACTGCTTCGAAAATTGCACTGTTCAGGGCAGCTCCGCGCCGGCGCGGCAGCTTGCGATGGTCCTGTTGCTTCGGCATGTCAAACATTCCCCGGCGACGCAGCCGGCAGGACCACTCCCAGGCTTCCGTCCACGAGCACCCGCTGCCCGTCGGCCAAGGTGCTGGTCCCCGAACCGGTGCCCATGACTGCCGGAATTCCGTATTCCCTGGCCACGATCGCCGCATGCGAGCCGAGCCCTCCGGCATCCACCACAACCGCCGCGGCACGTTGGAACAACGGCGTCCACGAAGGGTTGGTGTATGGGCAGACCAAGATTTCGCCGCTGCGGAGCTGGCCGAACTCGGCCGGCCCCCGGATCACCCGGACAAGCCCGCTTGCCTGGCCGCGGCTGGCCGGGGTACCGGAGACAAGGGCTCCGTCAACCTGGCGGCCTCGGCCGAAGAGCAAAACCGGGTCAAGCAGCGGGATGCCCTCCAGCTCCCTCCGTTTCGCCGCCCGTGCCAGCACCAGCGGCCGGTAACGGTCACGCAGCGTAGCCGGCAGCGCGCCGTCGTCGTTGTCTGTGATGGACTCCAATTCCTCGAACCGCAGGTGATAGATGTCGTCCGGTGCGTCGACCACGCCAGCCAGCACGAGCCGTCGGCCGAGCTCCCGGTAGGCTCGGCGGATCGGCGGGATGGCTTTGGTGGCGTAGAAGTGGCTATCCTCGCGGAACGCCATTCCGGCCCGGGCGGACTCGACGGCCGCAAGCACCCTTCGCCGTACCGGTTCGAAGCGGAATGCCGGGTGACACTTCAATTCCTCAATCGCTGTACCGGTCTGGTCGGCCGTTTGATGCCGCTCTCCGGACATGGCCTTCACCAGCCCCAGCACCACCTCGGGGGCATCGGACCACGTAGGCGAACTGCTCAGGACAACGCTGGTGGTTTCGCGGTGTCCGTATTCCAGCTGAAACTCATGGAACGCCTCCCGGAAAGCGCGATGCTCTGGATCCTTTTCGACCTGGTCCAGCAGCTGGCGGGGGTCTGCTTCACGAAAGGCGCGTGACAGTCCGGGGTCGTCTGCCACAAGGGAAGCGAGCCGCTCAAGCGCCCGATTCGCCTGGCTCGTCCGGGTTTCCGCTCCTGCGATCAGCGCAGGAGCAAGCCTCATCTTGCCGAGGAAGAGGAGCATCAAGCGCATCTTCAGCACCGGCACGAGGACTCCGGGCAAGTAAGAAACCCGGAGATCCCCGATAGCCCGCATCGTCCCGAAGCACTCCTCCACAAGTTCAATGACCGCAGGCCACCGAAGCGGACCGAGGTCCATTCCGTTGAGCCGTTCGATTTCGCCAAGGAACTGGGCGAAGCGCGGATCTTGGGTCCACTCGCGGGGATTGTAATGCCTTGACCGACGCAGCAAAGACACTGGCGCGGCGAGCGTCCGGAGGGTCAGGCGCGGCACCGGAGGGATGAGCTGCACCACCACGCCGTCCTCTTCCGGCAACAACTCCTCAACCGTCGGAAAGACCACGCCCACGCTGCTGACCATCTCCCGCAGCATGCCCAGGATTCCCCGGCTCATCCACCCGGAGACATCCAGCGGATACGGCCGTTCCTGGAACATCTCGACGAAGAACGGCCCCACTCGCCGTTGGACCGCGTTGAGGCTGGGCGGTTGAGGCGGGAGCGCGGTCATCGGACGCGACTGCAGCACATACAGCACGCCCCCGGCCACGGCCCACTCCATGTCCTGCGGCCGGCCGAAATGCTGTTGGGCTTCCCGGCCCAGCCGGGCCAGCTCCGCCAATTGCCCCGCGGCGAGCCCGGGCTTGCCCCCCGGCGTACCGGCCCTTTCCCTCGTACCGCCGCCCTCTGCCCCGCTGATCACCACCTCGTGGCCACCTGGCGTGAAACCACGAACCCTTCCCGAGCGGTCCAGGACATAATGCTCCGGAGTCACCCGCCCCGAGACCACTGCCTCCCCCAGCCCGGGGTTCGCGTCCACCACTATTTCGCCCCGCTCGCCCGTGACCGGGTTCGCTGTGAACATGACACCCGCCATGGCGGCCCGCACCATTTTTTGTACGACGACGGCGATGGCCACCTCGTGCGGGTCGATTCCCTGCCTAAGCCGGTAGGCCATAGCCCGGTCCGTCCACAATGATGCCCAACAACTCGAGACCGCCTGGATGACATCTTCCTCGCCAATGACGTTGAGGTACGTGTCTTGCTGGCCGGCGAACGCCGCTCCCGGAAGATCCTCCGCCGTAGCACTGGACCGGACCGCGACCGCCCCGCCGCCCAGGTTCTCGTAGGCATCGAGGATCTCCTGCCGCAGCGGGCCCGGCATATGCGCCTCGGCAAAGAGGGACCGGATGGCGGCGCCGGTGCGCGCGCCGCCGTCGGGGGCATCGCTCAAGCCGGACAGCAGGCTATCCAACTCAAGCCCCACCTTCGTTTCTGCCAGGAAGGACAGGTAGGCGTTCGTGGTGATGATGAATCCCGGCGGCACCGGAAACCCCTCGCGCGCAAGCTCCCCCAAAGCGGCACCTTTGCCGCCCGCGCTGCCGATGTCCCCAGCGCAGAAATCGGCCAGGGGGGCAGTGGCTTTCTCAGTCATCTTCGGCTCCTCGTGCGGTGCTGTCTGCGGCGTCGGAAGGTTTCCGGGAGCGCGGTGTCCGAGTGCGCGGTGGTCCGCAACTCGCGCTCGGGAAGGAAGAGCGTCAAAACGAATGCCGCAGCCAACACCACAGCGGCAAAACCGAAAACCGGAGGAAGCGCATGTCCGAACGCCTGGGCAACCGCGATGCGGTCCGCGGCCGGCAGCGATTCCAGGGCCTTCGGTGTCAAGGAATTAATACGGTTGCCCAGCGCGGCCGCCAGAGGGGCCGGGACCGCTGCGGCAAAGCGCGCCGTGATCAAGGAACCCAGAACAGCCACGCCGACGGCGGCACCCACCTGGCGAAGGAAAGTCACCGTGGATGTCGCAGCACCAAGGTCCCGGCGCTCCACGGAATTCTGCACCACCAGTACCATGACCTGCATGACGAACCCGATTCCCAGACCGAGAAGCAGCATGGAGAGCAGGACGAGCCACGGGCTGCTGCTCGAGTCCATGGTGCTGAAAAGCCAGAGCCCGGGAACCGCAAGCAGCGTCCCGGCCACCGGATACAGCTTGTAGCGTCCGGTGAGGGTGATCAGCGCGCCGGATCCCGACGTCGTGAGCAGAAGCCCGGCCATCAGCGAAATCAACATGGCGCCCGAGGCCGTTGCCGACATGCCCATCCCCACCTGCAAGAACGCCGGAAGGTAATTCAAGGTGGCGAACATCGCAAAACCGACCAGGAAGCTCACCGCAGTCGGTATGGCAAAGGCAGGATCCCGGAACAGGGACAAGGGGATGATCGGATCAGGCGTGCGACGCGCCCTGAACAGCCAAGCCGCCAATGCCACAAGAGCCACACCCCCGAGGACCGGAGACACCCAAACCTGCTCCGGGTAACCGCCGCTGGAGAGGAAGATCACGGACACGATCGCAAGGCCCAGTAAGGCCGCGCCTCCGTAGTCCACTCGTCGCCCGCGCGGAGTAGCCGGGAGCCGCAGGGTAAAGGTCACCACGGCAAGGGCAGCCAATCCGAACGGAACATAGAAGTAGAAGATCCAGCGCCAGGAGAAATGATCAACCACCGCGCCGCCAGCCAAAGGTCCGGCAACCGCGGCCATGACGAAGGCTGCGCCGATAATGCCCAGAAGCTTGCCCCGCTCGCGGGGACTGACAAGTTCGCCAATGATCGATTGTGCCCCGATCATGAGCCCTCCGCCGCCGATGCCCTGAATCGCGCGGAAGGCGATGAGCTGCGGCACGGACTGCGCCAGCGAGCACAGTCCTGCGCCGATGATGAAAAAGATGAGGGAACCCTGCAGGATCCGTTTTCGCCCGAAAGCGTCGCCAAGTTTGCCCGTGAGGGGCATGGCGGCTGTGGCGGCGACAAGGTAGCCGGTGATGATGGTGGACATCTGATCCAGGCCGCCCAGATCCCCGGCGACGGTGGGCAGGGCCGAGGCCATGACCGTTTGGTCCAGAGCTCCGAGGAACATCACCAACAGGATTCCGGGCAGCGCCGTCCTGATGGCAGAGTGGACTTTCTCTGTGTGCTGCTGGGCATTATCCATGGCCCGGTCCCGGAAAATTAGAGAACTGCTGGTTCTCTAAAAACTACTCCCGCCGCAAGCGCGGCACAATGCCTGGTCAATGAAACGCCGACGGCGGTCCCGCACCTTGGGGACACAAGGTGCGGGACCGCCGTCGTTCGGTTGCCGAGGCCCACGCTGGGGGTTTCCCTGGCTGAGCGGAGCGAAGCGAGGGAGGCGGCGGGGTCCTAGGCCAGGCGGGCCTTCAGGCCTTCGAGCTCGGAGATGAGCGCGGCCGGCAGGGAACCGCCGAACTTTGCGTACCATTCCTCGATCGATGCCAGTTCGGTCTTCCACTCGGAGGGGTCGACGCGCACTGCGGCTTCCACCTCGGCTGGGGTCATGTCCAGGCCCTCGAGATCGATGGACTCGCCGGTCGGCACGAAGCCGATGGGAGTCTCGACGGCGTCGGCCTTGCATTCGAGCCGCTCGATGGCCCACTTGAGGACGCGGGCGTTGTCGCCGAAGCCAGGCCAGGCGAAGCCACCCTCGGCGGTGCGGCGGAACCAGTTGACCAGGAAGATCTTGGGCAGCCGCTCCGGGTTGGCCTTGGCTGACAAATTCACCCAGTGGTTCAGGTAGTCGCCTGCGTCGTAGCCGATGAACGGCAGCATGGCCATGGGGTCGCGGCGCACGACGCCGACGGCACCGGCCGCAGCAGCCGTGGTCTCGGAGGACAACGTGGAACCCATGAAGATCCCGTTGGACCAGTCGCGGGCCTCGGTGACCAGCGGGATGGTGGTCTTGCGGCGGCCACCGAAGAGGATCGCGGAGAGCTCCACACCGTCGGGGCTGAAGTACTCCTCGGCCAGCATGTCGATCTGGTCGATCGGGGTGCAGAAGCGGGAGTTCGGGTGCGCAGCAGGCTTGTCGGACTCGGGAGTCCAGGAGTTGCCCTGCCAGTCGGTCAGGTGCGCCGGAGTGTCCTGCGTCATGCCCTCCCACCAGACGCCGCCGTCGTCGGTCAGCGCAACGTTGGTGAAGATGCTGTTGCCCTTCGCGATGGCTCGCATCGCGTTGGGGTTGGTGCCCCAACCGGTGCCGGGAGCGACGCCAAAGAGGCCGGCTTCGGGGTTGACGGCGCGGAGCTCGCCTTCCTTGCCGAAGCGCATCCAGGTGATGTCGTCGCCGAGGGTCTCGACCTTCCAGCCCTTGATGGTGGGGTCGAGCAGCGCGAGGTTGGTCTTGCCGCAAGCCGAGGGGAACGCCGCCGAAATGTAGTAGGTCTTCTGCTCAGGCGAAGTCAGCTTCAGGATGAGCATGTGCTCGGCCAGCCAGCCTTCGTCGCGGGCCATGACTGACGCGATGCGCAGGGCGTAGCATTTCTTGCCGAGGAGGGCGTTGCCGCCGTAACCCGAGCCGAAGGACCAAATGGAGCGCTCTTCCGGGAAGTGCACGATCCACTTGTCGGGGTTGCAGGGCCATGCGACGTCTGCCTGACCGGGTTCCAACGGAGCGCCAAGGGAGTGCAACGCGGGGACGAAGAAAGCGTCGGTCTGCGTAATGCGCTCAAGGACGTCGGTGCCGATGCGTGCCATAATGCGCATCGAGGCAACAACGTAGGCTGAGTCGGTGATCTCGACGCCGAACTTCGGATCTTCAGCATCCAGGTGGCCCATGACGAATGGAATGACGTACATGGTGCGGCCGCGCATGGAGCCGGCGAACAGCCCGCGGAGCTTCTGCTTCATCTCAGCCGGAGCCATCCAGTTGTTGGTGAAGCCGGCGTCGTGTTCCTTCTCGGAGCAGATGAAGGTCTGCTCTTCCACACGGGCTACGTCCGCGGGATCGGAGAATGCAGCGAAAGAATTGGGGAAGAGCTCTTGGTTCAGCCTCTTCAGGGTGCCGGCCGCGACAAGTTCGTCAGTCAGCTTCTTGTTTTCAGCTTCACTGCCGTCAACCCAGTGGATGCGGTCCGGCTGTGTCAGCTCGGCTACTTCCTCCACCCAGGCCAACAGGCGTGCATGCGTAGTAGGTGCCTTCTCAAGCAGCGGCAGTCGCGCCAGATCGCCCATCGTGGTTCCCTTCCTCGGGTTCAGTGGTGTGTCCTAAATGCTAGGGGGCGCGGAGTAGACCAATCTGGGTCCAGACGTGGGATCTCCTGACCATTTCGGAGCAAAACCCCTAAAAATCAAGGATCCGCATCGGAGATTGGCCAAATTTAGTGACTAAGGTCACATAGACCGGTCTAGTTAGGCAGATTACACGGCGTCGATTTGGCACCAACAGGGATCTCGCGTAAAGTTTATTGAGGTTCGAGGGGGGAACGGTTTTGAAACTTCCGAGAATCACCAAGATGCGCCCATAGCTCAGCTGGATAGAGCGTCTGTCTACGGAACAGAAGGCCGGGGGTTCGAATCCCTCTGGGCGCACAAATCAAGACCCGCACCGGCCCCGGTGCGGGTCTTTTTTCGTTAAATTTCTGGCCCGGGTTTGCCCTAGCCGTCGCGGCGGCCTCGAGGCTGGGGGCTGGCCGCACGGTCCTCCCATGTTTGCCGCGCCAAGGCCACCAAATGACGAGACTCGCCGTGTCGCAAACGCTTTCCCAAACCAAAGATGGGGACGCTGGTGCGGTCGCCCATGGCCCGACTGCAAGGGAATGATCCAGCAGAATCGGACACCTACCGTAAAGCAGGGGCCGGCAGCCGGGTCGACAGCGCAAAGGCAAGGGCCGCCGTCGTACTTCATGAAAGTACGACGGCGGCCCTTGTGCTTGGGTGCCTGGCCTTAGACTGCGACGGCCTCGCTGATGCGGCGGCGGATTCCGTCGAAGTGACGGTTGAGCAATTCGGCAGCCGCGGTCTTGTCCCCGGTTGCGACGGCGGTGTAGATGCTTCGGTGCATGGCCGCTGTGGCTACAAGGTCTTCGTTGGCAGAGCCGATCTCCACGTGGATTTTCCGGTAGACCTTCCAGAAAACGCCCATGAGGTTGATGAGGAGCTCGTTGTTCAGCGGCTCGAACAGCCGGCGGTGGAACTCGGCGTCGGCGGCTACAAAGTTCTCGCCAGCCTGGGCGAGCTCCACCATCTGCTTGACGGATTCTTCGATCAAGGCGAGCTGCTCGGCGGTCATCACGTCCATGGAAGAACCGATCAGCCCCGATTCGAGGGCCTGGCGCACGTCCACGAGTTGCAGTGCCTCAAGCCCTTGGTGGCGCAGGGATAAGCGCCCACGGAACGTCAGGCCGTCTGCGAGCGCGTCGAAGTTGCTGGGGGCGACGAACATGCCAAAGCCGTGGCGGATCTCGATGACGCCCAGGGCCTGCAGCACTTTCAGGGATTCGCGAAGGGTGTTGCGCCCCACCCCCAACGCCACGGAGAGTTCATTTTCCGTGGGCAACGGATCGCCCGCCTCGAGCTCGCGTTCGAGGATCAATTCCATAATGTCCGACTGGAGGGCCCTGAGCCGGGCCTGTGCGCTGAACCGCGCCTGCGGAACGACACCGGAAGTGGTCATGGCTCTCCTTGCAAAAGTACCCATCCCCGACCCGGATCCTCTCAGGATCAGGGATAAGGAATCGGTGCAGTGTTAACGTTGAGGTGAGCCTAGCGCCCACCCTGGATATAGTGCTTCGCAACATACAATATCGGATGTCCCATCTCCCTGATAGATGTTCGCCTTTATTTTTGACCGCGCCCCGGTTCGAACCCGCGCAAGGTGAACCTCGACGCAGCACCCATCGGCAGTACCTCGCCGGCAGCCTGCGGCCACTCTCGGGGTCACTAGTGATCCAGATCTCGCTTGACGACTTCATGTGACCACCCTTACAGTTTCTTTACGAGCATCGGATGTCCTACATCCGATAACCAGAAAACTTGAATGGTGAGGCATCTTATGAGCAACACGATTAACAACCTGCCGCTGGTCAGCGACGCCAGCCGGCGCAACTTCCTCAAGTTGACCGGGGCGATTGGAGCCGCGGCAGCGTTCACGGCCACCCTGTCCGCATGTGGCGGTCCTGTCTCCACCACTACGGGCGCAGCAAACAACACTGCGACGGTCAACAAGGATCTCACCATCGAAGCAGGCATCTCCTATGCCCTGTCTACGGGTTTCGACCCGATGACGTCCTCGGGAGCCACGCCGCAGGCCGCCAACCTGCACATCTTCGAGGGCCTCGTGGAGCTCCACCCCGCCACCCGCGAGCCCTACAACGCGCTGGCAGCGAACGACCCCAAGAAGGTCAACGACACCACGTACCAGGTGACCATCCGCGACGGTGCCAAGTTCCACAACGGCGCCCCTGTCACCGCCGACGATGTTGTCTACTCCTTCACCCGCGTGATGGATCCGGCCAACAAGTCCTTGTTCTCCCAGTTCATCCCATTCATCAAGGACGTCAAGGCGCTCGATGCAAAGACGGTCGAGTTCTCCCTGAAGTACCCCTTCCCGGGCTTCGGACCGCGAATTTCCGTGGTGAAGGTGGTTCCGAAGGCATTGGCCTCGGCAGATCAGAAGGGATTCGATGCCAAGCCCGTCGGCTCCGGCCCCTACAAGCTGATCTCGGCCGTCAAGGACGACAAGATCGTCTTCGAAGCATTCACCGACTACAACGGCCCCAAGCCGGCACTCGCCAAGGGCATGACCTGGCTCTTGCTCTCGGACGCGGCAGCACGTGTCACGGCAGTCCAGTCGGGCCGCGTCCAGGCGATCGAAGACGTCCCCTACCTGGACATGGACGGGCTCAAGTCCAAGACCCGGGTTGAATCCGTGCAGTCCTTCGGCATGCTCTTCCTGATGTTCAACTGCGCCAAGGCCCCGTTCGACAACAAGCTGGTCCGCCAGGCCCTCCACTACGGACTGGACAAGGACGCCATCATCAAGAAGGCCTTGTTCGGCAATGCCAAGGCTGCGTCGTCGTACTTCCAGGAGGGCCACCCGGATTACGTCAAGGCCAAGAACGTCTACGGCTACGATCCCCAGAAAGCCGCGGACCTCCTCAAGCAGGCCGGCGTGGGCAACCTCGAATTCGAGCTGCTCACCACCGATACCGCCTGGGTCAAGGACGTTGCCCCGCTGATGCTGGAATCCTGGAACAAGATCCCCGGAGTCAAGGTCACCGCAAAGAACCTGCAGTCCGGTGCCTTGTACTCAGACAGGGTCGGCAAGGCCGATTTCTCGGTAGTGGCGGCCCCGGGCGACCCTTCCGTCTTCGGCAACGACGCAGACCTGCTCTTGAGCTGGTTCTACTCCGGCGCCACGTGGATGGCCAAGCGCGCCTACTGGACCACTCCGGAAAGCGCCACCCTTCAGGGCCTGATGGACAAGGGCTCGCAGGCCTCCGCGGCCGATGCGAAGAAGATCACCGGCCAAATCGTGGACCTCGTCTCAGATGAGGTTCCGCTGTACCCGCTCTTCCACCGCCAGCTCCCCAGCGCGTGGGACGAAAAGAAGCTCTGGGGCTTCAAACCGCTGCCCACCACTGGGCTGTCCTTCATCGGCGTCGGCCGCACAGCCTAGCCTCACCACACGCTGAGCCGCCCAACTAGCTCGCATTTGTTGTCGTTTAGACGGCTCAAAACGACACTTACTGCGAGCTAGTTGGGTCCCCGCACCTCTCAGAAGCACTACCCCGCGAGACCGCCACGCAGCGGCCGCACCAAAGCAACCGGAGAACAAATTGGTCATGATATTGCGTCTGCTTGGACGCAGGCTCGCGGCACTGCCCTTGATGATCCTGGGCATCACGCTGCTGGTCTTCCTCGTCCTACAAGCAGCACCAGGCGACCAGGCCGGCACGGCCCTCGGCGAAGGCGCCAGCGAGGCCGCCAAACAGCAGTACCGCCAGGACAACGGCCTGAACGATCCCCTGTTCGTCCAATACTTCCGCTTCCTGGGCAGGCTCCTGCAGCTCGATCTCGGCGTAACCACCCCGCCGTCCAAATCGGTGGCAAGCATGATCGCCTCGGCCTTCCCGCTGACCCTCCAGCTCACCTTCCTCGGGGTGATCATCGCCGTCGTCCTGTCCTTGGTTTTCGGCATCATCGGCGCCCTTTACCGCGACAAGTGGCAGGACCAGCTGGTCCGGATCTTCTCCATCGCGGCCATCGCCACCCCGTCCTTCTGGCTCGGCATCCTGCTCATCCAGTGGTTCGCGCTCGGTGACAACCCGCTGTTCCCCTCGGGCGGGATCGCGACGCCGGAATCCGGCTTCGGCGGCTGGCTCAACTCGATGGCGCTCCCGGCCCTCGCTCTCGGCATTCCGGTCTCCGCTTCCCTTATCCGCGTGGTCCGCACCTCCATGGTGGAGGAACTGGACCGCGACTACGTCCGGACAGCCATCGGCAACGGAGTCCCCTATCCCGAGGTGGTTTCGCGGAACGTCCTGCGCAACGCGCTAGTGACTCCGGTGACCGTGCTGGGACTCAGGATCGGCTACCTCCTGGGCGGCGCCGTCGTGATTGAAATGATCTTCGCCCTTCCCGGCATGGGCCAGCTGATCCTCAACGGCATCACCAACCTGGACGTCAACCTGGTCCAGGGCGTGGTCCTCACCATCTCAGTCACGTTCGTTCTGGTGAACATCGTCGTGGACCTCCTGTACCTGCTCATCAACCCCCGAATCAGGACGGTATAGCCATGCGCAGCAGACTTGCTGAACGGCTCAGCGCTCCGGGCGTCCGCTTCAAGTCCCTCCCCTGGGGATCGCGTTTTGCCCTGTTGTTCCTTGTGGCCATCGCCCTGGCGGCGATCTTCGCGCCGGTCATCGCGCCGCATGATCCCCTGGAAACGTTCATTCCGGCGCAGGCTCCGGACGGCGACCACTTCTTCGGCACCGACCGCCTCGGCCGCGACGTCTTCTCCCGGCTCCTTTACGGCTCACAGTCTTCGCTCATGATCGGCCTCGGCGCGGTGGCCCTGGCGATCGTCATCGGCGCGGTGCTTGGCTCGCTCGCCGCGACATCCAGCAAGGCCGTCAACGAGATCATCATGCGGCTCATGGACATCCTCATGGCATTCCCGGGGATCGCCCTCGCAGCCGTGCTGTTGGCGGCATTCGGCAACTCGGTACCGACCATCATCGTCGCCATCGCCATCATCTACACCCCGCAGCTCGCCCGCGTGGTCCGCGCCAACGTGCTCGCCCAATACGGCGAAGACTACGTCCGCGCCGAACGGGTGATGGGTGCCAACCGCCCCTACATCCTGCTCAAGCACATTGTCCGCAACACGGCCGCCCCGGTGCTGGTTTTCGCCACGGTCATGGTGGCCGACGCCATCATCCTCGAAGCCTCGCTGTCCTTCCTCGGCGCCGGAGTCCAGGATCCCGCGCCGTCGTGGGGCAACGTGATTTCCTACGGCCGCAACCTGGTCCTCTCGGGCGGCTGGTGGGCAACCACCTTTGCCGGCCTCACCATCCTGCTCACCGTGCTTGCGCTGAACATCCTCGCCGAGGGCCTCACCGATGCCATGGTGAACCCGAAGCTGCGCAAGGCTCCCGTGGTGAAGGACGACGACGGTGCTGCCGCTGCTTTTGCGGGCGCGGCGGTGGCAGGTGCCGCCATCGATACCGAGATCGCGACGTCGGTGGCCCAACCATCCGTTGTGGAACAGCATGAGCTCGACGGCGTGCGGGACGCCAACGGCGATCCGCACGCCGTCGAGGACTACGCGGCGTCGGTCCTGAACGATGCTCGTGTCCTTAACAACCCGAGGCTCGCAGCGGAGAATCCCCACGCCCTGCTGAACAAGGAACTCGAACTCCTCGCTTCCATCGAGGCGAAGCGCACGGACCGGCTCCCCCAGGTCCCCGGTGATGCCCGGAACGTGCTGGAGGTCAAGAACCTGTCCATCCGCTTCCCCGGCCGTTTCGGCGAAACCGCGATCGTGGACAACGTCTCCTTCACTGTCCGCGAAGGGGAAACCATGGGCCTGGTGGGCGAATCCGGTTGCGGAAAGTCCATCACGTCCCTCGCGATCATGGGCCTCCTGCCCAAGACCGCCGACATCACCGGTTCCATCACCTTTGATGGCAAGGAACTCCTGGATTCCGGCTCGAAGCACAGCAATGCGAAGGCCTACCAGGGCCTGCGCGGCGAACAGATCGCCATGGTCTACCAGGATGCGCTGAGCTCGCTCAACCCGTCCATGAAGATCAAGGAGCAAATGACCCAGCTGACCAAGCGCGGCGGCCGCAAGACCCCCGCCGAGTTGCTGGAAATGGTGAAGCTCGATCCCGTCCGCACGCTCGCGAGCTACCCGCACGAGCTCTCCGGCGGCCAGCGCCAACGCGTCCTGATCGCCATGGCGCTCTCCCGCTCGCCGAAGATCGTGGTGGCAGACGAACCGACCACCGCCCTCGACGTCACCGTCCAGAAGCAAGTCGTGAAACTGCTCAACGAACTGCGCGAACAACTCGGCTTCGCCATGGTCTTCGTCAGCCACGACCTCGCCCTGGTAGCCTCCCTGGCGCACCGGATCACCGTCATGTACGCCGGCCAGGTGGTGGAATCGGCACAGGCTTCGGAGCTCCTGCAGAACCCCCGGCACGAATACACCCGCGGTTTGCTGGGCGCTGTCCTGTCGATCGAGGCCGACGCCGTCCGCCTCCACCAGATCCCCGGAACCGTCCCGTCCCCGCGCGACTTCGCTCCCGGCGACCGCTTTGCGGCCCGCTCGTTGAGGCCCGACGCCGACCCGAACCAGCAATTGGTCCTCGCCGTTGTTGAACCGGCCGGTGGCGGAGCAGACCGCGACCACTACTGGGCCAGCCACCTGAAGGAGGACGCAAAATGAGTGTTTCAACCGGTAAGCCGGTCATCGAACTCAAAGACGTCAAGGTCCACCACCGGGCCCGCACTGGCGGCTTCTTCCGGCCCAACATCGTCAAGGCCGTCAACGGCGTCGACTTCAGCATCAGCCGAGGCGAGACCATAGGCGTCGTCGGCGTGTCCGGCTGCGGCAAGTCAACGCTCGCTTCGGTGCTCGTGGGACTCCAGGTCCCGACGTCCGGCCAGGTGCTCTTCCACGGCAAACCGGCCATCAAACGCAACGCCCGGATGCGCAAGGAATTCGGACGAGCCGTATCCGTGGTCTTCCAGGACCCGGCCACGGCACTCAATCCGCGCATGACCATCCAGGACATCCTCACCGATCCCTTGCACGTGCACGGCATCGGCAACGCCGCGTCCCGCTCGGACAAGGTCAAGGAACTACTGGCCCTCGTCGGCTTGCCGCAATCGGCTGCCGAGGTCACGCCGTCGCAGGTTTCCGGCGGCCAGCGCCAGCGCGTGGCGATCGCCCGTGCCCTCGCCCTGGACCCGGACATCATCGTGGCGGACGAGCCGACGTCGGCCCTCGACGTGTCCGTCCGCGCCCAAGTCCTGAACCTGCTGTCCGACCTGAAAACCCAGCTGAACCTCGGCATGGTGTTCATTTCGCACGACATCCAAACCGTCCGCTACGTCTCCGACCGCATTTGCGTCATGTACTTCGGACAGATCGTCGAGGAAGGCCCGGCCGCGCAGGTCTTCGACAACCCGAGCAACGACTACACCAAGAAGCTGCTCGGCGCCGCGCCCAGCCTGCTCCACACCTAAGTTTTTCCCATTCAGATCCAAACAACGGAGATTTCTGTGTCTACTCAGTTCCAGGGCGTCATTCCCCCGGTCATCACCCCCCGCCACGCAGACGGCCGCGTCGACACCGCGTCCCTGAAGAACGTCACCAAACACCTGCTCGACGGCGGCGTGTCCGGCCTCTTCGTGTTGGGCTCCTCAGGCGAGGTCCCCTACATGACCAACGATGAGCGCGAACTCGTGGTCTCCACGATCGCCGACGCAAACGCCGGTGCGGTTCCCCTGATTGTGGGCGCCAACGAACAAACCACCAACCGCGTCATCGAAGAAGCACGCAAGGTTGTTGACCTCGGCGCCGACGCAATCGTGGTCACCTCCATGTACTACGCCATCGGCAACGCCCAGGAGAACGAAACCCACTTCCGCAGCATCCACGCTGCCGTAGACAAGCCGATCTTCGCCTACGACGTCCCCGTCCGCACCCACTTCAAGCTGCCCACCGACCTCCTGGTCCGCCTCGGCCGCGACGGCGTCATCGCCGGCGTCAAGGACTCCTCCGGCGACGACGTCTCCTTCCGCCAACTCGTCCTCGCCGCCAAGGACATCCCCAACTTCGACATCTTCACTGGCCACGAAATAGTCGTGGACGGGGCCCTCCTCGCCGGCGCCCAGGGCGTAGTCCCCGGCCTCGGCAACGTCGACCCCTCCGGTTACCGCCGCCTGTTCGACGCCACCCAAGCCGGAGACTGGACCGCCGCCGCCGCCGAACAGGACCGCCTGGCCGACCTCTTCGACATCGTCTACACCCCCAACGGCCGAGTCTCCGGCGGTGCAGCAGGACTGGGCGCCTTCAAGACCGCCCTCCAAATCATGGGCATCATCGAATCCAACACCATGAGCGCCCCGATGCTCTCCCTGAACGCCGAAGAAACCACCGCAATCCGAACGATCCTCGAGCGCAACGGCCTGGTCTAGGGGACGGCGCCGGCTTCGCGGCTTAGCTTCGGATCTGCGCTCACCTAAGCGGGTTGCAGTCAGCGTCACCTTTGGTGGGTTCCAGTGGTCGGGTCGTGCCGCAGGACCAGTTTTGCCGTCCCTTAGACACCTCCCGGACGTCGCCTCTTGTGGGTTGCCGGACGTCACCTCAGCTTGTTGCCATGGTCGGGTCGTGCCGCAGGACCAGTTTTGCCGTCCCTTAGACACCTCCCGACGCACTGCTACAGTCGCTGAGCGACTTCCGCAATGCTTTGGTCGGCGATGCGGGACTACACAAAACCGTCCCTCCGCCACTCGGGCGATCGGGTCACCTATGTAGCGGGGCCGGGATCTGTACCGTGCCGCTGTGGGCGGCAAGGTCCCGATCGGTGAGTCGACATCGCAAAGCGCGGGCGCATTGTTTCGTGTAGGCGCGCATCGCCGACCAGAGTTCTGCGGAGGTCGCTTAGCGACCGTAGCGGAACGTCGGGAGGTGTCTAAGCGCCGGCGAAATGATGGGTCCGCGCTGACCCAGCCACAACTGACTTGACCACAGATAAAGCGCAGTCCGGCGCAGGACCAACCACAGCTAACCTGACCACAGACAAAACCCAGCAAGAGATCCGGAGGACAAAAACATGATGTACGTGGTCGGGGTTGATCTTGGTGGGACGAAGACTGCTGCCGGGGTTGTGGGGGCCGATGGGGAGGTGTTGTTTTCGGAGCAGATTCCTACGCTGAACCGGGGCGGGGGTGATGCCATTTTGAAGGCGACTGGGGCGCTCGTGGGGCGGCTCATGCGGCGGGCGGCGGGTGAGGGAATCGACGTCGGGCGTGTCGGCGTGGGTTCGGCCGGGGTCATCGATGCCGTGAATGGTGAAGTGGTTTCGGCGACCGATGCGATTCTGGGGTGGGCCGGGACGAGGTTGACCGCCGGTTTGGCGCAACTCCTTGGCTTGCCCCGGGGGTCGGTCAGCGCGGTCAACGACGTGCATGCGCATGCTCTGGGTGAGGCGTGGCGTGGGGCCGCCGCAGGGTCTTCGAGTTCGTTGATGGTGGCGTTCGGGACGGGTGTGGGCGGCAGCTTTGTGTTGGACGGCTCTCCTGTTTTGGGGCACCGCTATGTGGGTGGGCATGTGGGGCACTTTGCTTCACCGTACGCCTATCACGAGGGCACGGCTCTCCCGTGCGTGTGCGGGGGGTCGGGTCACGTCGAGGCGATTGCTTCGGGGCCGGCCATCCATGAATCCTTCGTCCGTTTCGGCGGCTCCCCCGATGTACCGGACACCCGTGCTGTATTTGCCTTGGCGCAAGTCGCTTCCGCCAGCGGCTCCCCTGACAGTGCTGCCGCCATCAAAGCCATCGGCGCGGGCGCGGGTGCCGCCGGGCAGGCGATCGGCGGGCTCGTCAACATCCTCGACCCGGAGACGGTCGTAGTTTCCGGCGGCCTGGCCGATGCAGGAGATTTCTGGTGGAAACCCATGGAACGGGCCCTGCGCAAAGAGCTCATGGCCCCGTTTGCTGACCTTCCCGTGCTTCGCGCCGCGCTAGGCAATACCGCCGCCATTGTGGGCGCGGCCAAACTCGTCCTGAACTAACACCCGAACTCCCAAATACCCTCGCAAGGAGACACCCCATGATCCTGACCCTCGATGGCCTCGACGCCCTCCGCTCGCAGCTGATCGTCTCCTGCCAGGCGTACCCGGGCGAGCCAATGCGCGATCCCCGGACGACCAGCCAGGTGGCGGCGTCGGCGGTTATCGGTGGTGCCGCGGCCGTCCGGGTCCAGGGCCTCGCGGACGTCCAGTTCACCCGTACTGCTGTGGAGGTTCCGGTGATCGGGCTCTGGAAGGACGGCCACGACGGCGTCTTCATCACCCCCACGCTCCGGCACGCCCTCGCCGTCGTGAATGCCGGCGCCCACGTCGTGGCTATTGACGGCACGCGGCGTCCGCGTCCCGACGGATTGACCCTCAAGCAAACCGTTGATGGAATCCACGCCGAATCGCATGCTCTGGTCATGGCTGACTGCGGTTCCTACACTGATGCAATGGCCGCCGTCGAAGCCGGCGCGGACGTGATCGGCACTACGCTGGCCGGGTATACCGGTGAGCGTTCCAAGACGGACGGCCCCGATCTTGAGCTTCTCGCGGAGATCGCCGGCGCCGGACTAGGAAAGCCGCTCATCGCCGAGGGGCGCATCCACACCCCCGCCCAGGCCCGCCAGGCCCTCGACGCCGGGGCGTTCGCGGTGGTCGTCGGCACCGCCATCACCCATCCGGCCAGCATTACGGGCTGGTTCAAGGACGCCATGCACGCCTGACTTCCGCTAGAAACCCGGCCCCGGGTCCCAGAACCGAGCCTGCCTCCGGGCGTAGGCTTCTCCCATGGCTGAGGAGAATATCCGGGAATTCGATGTGATCGTGATCGGCGCCGGGGCGGTGGGTGAAAACGTTGCAGACCGAGTGGTCCGGGGCGGGCTTACCGCGGCCATTGTCGAGGCTGAGCTGGTCGGAGGGGAATGCTCCTACTGGGCCTGCATACCATCCAAAGCGCTCCTTCGGCCTGGAACTGCCTTGCATACCGCACAATCAGTGCCCGGAGCATCGGACTCCGTCACGAAGGTCCTGGATCCGGCGCCGGTCCTGGAGAACCGCGACTACTTCACCAACAAATGGCAGGACGACGGAGCTGTCCAGTGGCTCGTGGACACCGGCATCGAACTCATCCGGGGCCGGGCGCGCATCACGGGCCCCCGCGAAGTCCAAGTGGATGGCAAGGACGGCAACAGCTACTCGCTCAAAGCCCATCACGCCGTGGTGGTGGCCACCGGATCCACGCCGCTCATCCCGAAAATCGACGGCCTGCGCGCTGTCCCGTACTGGACAACCCGCGGCGCCACGTCTGCACGGCAAATCCCCGGACGGTTCATAGTGCTCGGTGGCGGAGTTGCCGGCGTCGAACTTGCCCAGGCGTTCGCCCGCCTGGGCTCGACGGTCACAATAGTTGCCCGAGGCAGGCTGCTCAGTACTTTTCCCGAGGAGGCCGCCAATCTGGTTGCTGCGGGACTGCGGGCCGACGGCATCGATCTTCGGCTTGGGACGGACACCGCGCGCGTCGAACACGACCCGGACCACGCCTTCAGCGTCACCCTCGGCGACGGGACGGTCTTGAACAGTGACGAGTTGCTCGTGGCAACGGGCCGGCGGCCGAACCTGGACAACTTGGGACTTGAGAACGTGGGGCTCGACGCCGAAGACGGCAAGGCTTTGCGCCTCACCACGGACTCGAGCGGCTTGGTTGAGGGCGCCGCCAGCGACGGCACCAGCGGGCTGTGGCTTTACGCGGCTGGCGATGCGGCCGGCGCTGCCCTCCTCACGCATCAAGGCAAGTACGAGGCGCGGGCAACCGGCGATGCCATCGTGGCCCGGGCCAAGGGAACCCTCCACGGCACCCCGAAGCCCTGGAGTTCCTTCGCCAAAACAGCCGACGAATATGCGATCCCCAGCGTGGTCTTCACGGATCCGGAAGTGGCATCCGTGGGCCCCAGCCTCAAGCAGGCCCTCCAAAAGGGCATCAACGCAAGCTCGGTGGAACTGCCCATCAACGTGTCCGGATCCCAGCTACATTCGAAAAATTACCAAGGCTGGGCACAACTGATAGTGGACGAGGACCGGAAGGTGCTGGTGGGCGCGACGTTCGCCGGTCCTGGGGTGGCCGAGCTTTTGCATGGCGCAACCATCGCGATTGTGGGCGAAGTCCCGTTGGACCGGCTGTGGCACGCGGTGCCGTCGTTCCCGACGATCAGCGAGGTGTGGCTGCGCCTGCTGGAGAAGTACGGCCTGTAAGCATCTATTTGAACTGACTGGTCAGTTCAGTTACAATTGGGAGCAGACTACTGGTTCTGCGAAAGGTCCAATTGTGCTGTCTGCACAGCAACTCCAGATCGACGGCCGCCGGGACGATCTTCTGCCTCCCACTTCCCTCGAAACCGGGCGCGGGGAACTCCTCCTGGTCAGCGGCGACGGCCAGGACCAGCGCACGGCATTGGCACTCGCGCTGAGCGGCCGGATGAAGCCAAGCAAAGGCCTCCTGAGCTGGGACAACTCGGCAAAGACCAAGAAGATCCGGGCGGCAAGCGCCCTGATTGACGCTCCCGGCGTCAACGAGCCAGAGCAGCACTTGAGCGTGCGCGACCTCGTCACCGAAGACCTCTCCCTCATCCCCCGCCGCTACCGGGGCGCCCTCCTCAGCAAGCCGTGGCTCAAGGTCAACCGCTTCGAGGACATCGCCGGGCTCTGGATTGAGCAGCTTCCAGCAGACCGCCGCCTCGAGCTACTGACCGCCCTCGCCCTCGCTGACCCTGCCCTCGACCTCCTGGTGCTCGATTCCCCGGACCGGCACAGCGCGAACCCTGCGGACTGGCTTCCGAGGCTTGAGCAGTTGGCGTACGACGCCGGGCGGCCGCTCGCCGTCGTGGCGGTCGTTTCCGCCCTCCCGGACAACTGGGACGGCCCTGCCGCGGTGATCGGAAACTCGATCATGCATACGGCACCCGCCGAGCCGGCCGTCGAACCCCTCGAGCTCGCGCAAGAAGATCCCCAAGAAGTACCCGAAACCCTGCAAAGGACCGCAAAGTGACTGTTCTGCGGCTGGCCCGCTCCGAACTCAAGCGCATGACCGGCGGGCTCCTGCCTAAGCTGACCATCCTCGCCCTGACCATGGTTCCGCTGCTCTACGGAGCCGTGTACCTTTACGCGAACTGGGATCCTTACGGCAACCTGAACCAGATCGACGCCGCCCTGGTCGTCGAGGACGCGGGAGCCCAGCCAGCCAACGGCCCCGAACTGCAGGCAGGCCGGAAGGTTGCCGACAGCCTCGTGGAGGGCCACGTCTTCAACTGGCAGCGGGTGACCACCGCGGCGAAGGCCGACGCCGGTGTGGAATCCGGCAAATACGCCTTCGCGCTGAAGATTCCGAAGGACTTCTCAGCCAACCTGGTCTCTCCCGGCAGCTTCGACGCCGCCAACCAGGCGATGCTCAACGTCACTACCAACGACGCGAACAACTACCTCCTCAGCACCATCGTGGACAAGCTCACCACCGCGGTGCACTCCACCGTGGCCAAGGAAGTCGGTGAGGAAACGGCCAACCAACTCCTCACGGGCTTCGGCACCATCCACGCCTCCATCGTCAAGGCCTCCGATGGCGCTTCCCAGCTCGCCGACGGCGTCGGCAAACTCAGCGACGGAGCGGCGACCCTCCACGACGGCACCAGCAAGCTCAGCAGCGGCGCGTCCGAGCTTCTGGCGGGACAATACAAACTGCGCGACGGCGCCAATCAGCTGAACGCCGGCGCCGGGCAGCTCAGCGCAGGGCTCACCGAACTGAAGAACAAGACCGCGTCCCTCCCGGCCGATTCACAAAAGCTCGCCGACGGCGCCGCCCAAGTAGCCGCCGGAAACGCACAGCTGAACGCGAAAGTCCAGGACGTCGTCGGGCAACTCTCGGCGTTCGACGCCGGGGCGCGCGACCGCGTCGTGGGCAGCACCCAGAGACTCGTGGCGGGTGGTGTCATCACGCAGGACCAGGCCAATAAGATCATGGCGGACTTCGACACTGCCGCTGTGTCCGGCCCGGTCACTGACGCCAAAGCCAAGATCTCGGCCGATGCCGTCCAGATCCAACAGCTTTCCAACGGATCGGCCGCTGTCAGTGCGGGTGCCGCCAAACTTGCGGGCGCCACCCCGGCGCTTACTGGCGCCATCGGCCAGGCCTCGACAGGCGCGGACCAGCTCAGCTCCGGCGCCGCGACGCTGGCCGCGGGTGAACAGTCTGCCGTCAACGGCACGGCGGCCCTCGCCGACGGTGCCGCAAAGCTCGACGACGGCGCGGCGCAGCTTGCCAGCGGTGCAGCCACGGCCGCGGACGGATCCCGCACCTTGGCGAGCGAGTTGGCGAAGGGCGCGGGCAAGGTCCCGAACCCGAACGACGCCCAGAAGAGCGAGGTGTCCAAGGTGATCGCCGATCCGGTCGCGGTCAACAACGTTTCGCAGGCGAAGGCAGGGTCCTACGGTGCCGGCCTGGCCCCGTTCTTCCTGACGCTGTCCCTCTGGATCGGCGTGTTCATGCTGGTCCAGGCCATGCGTCCCATCACGCAGCGGGCTTTGGCCTCGAACGCTCCGTCGTGGAAAATCGCCGTCGGCGGCTGGCTGCCGTTCTTCGTGGTGTCCGTGCTGCAGGCCAGCATCCTCACCCTCGTGGTGGACCTGGGGCTGGGGCTCAACGCGGCCCACCCGGTATGGATGTGGTTGTTCATGCTGGCTGCTGTCATGGCGTTCACGGCCCTCATCCAGGGCATCGTGGCTTTGCTGGGAACCCCTGGAAAGTTCGTGGTGCTGGTGCTGCTGGTCCTGCAATTGGTGTCTTCCGGCGGAACGTTCCCGTGGCAAACCACCCCCATGCCTTTGCATGTGGTGCACGAGATCATGCCGATGGGCTACGTGGTGACCGGCATGCGGCACCTGATCTACGGCGGCGATTTGTCCATGATCTGGCCGATTGTCCTGGGCCTGCTTGGCTACACTGTGCTGGGAGCCGCGCTTTCCACGCTGGCCGTACGTAAGCACAAGTTCTGGACCCTCAAGACCCTGAAGCCGGAGATCGCGGTATGAGCATGCAAGAGCCGGATGTCCCCGGGCTCCCGGAGAAGAAGCTCCGCCCGGCCCGCACCAACGCGACCAAGCAGCGGCTCTTCGACGCTTCCATGGAGCTGATCGGCGAGCGCGGCGCAGCAGGCGTTACGGTGGACGAAATCGCGGCCGCAGCCGGAGTGTCGAAGGGAACGGTCTACTACAACTTCGGGAGCAAGTCCGATCTGATCGCCCAGTTGCTGCGTCACGGCGTCGACATCATGCTCGGGCGGCTCCAGAGAATCGAAGGCCTGCACGCCGATCCGCTCGAGGCCATGGAAGCCATGCTCGGGCAAGCCATGGACTTCATGGACGATTACCCGTCCTTCGCGCGGCTCTGGATCAGCGAGAACTGGCGGACACCCAGCGAATGGGGCAAGCTCTTCGTCGAACTCCGCAGCGAATTGCTGGCGGTGATCGGCGCGGCCATCGAAAAGGTCGCCTCCACCTACACCGTGGATACCGGCATTGCCCGGGGCAGCCTCGAGGCGGCGATGTTCGGAGCGATCTTCGTGGTGGGCCTTGACCGGCAGACGTACAACCCCGAGCGCACCCGCGAACAGAGCATAGCTGCCATCATGACCATCATGCGCGGCTATGTGCTGCGGTAACGGTATGGCAACTGCCGCGTCATGAGGCGTGGTGATGCTCCGGTCAGGGATGATTAATCCCATGCGTCACATGGGGAACAGCGGAAAGCTTGCGATCATCTCTGCCGTGGTGTCCGCTGGTTTGCTGGTGCTCCTCGCCATCACCCTTGAGGAAACCGTGATGTACACCTTCCTCGGAGTCTTGGCAGTTGGCTACTTGGCGTGCGTCGCCGAGGTTTTCGCCCGCCGAAGGTACTTCATGCTGGTTCTCGGAGCCATCTCGACGATCCTGTTCATCGCTTTCGGAATCGCGTTCCTGCGCATGTGGGGCCTTGCCTTCAACCAGGACGAGAATGCCCTGGGCAGCGCGGTCAGCACCAAAGATTCGGACATCTACTTCTACCTCGCCGCACTCGCCGGGTGCATCTCCCTGCTGGTCTTGTTCGTGGCGGCGGTATGGCCCTCCCGCAAGAACCGTGGGAAGGTCGCGGCCCGACAGGGTGCCCGGCGTCCGGCGGCCCGTCCGGCGTCGCGTCCTTCCCCGGCACCCGCCAGGCCCGCCCAGCGGCCGGCGGCCCGTCCGGCGTCGGGGACTGCGAAGCGTCCTGCGCCCCGCAGCCCGGCAGCGCCTACCAAGCGCGCGACGTCCGGATCCCTTCCTCCGCGATCGCCGGTTCAGCGCAAGCCGGCCCCCAAGCGCTGACGCACTTCGGGCGCCCCCACATCCACGGGCTTAGCCCGCAGCTGCAGCACGGCGGTCGCCACGCCGCCCAGCAGGAGGAGGCCGCCGGCCAGTTCCGGCGCCGTCGGGACCTCTGGGATGAGCAGCCACGCCGCGGTCATTCCCACCACAGGAACCAACAACGTGAACGGCACCACGGCCGAGCTCGGGTAAAGGCTGAGCAACCGGTTCCAGATGCCATAACCCACGAGCGAGGCGAACACGGCGGTGTAGATGGCGCTCAGGATGGTCGCCGGCTGAAGGTTGGCGAGGGTCCCGACGACGGCGGCCGGGCCATCCACGATGAGCGACAAGCCTGCGAGGGGCAACGGGACCACGGCTCCGGACCAGACCACCAGCCCCAGTCCCGAGGCCGCCTTGGCCTTGCGTGCGATGATGTTTCCTGCGGCCCAGGACAAAGCCGCTGCGAGCACGATCATGAGCGGCACCACCGGGGCCACCAAGCTTCGACCCACCGCTACGAGCGCCAGTCCGGCGACGCCCAGCACCACCCCTGTCAGTTGGCGCTTGCTGGGCCGCTCCCCGAGGAACCGGGCAGCCAACAGCACCGTCAGGAGTACTTGCGCCTGCAGTACCAACGAGGCGAGCCCGGCCGGCATGCCGAGGGCCATGCCAAGGTAGAGGAGGCCGAACTGCCCGGCGCTCATGAACAGCCCGACGCCGATGATCGCCTTCCAGCTCACGTCCGGTTTGCGGACGAAGAAGATGCAGGGGAACACCACCAGCACGAAGCGGATGGCCACGAACAGCAACGGCGGCACGTCCGCCGCGCCACCGCTCCCGTTGCCGCCAATTCCGCTTGCGGGATGGAGGCCAAAATCGATCGCAACGAAATTCAGGCCCCAAAGGACGGCGACAAGGACGGCGAGTGCTGAGTGTCGGATATTCACGATTCAACTCTGACAGCCGATCGGATGAAGCACCAGCGTTGAGTTCTGCATCAAATCATGTACGTTTGCTTCATGATTGAGATTGCGGCGCTACGGGCCCTCGTAGCAGTGGAACAGCAAGGCTCCGTGGTGGCGGCCTCGGAGGCCATGGGCTTCAGCCCGTCGGCAGTCTCCCAACAGATCAAGAAGCTCGAGAAGCAAAGTGGCGTGACCGTCCTCGAGCGCCACGGCCGCGGCGTGCTGCTCACCGACCGGGGCATGGCATTGGCCGAGTACGGACGCCGGATCCTGGGCGAATTGGAGGAGTTGCAGGCCACCCTGCTCGCCGACCCCGCGAAGCCGAGCGGAGTGCTTCGGCTCGTCGGGTTCTCGACGGCCTGCCGCGGCCTGGTCGGTCCGCTGCTCGGGAAACTGGGCGCGGCCCGGGCTGTTGCCCCCGCCTCTTCGGCTGTGGCGAGCTCCGGGCTTGACGGCTCCGGGCTTGAAATCCGGGTGGTGGCCGAGGACCCGCGCGAGGCCGTCCAAAGGGTCGCAACCGGTGAAGCCGATCTCGGCGTCGTGCACAACTGGCACTCAGTGCCTTTGGTGATTCCCGAGAACATGGTCCACGAGGACCTCTGCCTGGACACCGCCGACGTCCTGCTGAACTCAGCGCACCCGCTGGCCGGCCGGACCGCCGTCGAGCCTTCAGACCTGGTGGACGAACGATGGATCAGCACGCCGGCCGGTGCCATCTGCAATGAGGCGTTGCTGGCCATCTTCGCAGGCCTCGGGCGCGTGCCGGACATCCGCATCTTCGACCCCGACTTTTCCACGCATATCGCCATGGTTCAGCAGGGGGTTGCGGTGGCCCTCGTGCCGCGGCTCGGCAGGCCCGAACTCCCCGCCGGAGTTGTGGCGGTACCCGTGGTCAACCCGATGCAGCAACGCCAAGTGGGAATCGTGTACCGGAAGACCATGACGGCAAGCCCCAGCATCCGCCACGTGGTGGGCTTGCTGCAGGATGTGGCCGCGGGCCTCGACGTCGGCTAGCTGCCCGCCGGCCGCGCGAATTGGCAGCAAATGCCCTCTGCCGGCGCGGCAAGGGGCATTTGCTGCCGATTCGCGCCAAGGATTTTACTTCCTGGGGCGGGGAACCGCGAAGTGGGTCAGGCGGGCATCCTGCCCATCGAGTTCAGCCCAC
Organism: Arthrobacter sp. NPDC080073; assembly: GCF_040686575.1. Lineage (NCBI taxonomy): Bacteria > Bacillati > Actinomycetota > Actinomycetes > Micrococcales > Micrococcaceae > Arthrobacter > Arthrobacter sp. NPDC080073. The sequence goes on from NZ_JBFBKR010000008.1 coordinate 62,668, forward strand.
GGCTTTTCGAGTTCCATCACGGTCAAGGCGCTGGTGGGGTAACGCGTCGCGGCATCCATGTAGGCGTCGTGGTCGGAGTCGCGGGAAGCCAAGTGCATCGCGAGGTCCTGCACTCCGGGCATGTGCGAGAAGATCATGAGTGTCGTGACGGTTTCCGGCACGTGGTTGATGACGGTCAACATCCGCTGCGCGGAGGCGGCGTACAGGCCGTCCTCGAGTTTCGGCGTCGGGGCCTTATCCCCCAGCTCGCTGCACACCCACGTGCAGGTCTGCCGGGTCCGCAGCGCCGACGAACACAGGATGAAGTCCGGAATCACGTGGTGCTTGAGGAGCCATTTCCCGGCGAGGGGCGCCTCCCGGTGGCCACGCTCGGCAAGGGGTCGCTCATGATCCGGCACCCCAAGGGGCCAGTCCGACTTCGCATGCCGCATGATCACCAGCCGCTTGATGTGATGCTCGCTCATCCCCCCACCCTACTATCCCAACTAGCTCGCATTAGATGTCGTTTTGGGGCCTGTAAACGACAACAAATGCGAGTCAGTTGGGTCGGCCGCGGAAGCGAAAGCGCCCGCCCCCAAACAGGGAGCGGGCGCCTTGAGCGCGTGGAGACTAGATCGAGTATTCCGGAGCGGCCCAGACGATGACCTCGGGGTGCTCGTAGAAGCGGTAGCCCTGGCCCCGTACCGTGCGGACGGTGTTTGCGAGGCGGCCGAGCTTGGAGCGGAGGCGCCGGATGTGGACGTCGATGGTTCGCTCGTTGGGGACCTCTTCGGCGTTGCGCCACAGGCCCTCGAGGAGTTCATCGCGGCCAACGGTACGGGTGCCGTTCTCAACGAGGTAGTTGAGAAGCTCGAATTCCTTGAACGTGAGGTTCAGGGATTCGCCGTCGAGGTGCACTTCGCGGCGGGCGAGGTCGATCAAGACGCCGGACGGGCGGGCTTCCTGTGCAGGCTGCGGGCGGAGCGCCTCGGAACGCTGGCGGTTGCCGACGGTGGGGTCACCGAAAGTCGAACGGACGACGTCGAGCGCGGAACCGGGCGCGCTGGCGGGGGCTACCGCGACGGCGGCATAGCTCTCGGCGCCGGAGACGAGGGACTGCGCGTAGGCCCGGATTTCCTGGGCAAGCTTGGCGATGGATGTTCCGGCGGCCGCCGCGGTATCTTCGTCGATGCCCATGTAGAGCACGAACCCGCGGGCCACATTGTCGTTGGCAACGGGACGGATGGAGCGGTCCGCTGGAGCCAGGACAGGCGTGGGTGCGGTCATCGGCGAGGCCTCGTTGGCGGGAACAGCGCGGAGCTGGCCGTAGGAGTTGGGGTTGTAGCCCTGGGGGACATAGCCGGGTGCCTGGCTGCCACCCTGCGGTGCTGGCTGGGCGTAGGCCGGGCGGTTGCCGAAGCCGGGACGCAGGCCAGCGTTCGACGCGGCCTTATTGGCGTTACGGACGGAGATGTGGACGTATCCGGATGCAACTGACATGGATTGCTTACCTCAATGTGAATAGCCGTCATCGCGGCTTCGAATGCTGGTCTGGTCCCCGCAATGAGATGGGGAGGGGCGCCCGACGCTGGGCAGGGGGCGAATGCCTGAAACTTTTTGGGGTCTTAAGTTAGGCATGCATTCGACAACAGCTCATCGAAGAACCAGCGGGTGCGCTGGGCTCGATCGCTGCGGCTGCAGATGCTGTTGAGTTCTTGTTCACATTTGAAGTGTGCAACGTAACAAAGGGAACTTGCAAGTAACAAAGGACCGGACCGTCCACATTTTGAGACGAATCGGACTATTGTGCCGCACATCACAATTCAGACATGTCCAAATGTGACCCATTCTCGTTCGTCACACTGGCCATTACGAGCGCAATATTCGAATCGTGTTTGATGAAATGCCCCTTTTCTGAATCTTAAGTCACGTCACGCGCTTGCCTTTGAATCTCGAGATATGAAACAACCCTTGTCCAATCGTGAGTCTGCGTCTCATGGAAATTTTTTGCCAAATCGTCTGCTAAGGCCTCGTTGCAGTGGAAGCGCGGACGCGCCGTCGTGACCTTCTTTGAATCCGGAAAGCGCTTGCGACACGGCGAGTCACGTCATTCCGGGGCCAAAGCGCGGCAAAGAAGGTCACGACCGAGGCAAGCGGCACCCATCGCTAGTTGGTAGTGCCGGTTCCTTGGGTACTTGAGGTGGTGGCCGTCACGATCTGGATGGACTGGGCCGTGTACTTGTCGGATTCCTTGAGCGAAGTGACCCTCACGCTGGATCCGGACTTCACATCGGCGAGCGTCAGGGTGGTGCCGGTGGTTCCGCTTCCGCGCTGCCGCATGCCTTCCGCTACCACGACGTCCGTTCCAAGCGCATAGGTTTTAGTGAACCCGTCCTCGCTCTTGACGGTCATGGAGCTCGCCGAGATGTCGGTGACCGTTCCCAGCTGGCCCGCCATGGTGGCGTAGCTGCCGTTTTGGAGGACCACATATTCCGAGTGGATCGCAGCATTCAGTCCGCCCATTCCCACCCCGAGGCCGCCCGGACCTACGTTCGCGCCGCCTGGACCGCCGAATCCGCCCTGGCCGTTCTGCGCGGCACCCGGCCCCTGCGCGCTGCTGGTGTCAGCCGCCACGGTCCCGTTGCCCGCGGCGTAGGCACCGGCCCCTGCCGCCGCAGCGACCACGACCGTTACGCCGCCGACAATGAGCCCCTTCTTCAAGTTCCAATTCTTGAAAAACGAGGGGCGCGGTTGTCCGGAGTTGTATTGCTGCGGGGCACCCCACCCGGCAGCGGGCTGCTGGCTCGCCGGCGGATGCGGGGCACCCCACCCTGCACCCCACCCCGCAGCGGGCTGCTGGCTCGCCGGCGGATGCGGTGCACCCCACCCGGCACCCCACCCCGCGGCAGGTTCCCCGGCTAAGGGCTGCCCGGAATCATCAAGGGGGCGGATCACCGGCTGCGGGTGCCCGTTCTCCGGCTCGGAACCAGGTACGGAGGGGTTGTTTTGCTGATCCATGGTGTTCTCCATCGAAATCGGGACTGTTTGCTCGTGGTTGTGCTTGTCCCAAACAGCGTCAGCCGCTTTGCTGTGCATTGGCTGTGCCGAACTGCAGGCTTGCCTGTGACCTCCCGCAGTGCGGGTCGGATGCTCCCCGAACCGGCTCAACCTCTGGACAGGTGGCTAGGCTGGGACTCACAGGGTGCTCACAGCAACGGCAAAGCACTGGCAAACCGGCAGATTGGAGAGTTGTCCTATGGCATCCTCGCACTCCATGACCAACAACCTTCCGCAGCTCAGCCACCCGGACGGTTCCCCCATCCGTGCCCTTGTGGTGGACGACGAACCCAGCCTCGCCGAGCTCATGAGCATGGGCCTGCGCATGGCGGGTTGGTCGGTGGCGGTGGCAGGCGACGGTCCCGCCGCAGTAAAGCTCGCCAAGGACTTCCGGCCGGATGTCCTGGTACTGGATGTGATGCTTCCGGGGTTCGACGGCGTGGAGCTGCTGGGCAGGATCCGCGCCTTTGCGCCTGAGGTGCCTGCGCTCTTCCTCACCGCGAAGGATGACGTGCAGGACCGGATCGTCGGCTTGGCCGCCGGTGGCGACGACTATGTCACCAAGCCCTTCAGCATGGAGGAAGTCCTGCTGCGGCTGCACCGGCTGGTCCAGCGCTCGGGAGTGGCCGCCATGGACACGGCGGAACTGGTGGTGGGTGACTTGACCCTGAACGTGGACACCCGTGAAGTTACCCGCGCCGGCGAAGACATCCCGCTCACGGCAACCCAGTTCGAGCTCCTGCGCTACCTCATGGAAAATCCCAAGCGCGTGGTCAGCAAGGCCCAGATCCTGGACCGCGTGTGGGACTACGACTTCGGCGGGCAAGCCAACATCGTAGAGCTTTACATCTCATACCTGCGCAAGAAGATCGAGGCCAACCACCCGCCCATGATCCACACGGTGCGTGGAGCAGGCTACGTCATCAAGCCCGCCGAATAGCCGGGGCTCCGAATGTCCGCACTCTCCGGTATCCCCCGCCAGACCGACCACAGCTGGTTCAATCCTTCAACCTGGCACTTGCGCACGCGCTTGATCCTTCTCTCGATGGCACTCCTCGTGGCCATCTGCGGTGCCGTCGGGGTGGTCAGCTACGCCTCCATGGATGTGTTCCTCACGAAGCAGCTGGACCAGCAATTGATGCAGGCCTCCCATGGCCGCCCGCCGCAAGGCAATCCTGGCGGCCGTCCGGATCCCTTGGATCCCCGGGGCCAGAGCATCGGCACGCTGAATGCCCGCATTCTTGCCGGTCGGGTGAGCAGCGATGCAGGATTCTTGTCCTCCGACGCCACCCGTGCTCCGTTGTCGCCCGGCGACGCTCAAATCCTCTCGGCGCTCCCCCCCGATGGCCGCCCGGTTGATCGCACCCTGTCCAATGGCGGCTACCGGCTCGTGGCCACCGAAACCCCTTACGGCGATGTTGTCATCACGGGGCTGCCACTCGCCTCGAAGCAGGACACCGAGGCCTCGCTCGTCTGGACCATGGTGCTCGTGTCCTTGGGCGGCCTGGTCCTGATCGGACTGGCCGGAACCGTGCTCATTCGCCGCACCATGCGCCCCCTGGAGCAGCTCTCCGACGTCGCTACGAAGGTATCGAAACTTCCGCTCGACGCCGGTGAGGTGGCACTCGCGGTGCGCGTTCCGGCGTCGGCGGCCCATCCGAGCACGGAAGTGGGAAGCGTCGGCCATGCTTTGAACCTGATGCTGGACAATGTTTCCAGAGCCCTCGAGGCGCGCCAGCAAAGCGAAACAAAGGTGCGCCAGTTCGTGGCCGACGCCTCACACGAACTACGCACTCCGCTGACCGCCATCCGCGGCTATACCGAGCTCTTGCGCATGACGGAGACGTTCACCGAGGACGGTCGCAAGTCACTGGCCCGTGTGCAGAGCCAGTCAGAACGCATGACCACCCTCGTGGAGGACCTCCTCCTGCTGGCCCGGCTGGACGAAGGGAAGGCCCCGGAGTTCACCGATGTGGACCTCACGCAGTTGGTGATCGAGACCGTCAGCGACGAGAAAGTCATGGCCCCGGATCACATCTGGCAGCTCAAGCTCCCGGACGAGCCCCTCATGGTCCGTGGCGACACCACTCAACTCCATCAGGTTTTGGCGAATCTGCTCTCCAATGCCCGCAAGCACACGGAGGCGGGAACCACCGTGGTCACGGGCGTCATGCGTTCGGCCGACGGCAGCGCCGTGGTGACGGTGACCGACAACGGGCCGGGCATCCCGCCTGAATTCCAGGGCAGGATCTTCTCCCGCTTTGCCCGTGCCGACGCCGCCCGCTCGGGTTCCGAGGGCACGTCCGGGCTCGGCTTGTCGATTGTGGAATCCATTGTCCAAGCGCATGGTGGAACCGTCGAAGTGGCATCGCGGGCCGGCCGAACGGAATTTGCGGTGCGGCTTCCGGCGCTCAGGACCGCCACGGCCTGAACGGCCACCCAGGAGGGCGCGACGCCGGTGCGCGGCGAGCGCAAGTCGACGCACCGGCGCCGTGATCTCCGTTACCTAAATGTGACTTGAGCTGAATCCTCCTGTACCGTCGAATAGGTGCGCTGGATAATTCCGGCCACCGCCGGGTAGGCGCCGAGCTCTGCCCCTCCCCGGTGCCCAACAGTCCAGGCAGAGACGGGGGACCCAGGTCTCCGGGCAAGCGCTCATGTTGAGCCAGCCCTAGGGGTGAAGCCGTACCGCCACGATTCCCTGTGGCCACGGCCGGATGACCTCATCCGAATCCGACAGCTAACTCCGCAGGCGTCGAGAGGCAATCACCATGTCTGATTCCAGGAATCAGTCGCGCTCTGTTGCGCGCCACCGCGGCGAACCAGCCCGGAGAAACAAGTCACGTTCCACCTTGAGGCGAGCCGCCTCGAACCTTGGCACCGGCCAGCGCATGGCAGTTGTTGCCGGCGTCGTTGCCGTGTTCCTTGGCGCAGGTGCCGCCACACAGGCCGCCGGACAAGCCATTAATGCCCATGACATGAGCCGTACGTCCGAATCCCGCACGACGGATCACGCAGCCACGCCGTCGGCGAGTGCGAGCACGAGCGCTAGCCCCAAGCCGAGCGCCACGCCGACGCCGAGCCAGGCACCCGCCCCCGCTCCGGCCGCCGTCGCGCCCCAGGCCGCCGCACCGGCCGCACCCGTGGCACCGCCTGCCCCCGTTGCGCCCCCTGCTCCCGCGGCCCCGGCCGCGCCCGTCGCCGTCGATGATCCCTCCGGCGCCCAGGCTTATGCCGCAAGCATCCTGCCCTCGTACGGTTGGGGCCAGGGCGAAATGTCAGCCCTGATCACCCTGTGGAACAAGGAATCGGATTGGCGCACTACTGCCACCAACGCCTCCAGCGGCGCCTACGGGATCGGGCAATCTCTGCCGGGCGACAAAATGGCATCAGAAGGCGCCGACTGGCAGACCAACTACCAGACGCAGATCCGCTGGGGCCTGAACTACATCAAGGAACGCTACGGATCGCCGTCCGCGGCGTGGTCCTTCCACTTGGCCCACAACTGGTACTAAGCCAAAGCCACGCAAAAATATGTTGAGGTCCGTCCCCTTCAGGGGGGCGGACCCCTGCGTTTTTCGTCGAGGCCGGGCGATTCGCCACGCCGGTCATACATCCACAGCCACGTCACAGGTTCCGCCTAAAGCCCTCATATTCTGCAACGGCACTCTGGATACATGACGCTCATCGAATCCACCTCCGGAACCCTGAAGGACCCCGCGGTGGTGCCGCCGGGCCTCCCACTCCAAGCCAACACCCCGCTTAAACGCAGCACGGTGCGGCGCGCCCCCGTGGACACCCACACCGCCATCCCCGTCCTCGATGTCACCATCCCCGTCTTCAACGAGGAACGCGACCTCGAAGAGTGCCTGCGCAGGCTGCACGGCCATTTGCGCGAATCCTTCCCGCATGGCTTCCGCATCACCGTGGCGGACAACGCGAGCACGGACAGCACCTTGAAAATCGCCGAACGTGTGGCCAGGGAACTGCCTGAGCTCGCGGTTGTCCATCTTGAGGAGAAGGGACGCGGCAACGCTCTGCGCAAGGTGTGGCTCGCGTCGCCGTCGCCGGTTCTGGCTTACATGGACGTGGATCTGTCCACGGATCTCGCCGCACTGGCTCCCCTTTTGGCCCCGCTGATCTCCGGCCATTCGGATCTCGCCATTGGAACACGGCTGACCCGCAATTCCAGGGTTGTCCGCGGCCCCAAGCGCGAGTTCATTTCGCGCAGCTACAACCTGATGCTGCACTCGTTCATGGGCGCCCGCTTCAGCGATGCCCAATGCGGCTTCAAAGCGATCCGGGCCGACGTTGCGCAGCAGATCCTCCCCCACACCTTGGACAACTCGTGGTTCTTCGACACTGAACTCCTGGTCCTCGCCGAACGCTGCGGCCTCCGGGTCCACGAGGTTCCGGTTGACTGGATCGACGATCCCAATTCAAGCGTTGACTTGGTGCGCACCGCCTTGGCCGACATCCGCGGCATGGTCCGGCTCACCCGGGATCTCGTCTCGGGACGCATCCCCATTCCGGAGCTGCGCGCAGCGCTTGCACGCGGGCCGCTCCCGGCGTCGTCCCGCACCGCCGAGCAGAGCCCGCGCAGCAGCCTTTTCGGGCAACTGGTCCGGTTCGCCGCAATCGGCGCTGCGTCCACCCTCGCCTATGTGCTCATCTTCTTGTTCTGCCGCGGCTTCATGGACCCGCAGCTGGCCAACTTCCTGGCGCTGCTCGTCACGGCCATCGCCAACACCGGAGCCAACCGGCGCTTCACCTTCGGCATCCAAGGCGGGAACCCCGTACGGCACCACTTCGAGGGTTTGATCGTCTTCGGGATCGGCCTCGCGCTCACCTCCGGGGCACTCGCCTTGGTGCACAGTACGACGACGCCGGACCGGTGGGGCGAGCTCCTCACCGTCGTTGCGGCGAACCTCGCCGCCACCGCGGTCCGCTTCCTCTTGTTCCGGCTTTGGGTCTTCCGACAGCCTGCCGCGCAGGCGACTGCACCCGCCACACAAGCCACATCGCGCACAGAAACGGCAGCATCATGACTTCCACGATTACCCCCGCAAGCACAGGACCGGCCGGATCCGGCTCACCCGCCGCCGTCGGAACTACCCAGTCACCGCAGGGCGGTCACTCGACAGGCCCGACAACCCCCGATGCCACGCCCCGCTGGACGCGATACGCCTTCGGCCGGCAGCCCCGCTGGGTGCGGCCGTCCGCCGCCGGGCTCCTCGTAGCCACGGCCTTCCTGTATCTCTGGAACCTCGCAGCCACTGGCTACGGAAACTCCTTCTACGCCGCCGCCATCCAGGCCGGCACCAAGGACTGGACGGCGTTCCTGTTCGGTTCGCTCGACGCCGGCAATGCCATCACCGTGGACAAGCCGCCGGCCTCCTTGTGGATCCCGGCCTTGGCGGGCCGGATCTTCGGCTTCTCGCCCCTGAGCATGCTGGTCCCCGAGGCGCTCATGGGCGTGGCCGCCGTCGGTCTCCTCTATCTGACGGTCAAGCGGGTCTCCGGACCGGGCGCGGGCTTGTTGGCCGGTGGTGCCTTAGCACTGACCCCGGTGGCCGCGCTCATGTTCCGCTTCAACAACCCCGACGCCATGCTGACCCTGTGCCTGGTGCTCGCGGCATACTTTACTACCCGTGCAATCGAACGCGCTGGCTGGAAGTGGCTCGCCGCGGCCGGCGCCGTGGTGGGCCTCGCGTTCCTGAGCAAAATGCTGCAGGGTTTCCTGATTGTTCCGGGCCTGGGACTCGCGTACCTCTGGGCCGCACCTACCCCGTTGCGGCGGAGGCTCCTGCACCTGCTCGGCGCATTGGCAGGTATCGCTGTAGTGGCAGGCAGCTATGTGGCTCTCTTCCAGCTGACTCCGGCTTCGGCGCGGCCCTACATGGCAGGTTCGCAAACCAACAGCTTCCTCGAGCTGACCTTCGGCTACAACGGGCTGTCCCGCATCACCGGTTCGGGCGAAGGGACGCCCGGCGGAGGCGGCGCTGGAGCGCCCGCGGGCGGTTTGGGTGCGTTCGGCGGTGGTGGCGGCAACGCCGGCTTCGGTGGAGCTGCCGGGATCGCCCGCATGTTTGGTACGAGCTTCGGTGGTGAGGTCTCCTGGCTTCTTCCTGCGGCGCTCATTCTGCTGGCAGCCGGCCTATGGTTCACCCGCCGGGAAGCGCGAGCCTCCCGCACCCGCGCCGCGCTCATCCTCTGGGGTGGCTGGCTTCTGGTCACGGCCGGGGTCTTCAGCTTCATGAGCGGCATCGTCCACCCCTATTACGCGGTAGCGCTCGCACCGGCAATCGCAGCGTTGGTGGGCATCGGCAGCGTTGAGCTGTGGCGTGGCCGCCGGTACTGGCCGGCCAGGATCGTCCTGGCAGTGGTAATCCTCGGTAGTTCGGCTTGGTCTGCAGTTCTCCTGGGCCGCGACGCCTCGTGGCTTCCCTGGTTGCGCATCGTGATCGTCGTCCTGGGTGTGGTGGCTGCCGCGGCAATCCTGCTCCGCCTCGACTCGCTCAAGCCGGCCGGCCGGTTCCGGAACGCGACGGCCGCAGCCGTCGTCGTTTCCCTCCTGGCCGGCGGCCTGGGAACCGCGGCGTGGACGCTCGCGACGGCGGCAACCGCGCACTCCGGTTCCATCCCGACGTCGGGACCAGCCGGCTCCGCCATGGGTGGCTTCGGAAACCGCGCCGGAGGGTTCGGCGCAGCTGGTGGCGCGGGCCAGGCCGGAGGGCCGGGTTCGGAGGGAACGGCCGACGCCGGACTGACCGCGCTGCTGACGTCCACCACCACGAAGTGGTCGGCGATCGTCTCCGGCGCCAGCCAGGCTGCAAGCCTTGAGCTTGCCACCAACACCAACGTGATCGCGCTCGGTGGCTGGAACGGTGGCGATCCCTACCCCACGCTGGCACAATTCCAGGACATGGTGGCCAAGGGACAGATCGGTTACTACATCGCAGGAGGCGGCATGGGCGGCGGCGGCGGATTCAGAGGCCAAGGCGGCAATTCCGAGGTAGCCTCCTGGGTACAGGCCAACTTCCAAGCCCAGACCGTGGGCAGCTCCACGGTCTACAAGCTGACAAAGTAGATTCCGATGACCGCTTCCTATTCCACGGACACCGCTTCCAAACCAGCGCAGCCGGTCCCGCCGTCGCGTTTGGTGGAGCCGGTCCCGCCCGGCCTGACGCAAAAACCCCGCCGCAACAGTGACCGGCATGCCCTGCGACACCGCGTGGAGCTCGGCATTGTCCTGCTCGCAACGGCGGTCCTGTATCTCTGGAACCTCGGCGCCTCCGGTTGGGCCAACCCGTTCTATTCCGCCGCGGCGCAGGCCGGTTCGCAGAATTGGGCCGCGTGGTTCTTCGGATCCTCCGACGCCGCCAACTCCATCACGGTGGACAAGCCGCCGGCGTCGCTCTGGATCATGGGCCTCTCGGTACGGATCTTCGGGCTGAACTCCTGGAGCATCCTGGTTCCCGAGGCACTCATGGGCGTTGCCACGGCATGGCTGCTGTATCTTGCGGTCCGGCGGGCCGCAACCCCCGCCACCGGCGACCCGCGGCTCGCGCACCGGGCAGGGTTGCTGGCCGCCGTCGTCATGGCCATCACCCCGGTAGCCACCCTCATGTTCCGGTTCAATAACCCGGACGCCCTGCTGGTGCTGCTCATGACGGCCGCCGGCTACGCCACGCTGCGGTCCATCCAGGACAACAAGCTGCGCTGGCTCCTGCTGGCCGGGGTGCTCCTTGGCTTCGGCTTTCTCACCAAGCAACTCCAGGTCCTGCTGGTGGTTCCTGGATTCGCGGTGGCGTACCTGGTTGCCGCGCCGGGCGGAGTGGGGCGTCGCCTCCTTCGGCTGCTTGGCGCTGGGGCAGCCATGGTGGTCTCGGCGGGCTGGTGGCTCGCCGTCGTCGAACTCGTTCCGGTGAACATGCGGCCGTACATCGGCGGCTCCCAGAACAACTCCATCCTGGAACTGACGCTCGGTTACAACGGCCTGGGCCGGCTCAGCGGACAGGAAACCGGCAGCGTCGGGGGCGGCAACGGTTGGGGAGTTCCGGGGCTGTTCCGGATGTTCAACAGCGAGTTCGGCGGCCAGATCGCATGGTTGTTGCCGTCGGTGGTGGTCCTCGGGGCCGGGCTGCTGTGGCTGGGCCGCCGGGCCCCGCGCAACGATGGCGTCCGTGCCTCGGTGATCGTGTGGGGCTCGTGGGTGATTGTCACCGGGCTGGTGTTCAGCTTCATGGCCGGCATCATCCACCCCTACTACGCAGTAGCCCTGGCCCCGGGCATCGCCGGGCTTGCCGGCGTGGGCGGAGCGCTCTTGTGGCAACACCGCGCGCAGCTCGTCGCCGCGGTAGCGCTCGCCGCGGCCGTGTCCGCAGCGGGATTCGTCGCCTTCGATCTCCTGGGCAGCACCACCGCGTATGGTCCGTGGCTGCGCTGGGCAGTGCTGTTGGGCGCCCTGGCAGCCGCGGCCGGGCTGATGCTCGCGGGACGCTTCCCGTCCCGCATCCTTCAGCGCACGATCCTTCAGCGCACGACGGCGGTGCTCGCCCTCGCGGCCTCCCTCGCCGGCCCGCTGGCGTACTCGATCTCAACCGCCTCCCTAACGCATAGCGGCGCAATACCCAGTGCCGGTCCCACGACGACGTTCGGCGGCTTCGGCTTCGGCGGCCGGGGCGGCTTCGGACAAGCTGGCCTTGGCCAGAACAACAGCCAGAACAACGGCCAAAACACAGGCCAGAACAACGGCCAGAACACTCCCCCGCAAGCCCTCCAGAGGCCGGGCATCCAGGGCGGTGGCTTTGGCGCGAACCGGCAAGGCGGTGGGATGGGCGGCCTGCTCGGCGCCACCACGCCGTCGTCGGAAATGGTTGCCGCACTGAAAACCGGCGCCTCGAACTACACTTGGGCGGCCGCCGTCGTGGGTTCCAACAACGCCGCCGGCTACCAGCTGGCCACCGAACTGCCGGTCATGGCGGTGGGTGGCTTCAACGGCACCGACCCGTCCCCGACGCTCGAACAGTTCCAGCAGTTCGTGGCACAAGGCAAGATCCACTACTTCATCGCCGGCGGGACCATGCAGGCGAACAGCGGATCGGAAGCTCCTGCCCGGATCGCGCAATGGGTGGCTGCGAACTTCCCGGCCCAGACCATTGGCGGGACCACGGTGTACGCACTGGCTGGCTGAGTGGGCTGAGGAAGTCCTCAGGAGAAATCTTTCCAAAAGACTCTTGTTTTGCAAACGTTTGCAGAGAAAAGTGGACGCCACTGCAGATCCATTTCCAAGCTTGCGTTGCATCAAGGAGGATGTATGTATTTCGCCGACTGGCTCGTTTTAGGGGCCTACTTCGTAGTCATGATAGGTATCGGCTGGTGGGCCAAGAGCCGAGTGAAAAACGCCGCCGACTTCTTCACAGCCGGTGGGAAGATGCCGTGGTGGCTGGCGGGGATTTCCCACCACATGTCCGGCTATTCGGCAGCTGTCTTCGTGGCCTACGCCGCCATCGCCTACACCACCGGTTTCGCGCTGTATGTCTGGTGGTCGCTCACGATCACCATCGCCTGCCTCATCGGCGCTGCCTTTTTCGCCCCGCGCTGGCCGCGCCTGAGGCAGCGTCTGGGAATCATCTCCCCGCTCGAATACCTGGCCACGCGCTACAACCTGCCCGCCCAGCAAGTACTGGCTTGGTCCGGTGCCGCATTGAAAGTCTTCGATGTTGCGGCCAAGTGGGCTGCCAGTGCGATCCTCCTGAACGTGTTCGCCGGGGTTCCGATCGCCGTTGGGATCCTGATTGTCGGCGGGGTCACCCTCATCTATTCGACCATCGGCGGCTTGTGGGCGGACGCATTGACCGACATGGGCCAATTCATCATCCAGTCCGTCGCGGGCATTGCAATGCTCATCTTCGCCGTGGCCAAGCTTGGGGGCGTTTCCTCTATTGCGGGCATCTGGTCCCGGTTGCCGGCCTCCCACTCGCAGCCGTTCGCCGGCGATTACACCATCGGATTCTTCCTCGCTTACTGCCTGATCAGCACTATTTCCTACAACGGAGGAACCTGGAACCTGGCTCAACGCTTCATTGCCGCACCGTCCGGCTCAGCGGCCCGCAAATCGGTCCTGCTTTCGGGCGCGCTCTATCTCGTGTGGCCGCTCGTGCTCTTCTTCCCCATGTGGGCCGCGCCGCTCATCCTGCCCAATCTGACGCACCCGGATCAGGCGTATGCGCTCCTGACCCAGCAGCTGCTGCCGGCCGGCCTGGTTGGCTTGGTGGTCGCGGGAATGTTCTCTCACACCATGGCTATGACCTCTTCGGACGCCAACGCTATTTCCGCCGTCGTCATCCGGGACATCATCCCTGCGTTGCGCGGTTCCCGGCAGCCCCTGACATCGCGTGCCGAACTACTGGGTGGCCGGATTTCCACGTTCCTCTTCATCGGTTTGTCCATGGTCATTGCCCTGAGCGCGGATTCCTTCGGCGGCGTCCTGGGCCTGATAATCCTCTGGTTCGGGGCCTTGGTGGGGCCGATCGCCGTTCCCATGCTGCTGGGGATGTTGCGCCCGTTCCGGCGCTGCGGCCCATCGGCAGCCTTGTTCTCCTGGGCCACCGGTTTGCTCGTTTTCGCACTTGCAAAATACGCCTTGGCCGCTCCCATCGCGAGCCTGGGCACGGCCAGTGCGCAGACTATCAACGTGGCTGCCCCGGTGGTCGCCTCCGCGATCGTGTATTGCGTCTTCGGCTGGCTGCGCCCTTGGCACAACGAAGCTTCCGACGCCCTTGTCGAGTCCCTTGACCGTGACCATGAGCCGGCTACATCGATTCCAGTTGAAAGCGCCGTAGCATGAGCGCAACCGGATCCGAAATACGGGATCAGCTGCTCAAGGGCGTCCTCCCTTGGTGGCTCGAGAACGGAGTCGACAGGAAAGACGGCGGCGTTTTCACTTGCTTTTCCAACTCAGGGCGATTGCTTTCGAACGAAAAATATACGTGGTCCCAAGGCCGCTGGGCTTGGCTCTGCTCAAGGATTGCGCTGGACAGCGAGGCCGGAATCATCGCGGAAAATCCTCAGTTGTGGGCCACTCTGTCGATTGAAACCGCCAGGTTCATCCAAGCCCACGCCATCATGGACGGCAATGTCACGGCATACCGCACGTCGGCTGAAGGGCAGGCGCTGCCGTCCGGGCCGCAAGGGGAGATCGCGGTGAGCGTACTGGCTGACCTCTTTGCGGCCTTGGGCCTTGCGGGTGCAGCCCGGCTCCCCCAAGCCGCAGGCCGGGAACGTGAAGAGTGGCTGCAATCAGCCCATGCACTTCTCGCCCACGCCGAAGAAAGGATCGAGGCGCGGAGCGCTCCGTCCGAGCCATACCCCGTCCGGGCCGGGTTCAAGGACGCGGCCGGGCTGATGCTGCTGCTGCATGTGGGCGCCCAGCTCCATTTGGCCAGCGGCTCTGCTGAAAGCGCCGACACAGCCGGAGCGGCGCTTTCCCAGCTGCTCGGCGACGGAAACGCGGAAGGCATGTGGAAGGCCGACTCCTGGTGGGAATACCGGCCGGACAGCACCGGTGACCTGGACACGCTCCTGGCCCGCCATCGAACCCCCGGTCATCTGCTGGAGATGCTCTGGATGGTCATGGAGGCCGTCGAGATCATGCCTGACCTGGCACCTCGCCTTCCGGACTGGCTACCGGACCTTGCCGTCCGGGCCCTGGAAGACGGCTGGGACGACCAGCACGGCGGCATGTTCCGATACGTCGACAGCACCGGAGCAGAACCCCGGGGGAGGCTCCTTGGCAACGATCCCTACGAAACCCTCGTGACCCAGACGTGGGACACCAAGCTGTGGTGGGTCCAGGTTGAGGCCCTCTACGCGAGCAGGCTGCTCGCCGAACGTTTCGGGCGTCCCGATCTCCTGGACTGGCATGAGCGAATCTGGTCCTACACCCTCGACACATTTCCCGACCCGTCCGGCCAGGAGTGGCTGCAAATACGCGACCGCGAGGGGAAACCCCTCGACAAAGTGGTGGCGCTGCCGGTCAAGGACCCCTTCCATATAGCCCGATCACTTCTCCTCACTACTGAACTAGAAACCCGAAGGACGCACACGTGACAGCACTGACTACTTACAGCCCTGCCGTTTCCACCCACCCGGACCGGGCCGCCCTGGGCAAACACGCCGGGAAGCATGCAGCGGAAACGCTACGCAGGGCGCTGCGGAATCAGCAGGAAGTCCGGCTGATGCTCGCAGCAGCTCCCAGCCAGGAGGCAACGCTGCAGGCGCTCGTCCAGGAACCCGGCATCGATTGGGCCCGCATAACCTGTTTCCATATGGATGATTACCTCGCGCTCGAGGCGGACGCACCCCAGGGATTCGGAAACTGGCTGCAACGCAAATTCTTCAACCACCTTCCACCGACCACCTTTCACCGCATCAACCCGGGGAACCCAGCCGAAGAGGAAGCGCAGCGCTACGGCACGCTGATGGGCGAGGATCCCTTTGACCTCGTCCTGCTCGGATTGGGAGTCAACGGACATCTTGCCTTCAACGATCCTCCGGCCGACCTCGCTGACCCGCTGCCCGCCCGCGTCATCGACCTGGACGAAGTAAGCCGCCAGCAACAGGTGGACGAAGGGCATTTCGCGAGTGTCGACGACGTTCCCCAGCGCGCCATCACCGTCTCCATTCCGCGGTTGTTGCACGCTTCCGAAATCATCGCTTCCGTGCCCGGCCGTGCCAAAAGGGCGGCCGTCCACAACACGTTGAGCCAGCCGATCAGTGGAGACCATCCCGGTACTGCGTTGCGCACGCACCCCAACGTCACCATCTACCTCGACGCCGAATCCGATCCGCGATGAACGCCAGTGAACAGCTCGCGCAGGACTACCTCGGAAAAATCACCGGGCTCCTTGAGCGCATCCGCCTGGAAGAGGCCGAAAACATCAGCATTGCCGCAGACATTCTTGCGGCCCAGGTGACCAAGGACGAACTGGTACACATCTACGGCCCCGGCGGCCATTCGAACCTGGCAAGCCAGGAAGTGTTCTTCCGGGCAGGCGGACTCATGCACGTCTCGGCCATTTTGGACGAAGGCACCCTGCTCTCTAGCGGCGCCCTCCGCTCAATGGCCATGGAACGGACTCCGGGTTACGGCCGGATTGTCATCCAGGATGCCGGCATCGGAGCAGGGGACGTCCTCATCCTGGTCAACGCGTACGGCATCAATAGCGCCCTCATCGACGCGGCCCTGACTGCACGTGAACTTTCGGTCAGGACCATCGGGGTTTCATCGCGGGAGCACGCAGAGGAAACAGCCAGTGACCATCCCGCACGCCATCCGCAAAAGCTGAATCTGCACGATGTGGTTGACCATCACATCGACACGAAGGTTCCGGTCGGAGACGCCGTCATGAAGGTCCCCGGGGCAAAGGAGAAAACGGCCGCTGTGTCCACCTTCGCCAACGCTTTCACCCTGAACTGGCTCATGATGTCCACCATCAGCAAGCTGAACGACATCGGGATTGAGCCGCCATTGTGGAGATCAGGAAACGCCGCCGGCGGGGACGAGGCCAACCAGCAATTCATTTCACGTTTCAAAGGACGGGTACGCAAGCTGTGACACACCCCAAAACGATTGTGGGCAAAGACCCCCACCGGGGGATCAACATAGAAGTCGCCTACGACACGACCATCCTGTCGTTGCGGGAGATAGATTCTGGCCAGGCGCTGACTGTCATAGCACCGGGATTCATCGATGGCCAGGTCAACGGCTACGGCGGACTAGACGTCAACGCCGCTGACATCACGCCGCAAGCGGTCATCAACATGACTGCGGAGCTGGCGAAGCTGGGCGTCACGACCTGGGTGCCAACCATCGTGACAGCATCGGAAGAGGCAATCACCGGCGCGCTCGAACAGATCAAACGGGCCTGTGAAATTGATCCAGTCACCAGGGCAGCCATCCCCTGCGTCCACATCGAAGGCCCCTTCATCTCGGAGCAGGACGGTCCCCGGGGCGTCCACGACGCCGGCTTCGTTCGCCCCTTGGACGTCCAGGAGGTCCGGCGCTGGCTTCGCGCAAGCGGAATGGTCGGCATCGTCACCGTCTCTCCGCATACGCCCGACGCGCCGGCCCAAATCGCCCAAATCCGCGAACTGGGCGTCCAAGTGGCCATCGGACACACGCACGCGAGTCCCGAACAAATCACGGCCGCCATCACCGCGGGCGCCGGCCTGGCCACCCATCTGGGCAACGGCATCGCCACTACCCTGCCCAGGCACCCCAATGCCCTGTGGACTCAACTCGCTGACGACCGGCTCACGGCAGGACTCATAGCGGACGGCCACCACTTGCCCAGCGATACGCTGAAAGTCATGATCAGGGCCAAGACCCCCGAACGCGCATATCTGGTGTCGGACAGCACAGCGCTCGCCGGTGGCGAGCCTGGCCTCCACCGTACTTCCGTGGGCGGCCTGGTGGATCTTTCCCCTGGCGGGAGGCTCTCGCATGTCGGCACGGATCTGCTCGCAGGGGCCGCCGCTACGCTGCCGGACGGTTTCCGCAACGTGATCCGCGACGTCGGACTGGAGCTTCCGGAAGCCCTCAAAATGGTGACGTCCACTCCCGCCCGGGTGATCCCGGGCACCCGACCGGGGCTCGGCCACCTCCAAGTCGGTTCCCCGGCGGATTTCGTCCAGATCACCGGGGACGGACCCGAAGCAGGGACCATTACCGCGGTGATCCAAGGCGGTCGAAAGGTATCGGGCGAACCGGAATGACTACCAGCCATCCAGGCCCGGCAGCCCTGCGCGTGGGCGCCGCCGTCGTCGAGATTTCCCCGCCCCCAGGTACGCGAATGGCCGGATTCGCAGCAAGGACGGAACCGAGCACCGGCGTCCACGACCCCCTGACCGTCCGGGCGCTGGCCGTCGATGACACGTGCTGGATCACTGTGGATGTGTGCGGCCTCCACGAAGACACCTGCACACGCATCGCAGGGAGCTTGCCCCTTCTGCCGGAACATGTCGCAATCACGGCCACGCATACGCATGCAGGTCCGTGCGTCGTGCCGGGCCGGCTGGGGGGCCATGACCCGCGGCTCCTGGAGGAAATCGTCCTGGCTTGCCGCGAGGCCACGGCGGATGCGGTGACCTCCCAGCGGCCTGCGACCCTGCAGTACGGCGAATCGCGCGGAGTGGACGTTGCCAGGAACCGACGCCATCCCGAACGCGCCGTTGATCCGCCAGTCCAGGTCGCCACCTTCCGCGACGCAAGCGGAGAAGTGGTTGCCTGGATCGTTCTCTATCCCTGCCACCCTGTGGTCCTGGGGCCGGAAAACCGGCTCATCAGCGGCGACTATCCGGCGTTCACCAGGAGGGTCCTGGAGGAACGTTCCCCCGGCTCAGTGGCCCTTTTCCTGCCCGGGACCGCCGGGGACATCAACTCAGGCCATCCCGCCGACGCGTCGTACACGCTCTCCGGCTCAGCCGGCAGGACGATGGAGCAAGCGCGCAAGATCGGAGAACATGTGGCCGCATCCGTGTTGGGGACCCGCCTCCTGCCCGTCCCCGATTCTGCGAAGACCTCCGCCGCACGGAGGACCGTCAGCGTCGCCATGAATCCGCGAGATGCCGTTTCCCCCGCGGAGTTGAGCCGGCGGTGGGAGGCCGAAGCGGTGTCGGCCGATCTAGGCCGAAGATCCCTTCTCAACGCGTGGAAGCAGTGGGCCATGGACCGCCGTCCCGAAGAAGAAATGTCCTGGGAGGCGCCAGTGAGTGTCTTCAACTGGGAGGGCCTGACCCTCGTAGGATTACCGGGAGAACCGTTCCTGGCCACAGCGGAAGCCATCGCCTCCGCGGTCAAGGGGCCGGTACTCGTCACGGGCTACACCAACGGGTGTCCAGGGTACTTTCCGGCCGCCGATGAATATGACTTCGGAGGATACGAAGTGGAGGACGCGCACCGCTACTACGGCATGCCGGCCCCTTTCGCGCCCGGAAGTGCCGAAGCGCTGATCCAGACCGCGTTGGAACTCGTGGGTGGACTCCAATGACAGGCCGTCCAACCATCACGCAATTGGCGGCCGAACTCGGCGTCGCCCCCTCAACGGTGTCGAGGGCCTTTACCCGGCCAAACCTCCTCAAACCGGAGACCGTGGCACTCGTACAAAAGGCAGCCGAAGCCGCCGGCTACGTACCGAACCATCACGCACGCGCCCTCTCGACCGGACGCGCCGGCGCGATCGGACTCATCGTGCCGGACATCGCCAACCCGTTCTTCCCTCCGCTGGTCCGGGCGGCTCAAAACTACGCGAGCGATCTCGGACTGTCGGTATTTTTGGCGGACACGGATGAAGATGCCAATCGGGAAGACCGTCTCATCTCACGGATGGCGCCCCAGGTTGAAGGGCTGATCGTGGTTTCATCCCGGCTCCCTTCGGCCCGCATCCGGCAAATCGCCGACTCCCAGCGCGTGGCCTTCATCAACCGCGATGTTGCGGAGACGTACCGGGTGCTGCTGGACACCTCTGCGGCCATTCGCTCCGCACTGACGCACTTGTCCGAGCTCGGCCACCGTCGCGTCGCCTACGTCGGTGGTCCACCGCAATCATGGGCAAACAAGCAGCGTCACTCGGCTGTGGACAACTTCTCGAAGGTCAATGCGCTCGAGGTCACGCACTTCAGTGCGGATCCCGGCACCTACGACGCCGCGAAAGGGCTCGCCGATTCGGTGGCGGCGTCCGGCGTCACCGCTGTCATTGCTTTTGACGACGTCATCGCGCACGGCTTGATGGGCGGATTCGCCGCCGCGGGCGTGGACGTCCCGAAGGACTTGAGCGTCATCGGATGCGACGACACGCTTGCGACCACAACTTTTCCTGCCCTTTCCACGATCGCGGTCAATGTCGGTGCCGCAGCCCGGCGCGCCGTGGCGGCCCTCTCCGAAAACCCCGGCTCAACCAGCCTGACCGGCGCGAGGATCATCTTCGAGGGAACCCTCGTCCTGAGGGGAACAACCGGGGCGGTCCGGCCTGCATCCAGCCCACTAACGCTAGAACCGGAGCTCGATCACCCGGCGGCCCGAGGCGTCCAGACTGGCCCTCGCAGTGACAGCTGAGTAATCCGCGATCTGCCACAGCCCATCCGCCGCCTCGCCGCCGGCGTCGCCCACCACCACGGTCCGCATGCCAGCCGCGCGGGCGGAAGCGATGCCCGCGGGAGCATCCTCGAAGACGACGACGTCGGCCGGCTCGGCACCCAGCAGCGCGGCTGCCGCGAGATAGCCTTCCGGGTCAGGCTTGCCGCGGGTCACGGCCTCAGACGTGACAGTGGTCGCAGGCATCTCAAGTCCGGCTGCCTGCATGCGCACCGCGGCGAGGATCCGATCGGCCGAGGTGACCATCGCGACGGCGTCGGCAGGCAAGGACCGCAGCAGCTCCGCGGCTCCCGGCAACGCCACGATCCCGTCCGTCCGGATCCTCTCCATCTGGCCGAGTTCCTCCGCGAGCGCGTCGATGTCGGCTCCGGCAGGGGCGAAGCGACGCACGGTGTCCTTGGCCTGGACCCCGTGTGACGTCCGCAGGATCTCCTCGATATCCAGTCCATACCGGCCGGCGAATTCGCTCCACACTTGCTCCACGATCGCGGTGGAATCCACCAGGGTGCCGTCCATATCGAAGAGGACAGCCCGGACGGTTAGGGTTTTCACGGCTTCAGCAGGCAGGTTCATGCATCCATCCTGCCGTTGAAGCTGGTCTTCGGCCCAACTTTTACAGTGTGAGTCCTAGCCGTTGGGCCTGTGGGGGATGTACTGGACGGCCCACTTGTTGCCGTCCGGATCGGCGAAGTAGACAAAGTGGCCCCAATCCTGGACGTCGATGTCGCTGACTTCCACGCCGTTGGCCTTGAGCTGGCTGTGGGCCTCCTGGATGTCACTCACCACCATCTGCAGGCTGGGGGCGGTGCCGGGAGGCGCGTCGTTGAGGCCCTCGCCGATGCAGATGGAGCAGGCCGAGCCAGGCGGAGTCAGTTGGACGAAGCGGATGCCGTCCATGGGCCGCTCGTCGTAGTCGGCGTTGAAGCCCACCTTGTTGACGTAGAAATCCTTGGCGCGGTCCACATCGGACACAGGGACAAACACGAGTTCAAGTTTCCAGTCCATGCGCCAAAGGCTATCGGCGGAGCCGGAAAACCGATAGAGGCGGAGCACAACGCGGGGTCACTTACGGCCCATGTTGCTGCTCGAAATGGGCCGTAAGTGACCCCGCGTTGACGAAGCCGGTTGGCATCCGCCCGCCGGAAGTCTACGAACAGGGCTCGACGGCCGAGGAGTTGCTTGAGTGCACACTGCGGTCCAAGCTTCCCATGGTGCTCAGAGCAAGCAAGGCCCAGCGCCGGGCGGGTTGAGGCTACGGCTGCGAAACCGGCCTGTAGCTTTCTCCCCTTCTTTGCCGCACAGAAGCACCGAAATGGCGCGACTCGCCGCGTCGCAGGCGCTTTCCCGCACCAAAAGAGGGGAAAACGGTCCGGGGCCGAACTATCTGCAATGACCGATTCCGGAGTGCAGGTATCGCAGAAGCAAGTAACGACACACTGAGGTCTTGCCGCCGAAGCCAGTCAAGTCCGGTTCGGTGGGACTATCGTTCACAAACCCCGTCGCTGGGCAGGCAGGGTGGAAATCACACCGGAAAGTGTGGCCAAGATGAGCGCGGCAAAGGGAAGGATGATGCGGGAGGATGCCCCATGGCCCAAGCTTATGGCCGCGCCGTTCAGGCAGTCGCCTGATGTCGAGCGCATTGTCCCCCAAGCACTCGAACCGAACATCGATGCACAATAGACGAATGAGCGATGAAGTCTTTGAGTCTCGGTATTCGTCCGAGGATAAACCCATGGTTACCCCTGATCCTGAACTTGCTGCTGGATGCCGGGACCTCGCCGGCTCGCTTCAGTCGCACCTCCAGTTCGCCCAAAATGCCGCCGAACAGCTTGATGCGGCCCTCCTCGAGTTGTCCGCAAGTGGTTCAGATTCTGCCGATATCGCTTCAGTAACAGGCCTCGGCACAGCCCACGTCGAGGCCGTAGTTGGCGGCCAGACGTCCTTGTATTTCCTTTTCCGAGCTCTCGTTGACCGGACTAGTCCGACAGGCTGAAGCTCTGACAGGCGTCCACCATCTGAATGCTTTGTGTTAGCCTATGACTCCTTTTCATATGCAAACTTTGGGGGTTTGAAATGAAATTCAGAGTCTTTTCATCGATCGCGGTGGAGTCCAGTACCCGGCAATGTACCACCCTGACGCAGTCCGGGCATGCAACGTCAAATTCATGTAGACATTTCACCTGGGTAGCTTGTGCTTCTCAGCCATCTTTTCTGAACACGGTGTTCCCCAGCGGACGGACCCGCTAGCCGGCTACGCCGTACAGGCGGTCTCCGGCGTCGCCCAGTCCCGGAACGATGTAGGCCTTCTCGTTGAGCCTCTCGTCGATCGAGGCGAGAACGATCTTCACGTTGGCGTCGGAAAGTTCTTCCTCGAGCTTGGCCAGGCCCTCCGGCGCGGCGAGCAGGCAGATGCACGTGACGTCCGATGCGCCGCGCTTGAAGAGGAACTTGATGGCTTCGCGCAAGGTGCCGCCGGTGGCAAGCATGGGGTCCAGGACGAAGATCTGGCGGCCGGTGAGGTCCTCAGGGAGGCGTTCGGCGTAGGTGATGATGTCCAGGGTCTCTTCGTCGCGGGCCATGCCCAGGAAGCCCACTTCGGCGGTGGGGACCAGCTTGGTCATGCCCTCGAGCATGCCGAGGCCTGCGCGCAGAATGGGGACCACCAATGGCGTCGGCTTGGTGAAGGCGGTACCGATCGCCTTGGTGACGGGGGTTTCGATCTCTACCGCTTCGGTCCTGACTTCGCGGGTGGCCTCGTAGGCCAGCAGGGTCACGAGTTCTTCGGTGAGTTGCCGGAAGACCGGAGAAGGAGTGTTCTTATCCCGCAGAACGGTGAGCTTGTGAGCGACCAGCGGGTGGTCCACGACGAGTGTGCGCATGACTCCAAAACTATCATTGAGGCATGAGCACCAACGAGCCTTACCACGCGGAGCACGCGGCCTGGATGGGCCTGGCCCTGGACGAGGCCCGGCGGGCGCTCGATACGGAGGATGTGCCGATTGGCGCTGTTGTCTTAGGGCCCGACGGCGGCGTGCTGGGTGCCGGGCGGAACGAACGGGAGGCGCACGGCGACCCAACCGCGCACGCCGAGATCGTCGCCATCCGCGAGGCAGCCGCCGCCCTGCAACGCCACGCCCTTGAGCTCGGCGAAGGCGGAGACGGCTGGCGGCTCGAGGACTGCACGCTCGTGGTGACGCTGGAGCCGTGCGCGATGTGTGCCGGAGCCATCGTGCTCGCCCGGATTCCGCGGGTGGTCTTCGGGGCCTGGGATGAGAAGGCCGGTGCCGCCGGATCCGTGTTCGACATCCTGCGCGAACGCCGGCTCAACCACTGGGTGGAGGTTTACGCGGGCGTGCGCGAAGAGGAATGTTCGGCCCTGTTGCGCGATTTCTTCGCTGCCCACCGGAAATAGCAGCCCACCGGAATAGCTGCCGCTTAGGCCGCGGCCGCGCGGGACACAGTCGATGGACTCGCCCCCACGGGCGCCGCACCCGCGGGAACGGCTGGTGCCGGACCCCTGGGCGTCTGGAAGAGGACCCCCTTGATGACGCTTCCGTGGAACGTCCGGGCTGCGACCACGGCCCATGCGCCAAGCAACAATATGTAGCCCGCGACGGCCATCGCCTCAAAGACCGCCAAGTGCGTGTGCGCAGCAAGTCCATTCAAGCCCGTGACGCATGTCCCGAGCGGGAAGGTAAAGGACCACCAGGTCAGGGAGAACGGCAAGCCCCTGCGAATGCTCCGCACCGTGATGACCGCCGCGATAGCCGCCCACATCAGCGCAAAGCCCAAAACAGGCACCCCATAGAGGACGCCGAATACTTCCATCCCGGATGCCAGCGCGCCGGAAGCAGCAAGATGCGCATTGGAGCCCAGCAGGTTGGCCGCTGTGATGGACTGTCCCAGCGGCCCCAAGACGATCCACAGGGTAGGAACGGCCGATGGCGCCAGGTTCTTGTGAACGGCCAGCCGGTACCAAATCAAGGGGATGATGATCAGCGACGCCATGAGGCTGAGGCCGAACATCGCGTAGCAGGCCATGAGCATCGTCAACCGCAGTTGCCCGGCGGGAACATACGGCAGCAGCAAAGCCCCCGTGGACGCCGAGACCATGGGAGGAACCACCGGCATCAGCCAGCCGCCGAAGGCATCCGCCGCAGTGACGTTGTGCCGGGTGAACTGCAGGTACGGCACGGCAACCGCGCTTGCCAGCCCAAGTATGGTGCCGAGCGCCCATAGTCCGGCATCGATGCCCAGAGCCAGCCGCTCGCCGATGATGTCCTTGCCCAGCAACAAGGTGGCCGCACCAACGGTGAGCATAGCCATGGGCGGTGCGCCATAGAAGTGCGCCATGACCGGGTTGTTGTGATGGCTGCGTGCCGTTTCGCGGTGCCGGACCCAGTGGACCACAGTCGCAGCAGCCAGGAGGATCAAGAGGAGGAAGACCACACCCCAAATAACGGTTGCAGCCGAGCGCAAAACAGGAAACTGTATCGGAAGCGTCACTGCTGCAGTCGCGACGATTCCGGTGCCCATGATGCTCGCAAACCAGTTCGGCGTCAGGTTGGCGAAGAGCTCAGAAAGTTTTCCCATGCCGTCCATGTTTCCGTTTCCCGTTTCCCCGCAGTAGTGGGCATAGACTTGGCAGGGTACAAGCCGCACTTGTATCTGAATGGTCATCGCCCCAGGAGGGAAGCTGTGCTCAGCCCCGGTGTTCCCGAGCTTTCCGCCCTCGAAATGCTCGCCTCAGTGCACGAGTTGGGGAGCCTCTCGGCAGCCGGCAAGCAGCTGGGGCTTTCCCAACAGGCTGTCTCGTCCCGGATGCGGGCCCTTGAGGCCCGGATTGGCGCGTCACTCCTGAACCGCACGCCCCGCGGCTCCACGCTCACGGAATCCGGCGTTTTGGTGGCAGGTTGGGCGGCCGAGGTCCTCGCCGCAGCGGAACGGCTCGACGCCGGAATCGCATCGATTCGTTCGGACAGTCTCCGCCAGTTGCACGTCGCAGCCAGCCAGACCATCGCCGAGCACCTTCTGCCCCATTGGCTGGTCGCCTTGCGGCGGCAACAGGAGGCCGCCGGTACCACGCCCACTGTCGTGGAACTGACGGTGTCCAACAGCGAGACCGCGGCGGCCCACGTCCGTTCCGGCGACGCCGATATCGCGTTCATAGAGAGCCCGCATCTCCCGCCGGGCCTGAGCACCGCCAGCGTCCAGGAGGACGATTTGGTTTTGGTAGTTTCGCCGCACCATCCGTGGGCCCGGCGAAAGTCAGCTGTCACCGCCGCCGAACTGGCCCGTACCGCACTGGTCACCAGGGAACACGGCAGCGGGACGAGGGACGCTTTGGAACATGTGCTTACGGCGGCCGGTGCACCGCCGTCGGCCCCTCCCCTGGTGGAGCTCCCGACGACGGCGGCCGTGCGTTCCGCGGTAGCTGCCGGAACAGCGCCTGCCGTACTCAGTGCGCTGGCGGTGCGGGACGATGTCACGCTTCAGCGCCTGGTCGTTGTGCCGGTACGCGGCGTGCTGCTCCGCCGCACACTGACCGCCGTCTGGCTGAGCGGAAGGGTCCCGCCCCCGGGCCCCGCACGGGACCTCGCGGCGATCGCCGCCCGGCCGCTTCCCGGCGCCACTCCGGTGAAACCGCGGACCTAGCCGGGACTCTTGAAATTGTGGGGTGTTGGACGTCAGATGGTTTCAGACAGCACGCTTGGGGAGGACCTCATGACCGTCTCTTTCAACCACACCATCGTCTACGCAACCGACAAACGCCGTTCCGCGGAGTTCCTTGCCAATATGTTCGGATTGCCGAAGCCGCAACCCATGTGGTCCTTCGTGACTGTGTCCTTTGACCATGGAGTAGCCCTCGATTTCGCTACGGCGGACCGTCCCATCTCGCCCCAGCACTATGCCTTCTTGGTCAGTGAGGACGACTTCGACGGGATCTTCGCCCGGATCCAGGCCGAGGGCATCCCCTACTGGGCGGACCCTGCGCGTTCCCGCCCCCAGCAGATCAACCACAACGACGGCGGACGCGGCGTCTACTTCGCGGATCCGGACGGGCATTTCCTGGAGGCGATCACGCGGCCCTATGGATCGGGTGCCGCATGAGCCAAGTACGCGTCATTGCCACGGTGACCGGCCGCGTCCAGGGCGTCGGTTTCCGCTATTCCACAATGCACCAAGCCCGTTTGTTGGGATTGACCGGAGAGGCGGCCAACCAGATGGATGGCTCGGTGCAAGTGATCGCTGAAGGAGATCGCGAAGCCGTCGACTCCCTGCTGGAATGGCTGCAATCCCGGGATGCCCCGGGCCGCGTAAAACACGTGGATGCCACGTTCACGCAAGCCACCGGCGAGTTCTCCGGATTCTGGGTGGACTGAACCCAGACCTAGGCGTTCGCGGCGTTCGCCTCAGCCAGGGCGTCGATGCGTTTCTGCCGCGACGCCGGCGAGTCCAGGCTGAACGAGCGGAAGTCCCCGAGGTCCTCGCGGATCCAGGCCTCCACCTCGCTGATCCGCCGGGTGACCGCCGCGCTGGGCTTGTCGAACGTCCAGGCGGCGATCCGTTCCTTGCCCGGATCGTATTGCCACAGCCCGATGATTCTTCCCCGGTCCAGGATCGGGTGGTCGGACAGGTCGGCCTGCAACGCCAGCGTTGTGTCCATCACTTTCCGCCGCCGATCCGCTTCAGCCAACATGTCCGCTGAGTTCCTGCGCAACAGCACCAAAGAGTCCGTCCCGGCCAGAAGCTGGATCTGTTCCTCCCGCGGTGCCCTGAACGCGGAAAGGTGCTCGACGTCGTCGGGCAGCATCCAGAGCGGCTCGCCCGCCGCAGTGGCCACTTCGACGGCGCCGACGGCGGCCAGCGCCGCCTTGCTCTGCGCGACGGTGAAGCCCGTAAACCATTGGCTTTGCTTGAACGTCGCTCCGCCGGTCCAGCGCAGGTACCGTTCGATCAGGCGCGCGCGGGCGGCGTCGTCGTCGAGGGGGCTGGGCGGCAGCATCCACGAGGTGTAGGCGTAGCGCTGCTGGTCGAGACGGCCATTGACGGGGACGCGGCGGATGCGTCAGTCGGCTTGCAGGAGGCCCAAGGCCGTGGGGAGGGTGGTGGACGCCCCCTTCTTCTTGCCTTCTTCGCCGAGGCTGCGGACGGATTCGCCGAGCTCGTCCCGGAGCTGCTTGGGGTCCATGGGGTCGCTGGATTCCATGAGGGTGTGGAGCACTTGTTCTTCGAGCAAGGTGATCTCACCGCGTTCGACCCCGAGCCGGGCCAGGACCTTGAATGGCGCCGCTGCGGCGTCCCGGCCTACTTGGAGGCCCCACGCAAAGTCCTCGCGGCCGAGGACGTAGGTGCAGCCGCGGGCCGTGGGAAGCTCGTGGATCCTCAACTCGGCGACGTCCCGGTCCACCTGTTCTCGCCTGATCCCGGCCCGGGCAAAGAGGGTCAGGTACGGGTTGGCACCGCCCACGGAACGGGCCCAGCCGGCGCGGTCCAGGACTTCCTCGGACGTTGCGCCCGAGAGGGAACCGTCCAGGCCCTGCCTATGCCACGCCCAGGCGCGCAGGAGTTCCGGGGTGAGCGTTTGGGTGGAAAGCACGGCGGACGTCATGGCCCCATTCTGCACCGTTTACCGGCCATCCGGGGCAGTCCCGCGCGAGCTACCGCTCGAAATCCATGGAGAAGCCCGCCCAGGCGTCGGGATGTTCCCGGAGGAGGACGTCGACGCCGGCGAGCGCACCGCCGTCGTCGCTCTCGCGGACTTTCGCCGCGACCGCCTCAGCGATGAAGCGGGCCAGCACTTCCGTCGTCGTGAGCTGTCCGGCGAAGTCCGGGTGCTCGTCGAGGTTCTTGTAGTTGAGGCCGGCAAGCACCTCGTCCAGGATGGTTCCGGCCGCGCCGATGTCGAGCACGATCGCGTCGTCGTTCAGTTCCGCCCGGCGGAACGTCACCTCGGCCACGAAGGTGGCTCCGTGCAGTCCCTGGGCAGGGCCGAACGATTCCCGCGGAAGGCTGTGGGCGATCATGAAGTGCCGGCGGACGGTGAGACTGAACATCGCTACGCTTTCCTGCCTTTTTCGGGATAATTGATGACTCGGCAAAGATCGTCCAGTTCGCCGTTTTCGAAACCTTGGAAGACCTCCGGCAGTTCCTCGAACTGCGACTCTCCGGTGAGGAACGCGTCGAACACCGGGTCCCGCAATAGGGACACTGCCAGCTCCAGCCGCTCGCTGGACGTCCTCCGGTGCCGGCGCGAGCGGGCAACCACTCCGACTTGGCTGGCTCGGATGGAGAGGCGTCGGGCATGGAAGTCCTCCCCCAGTGGCAGGGAGACCTTCCTGTCCCCGTACCAGGACATTTCAATAATCTCACCCTCGTCCCCGGCCAACTGGAGGCTGTGCGCCAGTCCTTCATCGGTGGCCGAGCAATGGAACACGATGTCGCAGTCCTGCTTCGCGTCGTCCGGAAGCACGAACTCCACACCCAGGGATTCCACGAACCCGCGCTTCCCGGGATCCGTCTCCACCAGTTGCAAGCGTTCCAACGGGAAGCCACGCAGCAGTGCCGCCGTCATGCCGCCCACCAGTCCGGCACCGACGACGGCGATCCTGTCACCGAGGCGGGGGCCGGCTTCCCACAGGGCGTTGAGGGCGATCTCCGCGATCCCCGTGAGCACTGCCCGGCGGGCCGGCACGCCGTCGGGTATTCGCGTGAGTGAGGTGAGCGGCACGACGTAGCGGTCCTGATGCGGGTGCAGGCAGAAGACGTTCTGGCCGATCCAATCCTCGGGGCCTTCTTCAACGATGCCAACCGATAGATAGCCGAACTTGACCGGCGCGGGAAAATCCCCGGTTTGATGGGGTGCCCGCATCTTCTCCGCAATCCGGGGAGGGACGTGCGCTTTATGGACCACGAGCTCGGTTCCCCTGCTGATTCCCGAGTACAGGGCCCGGACCAGAGCATAGCCCTCGGCTGGAGCCGGAAGTTCCTCGCTTCGGAGTTCACCTTGGCAGGGGCCGACCGTCCAGTAGGCCAAGGCCGTTTGTGTGTGCGTTTTCTGCGGTGCGTGTTGTGTCATCGTGCTTGCGAATCTAGTCCTGCGGCTGCGATTACGGAAGGGAAGGTTACTTACTAAGTGGGTGACGCCCGACCGTTTTGGGGAACAGGCCTCCACTCCGGTACCCTATTTCAGTTGGTGACGTGTCCGAGCGGCCGAAGGTGCAACACTCGAAATGTTGTTTGGTGTAAAAGCCAACGTGGGTTCAAATCCCACCGTCACCGCCAGATAGCGAGGCCCCTGCTTCCCTTTGTTTACAAGGGATCGGGGGCCTTTTGCTTTGCTCAAGCTAGGTGTTTGCCCACATTTTGCCCACACTTGCCAGAGAGACAGCGTGATCTAGAGCGTCTGAAACTGAGTCCAGATCCCCGTCGAACAGGTCCGCGTAGGTGTCCAGCGTCATGGCCGCGGAGCTGTGACCGAGCATTTTTTGGACCACCTTCACATTCGCGCCGGCCGATACTGCGAAGCTCGCCGCTGAATGCCGGAGGTCGTGAGGCGTGATTCGTGGCACCCCTGATCTCTTCACGGCACCCGCGAACCAGCTCATATTGTCCTCGTGCACCCGCGCAGCGCGGAGGTAATGCCCGTTCTCGTCCGGGAACACCAGGTCATCCCGGCCCTTGCCCTCGCATTGAGCAGCCAACCTTTTGGCCAGGAACTTCGGAAAGGGCACCGTCCGCTTCTTGTGGTTCTTGGGAGTGCCGACGTGGATCACAGAACCGACCTGGACGGCATTCTCCTCGATCATGAGCCGACGACGGAGCATATCGAGGTGCTTGACCTTCAGCGCGGTTGCCTCGCCCCAACGGATCCCGCAATAGGCCAATACCAGGACCAGCCCCGGGTACTTGCTCGCGGCCGCCAGCTCGTGCACCTGATCGTGACTCAGGTAGACATGAGGCTTCTTCACCTTGCGGGGCAGGGACACGCCCCTGGAAGGGTTGCTGAGGGTCCGCCTATCACTCACTGCGTCGTCCAGGATCGATGCCAGCACCCCGTAGGCCCGGATAACCAGAGTGGCCCCTTTGGGCTTCCGCGGCGGCTTCGCCTCCGGGTCTCCGAGAGTCATCTCGGACACCCATTGCTGAACAGTCGTCTTCCGGACGTCAGCCACAGCCACACTCCCCCACACGGGCAGCACGTGAAGTCTCCAAGCGGATTCGAGCGGCCGGTACGACGACGGCTTCAAATGCGTCTGACGGGCCAGCCACTCGGCCCCCAGTGGCCCTATCGTCGCCATCGCGGCTGTAGCGTCTATGAACTCCCCGCGGTCCTTGGAAACCTCGACTGTCCTGGCGAACCGCTCCGCATCCCGCTTCGTTTTGAATCCGCGCTTGTCGGTTGGCTTTCGGTCAGGTTTTCGGTAGCGGACACGGTAACGCCTGCCCGCCGTCGTCTCGTACGGCTCAATCGTCGCCATTTAGGAACCATTCTTCAAACATGCCCAAGTCACGCGCTTTCTTGATCCACTTCGTGGCGGTAGTCCTTGGCAGCGGCTCGAGTTTCTCCCCCGCAAATATCTGCTGAACATACAGCGCCGGAGCCAGCCCGATTGAGTCGGCAAACATATACAGGTCAACCACATAGGCCAGCGTTGCCCTCTCTGGGCCTCTTAACCGAAGCCGTTCGAGGATGTCATCAGGCAGCTGGACCGGACTGTCGAATGCTATTTTGCCGTCGAACTTCTCCCAGTCGAAGTGGAACATGCGCCGGTAGACCACATGGTCCACGATCGCTGCACGCCAAAGCTGTTTGACATTCACGTTGCGCAGGTCCGTTGAAGTCACTTCCCGCCCCACGGTTGACGAGACCGTGATCGCCGTTGGCCGCACGCCTTCCCCTTGAACCCAATCGACACGAAACGAGACTTCCTGCCCCTTGGCTGGCTCATCGCTAATCACCAACGTGCCCGGCATGTCGATCATTACGGAGCCGAGGTGGTGCGTCTGCGCCCCTTCGTCTGGCGTGTACGAGGATTCAACTGTCATTTCGGGCATGGCTCATTGTTGCAGGTTGGTTCACTGACGACAAGCAGGAATCATTTGGGAGCATTCTTGACATCACTGCGTAAATCAACCTAGTGTCATTCCTAGGAGCCATGGGGGCTCCGTTGTCAGAACTGAACCAAAGGGAGGAATTATGGAGAAGGACAAGCTTCTTACCGTCGCCGAATACTGCGAGTGGAGGGGGATCAGCAAAGCGTCGGCCGCCCAAGAGCGCTACTTGGGGAAGGGCCCGAAGTTCATCAAGGCAGGACGCTCAGTCCGGTATAGGGCTTCTGACCTGACTGCGTGGCTAGATGCGCAAACCCGGCAGCAAACCGGCGATCGGGTGGCGTCCTAGTGGCCCGCTGCGAATGCGAATGGCTGGGCGATTGCGCCTGCGAACTGCCGCCATGGCCGGTGCTGACGCCAGCAAAGTCGGTCAAGATCCGACTCAAGACAGAAAAAGACCGTGACGCCTCGCCAAAGTCCGTCACGGCCGAAGAACAAACCCACAGTTAGAAGGAGATTCTTGTGCCCAACGATATCAAGAACAACATCACGTTGCGAGAGCTCGGCGATATTGCCGGATCGTTCCCGAAGTTGCGACGCCTCCTGGATCTGCCATGGAAAACTCCGCCGACGGGATACACCAAGGCGCACGGCTTCGAGGATCGCTGGGAGGGCCCGGAGATCATCAAGCGGCGCTGGATCATCACGCCGGTATGGGATATGGCCACGGGCCTGCAAACCGTCGAGTTGTGGATGGCCAAACCAAACCTCGCCCCGGACGACGCGATTGAGCTCGCCGCGGATCTCATCGCGGCCGCCCAAACTGCCCGGACCGCCGGCCTCTGAGCGCCTCGACAACACGAACGGAATCCGACGCATGGGAGCACAGAACGTCGCAAAGGTATTCGCCAACTGGCGTCACTTGAGCCACCGGGAGGCACGCGCCCTGGCGTTCATGGCAAACATGGCACTCGACGCTGACAAGCCTCCGGTTTACTTCGGCGGCTGGGAGGCTGTCGCAAATGCGATTGGACTGGACACGGTAAGCAAGCGGTCTAGTTCGAAGGAGGTCTTCCGCCAGACCATTGCGAAGTTATCGCTCGAAGGCGCGATCGTTTCGAGCTATCAAGCGCGCCTCGGGGTAAGGGCGGAATATGCCCTCGCATTGGAACCCAAAGTCACCTATGCAAAGGCAGATTGCGGCAGGTCCGGGAGCGGTCGCGGGGTAACTTGGGTGGCCATTTCTCGCGAGCAGTCAGGCGACGCCATAGGCCAGAAATTCCTCGAGCGCCCCAATGAAACGTTGCCCCAGGTGCCCCAACAAAACATTGCCCCACCCGCCAACGAAACGTTGCCCCACCTGGGGCAACAAGACGTTGGAGACTGCCCCAACGAAACGTTGCCCCCTATGAGTACTGAGGAACCACAGGGAGGACTACAAGAGGAAAAACAGGGAGGACTAAGTTCGGGGTCCAGTTACGTAACTAGGGAACCAACGCGCGCGAAAGAAAACGCCGGCAAGGGATCCAGTCCCATCGAGGCCGAACGCAACCGCCAACTCAACGCACTAGAAGCCCTGATTGAAAACCAGAAAGCCGCATCATGAGCCCGCAGGACCGCATAGCCCGAAGGAATGGAACCACCGTGCTGATTGCCAAGCGGCCCCGACTAAGAGTCCGATGGTGGGTCTGGAAGGACCGGGAACGGAACGAAACCCCCGGCATCGGACTCTTCCGAGGCCAGGATCTCCAAGCCCACATGACACCGGAGGAAGCGCGGACCATGGCAGACACCCTGCACGACATGGCAGACCATATCGAAGCGGCCACCCAAGCAACACCCACACCCACCCAAACACCGAATGAAAGGAACTAGACATGCAGCCTGGAAGCTTCGGATCCATCGTCCCTGACGAGAACTGGCTTGTCCGCAAAGTGCAAGAACTCGAGAGGCGGCTGAATGAACAGGCCGCAGCGGACCCGTTCGGGCCCATGGGCATCAGCCCAAAGGCCGGCGGTATCGACGTCGTCGGGTTCCTCGAAACGCTCCGCGCAGACGGCACAGTGAGTCTCCGCATGGCCACCGGCGGCGGCGCGTTCGAGGTTTGCGACTCAACCGGAATCGTCGTCGCCCGCTTCGGACTCATGGAAAACGCGAACCCCGGCCTATACGGCGTAGAAGTCCTCGTCGGAACAACATGGGTTCAGATCGGAGCGCAGACCACGACATGGGCGACAATCTCCGGCATCCCGTCCACGTTTCCCCCGAGCTCACACACCCACGTCGGCGCAGACATCACCTCAGGGACCGTACCGCAAGCAGACGGCTCACAATACGGCTGGACCAACAACGTCGCCGGAACCACCCAATACGCCGTCTGGGTAGGCAACGACGGTGGCTTCCACTTCGGCCGGAACGTCTCCAGCATCCGGTACAAGGAAAACGTCCGCTCCCACCACACCGACCCGGCAAACGTCCTCGCACTCACGCCCGTGCTCTACGACAAGATCAGCGGCGGCCCCGACAACTATGGCCTCATTGCCGAACAAGTGGCCGAGCACTGCCCCGAACTAATCTCATGGTTCGACGGCGAGATCGACTCCGTCCGCTATGACCTGCTCTCGGTCCAACTCCTGAACGTCGTCAAGCACCAAGACGCCCAGATCCAAGCACTCGCCGCCGCCATCCCAGGCTTCACACTCCCGGCAGCCGCACCCGTGACGGCCAACGTACCCGCGTCTATGGCGCCGACGCCCCAGCCAACCCCGCTGACTTACACAATCCAACCCCAGTAACGACGACGACGACGCAGACCCCGGGGTAGGGGTGCCCAAATCCCTGACGGCAACGACGTGCGCCTGACTCCGCCGGGTAGTCATTTCTATACACAGAATTTTTTTTCACAGAAAGGGCCAGGAGACCCAGCATGAGCTACAAGACGCGCCTCGCCGCGATCATCAACGGGAAGGCCACCAAGCCACGCCCGCCCAAAACCCGTAAGACCCAGAGGACAGGAAAGTAATGAGCTACGCACCAGACCCGAACGTCCCAGACGCGGCATCGGCACCCGTCGAGCCGCCCATGGCCTACTTAGACCGGATCGAGGCTCAGAGCCTCCTCCGGAACGAGATCTGCCCCGAGTGCGGGCACAGGCCCAAGCCGATTGCCGCATACGACGGCCAGGGCAGGGCGGCCGAGCTCCACACGCCGGAATGCCCGATGAACCTGCAATACGAATAAGGCGACACACAGGGCCGGGACACACGGAATGTCTCGGCCCTGTGTTAATCTGCTTTCAGAGTTGAATCGACTGGCGCAAAGCCCCCGGATAACTAAGCCGGCGCCGAAAGGCCCCCGCTGAAAGTCCCGGCGCACAGCCCCCACGGAGGAGCTCGGAAAACGCCCCCATCGGGGCGACGGCAGACGCGCTGATCGATCGCGCAAGAGCCGAAGGCACCTTCCCTGATTTTTGGTGCCAGATCCCCTCATAAACCTCGGGGTCCGCAGAATTCCGAGATTCGAAATGACCAGCAAACTTCCCACCTACCGCACCTCGGCTCAAGCCAGGGATGCGCTCAAATCCTATGCCGCTGCCGCCCTCCAGATCCTCAACAACACGAGCCTCGACAACGCAACGGCAAAGCGTCTCGTCGAGCCTCTCGAGGAGCAACTCAACCACGCAGAATCCGAACTCAAATCACTCGAGTATGTCGAAGGTAAGAGCAGGGCATTCTCCGGCGCCGCTGGCACCGACCCGACCGCGACGATCTTCGGGCCCAGCGGCTACGTCGGACACGACACAATCGCCAAGCGTGGATACGTCCCGAACCTGATCCCTGACCGCGAGCAGATGCAGCAGATCATCGCGGCCGTGAAGTCTGGCACCAGCCTGCGCGTCGAGCTTGGCATGAAGATCCCGTCATCGGCCGACGCCATGCAGGCAAACGAGGCCTTGCTGCCCCCGACGCTCCTGCCCGGCATCGTCAACCTCCGATTCGAACCGACCCGCATCCTCGAGCGCATGCCGTCCACGCCCATGGGGCCAAGCGTGGAGTGGATCAGCCACCTGTCCACCACAGGGGCGGCGACGACCGTCGCGCCCGGGGCACTCAAGCCCGAAGTGTCGCTGAACATGGGCAAGACGATCATCACGCCGGCCAAGATCGCGGTGACGTCCACCCTTAATGACGAAGTCCTCCTCGACTTCCGGAGCATTGAGTCGTACGTCACCGAGCACTTGCGCGACCTTGTCATCGACGCGGAGAATAACCAGCTCCTGAACGGCGATGGGACGGGAACGAACATGCTCGGCATGCTCAACCAGTCCGGAATCCTCACCCGCGCAGTCGGAACCGACACCGGCCTTGACGCCATGGAACAGGCCATAGCTGACCTCCGCGTCGGGCCTGCGTACTGCGACGCGGATACCGTGATCCTCCACCCGACCACGTGGTCCAAGCTCCGGAGGACCAAGGACAGCCAAGGCCGGTACATCCTCAACCCAGACCCAACCGCCGCCGAAGCGAACAGCCTCTGGGGCATTCCCGTGGTGACCACGACCAAGATTGCCGCAGGAGCGTCCGTTGTCGCCAACCTCCAGGTTTCTTGCACAGCGCTTATTCGCGAAGGGATCAACCTCCAGGTCGGCAAGCCCGGCGACACGTTCCAGCGCAACCAGACCGCGTTCATCCAGGAAGAGCGCCTCAACCTCGGCGTGCAGCGCCCGGCCGGTATCGTTAAGGTGACCGGGCTGTGAGCAACTTGAAGGTGACCGTCCAGCCGCCGTTCCAGGTCTTCCACGGCGGCGCCGCCTACGGCCCCGGAGAGACGTTCAGCGTTGACCTTGAGCATGCGGAACTCGACATGTGGCTCGCGTCAGGCTGGGCAACCAGCGATGACCCGGAGGCCGCCGATTGGGCGCAGCGCAGGCTCAAGACGAAGGCGCTCAAGGCGACGCGGCCACCGCAGGAAGTGACTGCATCCGTCACCCAGCCGCCCGTTAGCCTGATCGAAAGCACCGACGAGGAGACCACCACGGCGTAACGACAGCGGCCTTGGCCCTAGGGGTTAGACGAATCCCTAGGGCCAAGACCCCACGGAGACTCCGCCGGGTAGCCTCCTCCCCCTCCCCGGGCTCGTGAGGGGGGTCGCGCGCGCAATAGCCCAGTCACGTCACTGCGTCAAGCGAAGGAGCCTTGCAATGTTCTCGCGCTGGGTCCGCGGCTTTAGTTCGGGGGCTGGCGGCGTGGCGATGATGGTCTGGTAGTGCTCTTCATTGAATCGATAGATCCGGCCGATCTTCGTGTGTGGCCACTTGTGGGTCTTGCACATCTTGTAGACCGTCTCGAGTGACACGTTCAGCCGAGCCGCTAGATCCGCGGCCGTCATCATTGGGGCATCATCCATGGGTCGAGCCTACGGGTCCGAGATGTCCAGCGAGCGGACAGCCGTGGGCTCCGCGGCGCCCCCTCAGCGAGGATCGACAGTATGACGATTCAGAAGCTCGCCTACACATTCGAAGAGGCCGCGGAACAGACCGGCTACAGTATCCGGACGCTGAAGCAGGAGGTCGCTGACGGCCGCCTGCTTGCCCGATACGCGAATACCAAGGGCGTGATCCGCCACGAGGATCTGGCCGCCTGGTTGGATGCTCTGCCAGCGGAACCGCCAGCGAACCGATGATGAAAGGGCGGGAGACTCTTTTTGATTAACACAGGGGAGGTTCGGGCTAGCCTGAGCTCATGCAAAATTTCGAGCTCACTTTTATTTACCCGACCGATGGATCACTGAACCGAAGCCAGTCGCGCCCAATCCCGATTGAAGCCGATTCGCTTGAGCATGCCAAGAATCTCGCAACAGAGCTGATCGATAACGAAAGCCGCGGTCATCGCACGGTGAGCGTCGCCGTCCTGACTGAGTCCAAGGATGACGTCATGGAAATCACCAGATGGCTTCGGAACGGCGGCTGGATGGACGTTTAGTCCGCAGAAAGTCCGCAAGATGGGAACAGGAATTTCGAAAGCCTCTTCCTACCTGGCGGGGACCCATGGCATGCTCTGAGGGTTTCGGCCACTTGGGCAGAAACTATCCGATTGGGGACTTATCGTGGATTTCTCAGGTGCAATACAGAATCGCAATCTTGTCTCATTCCATTACGATGGCCACCCCCGCGTAGTGCAGCCTGCGGCCTGCGGACCTCACGCCACGACCGGCAATGAGGTTTTGCGCGGCTATCAAGTCGATGGCCGTGGCAATTCGCGGCCCGTTCCATTTTGGGATCTCTTCTTAATTGACAAAATGTCCAATGTCGAGATTTTGGACGGCCGGTTCACCGAAGATCCTCCCTACTACAGTCGCGACGACAAGCACATCAACCCGATTCGGGCCCAGCTCTAGCCCTCTGCCCACATCCTGCCCACATTCTGCCCACATT
Source organism: Arthrobacter sp. NPDC080073 (assembly GCF_040686575.1). Classification (NCBI taxonomy): domain Bacteria; kingdom Bacillati; phylum Actinomycetota; class Actinomycetes; order Micrococcales; family Micrococcaceae; genus Arthrobacter; species Arthrobacter sp. NPDC080073. The sequence continues at coordinate 100,350 of NZ_JBFBKR010000008.1, forward strand.
TGCTGTGAAATGGTGTGATTCCAGGTGATGAAAAACCCCGGAATCTAGAGGTTTTCCTTGCCACTGCTGGGGCACGATAGGTTTCAAATCCCACCGTCACCGCCACTTGAAAGGTCCCTGGTTCCCTATGTTTGCAAGGGAACCAGGGCTTTTGCTTTGGGCGGAGAGACCACTCACGCCATCAATGCCCCAGAACCCGGTAAACCACCGTCCAGGTTATGGAGCCCCATAGGTTGAGGGCCCGGCGGTAGTTGGTTCTTCCATGCCTGGTGGCGGTCTTTGCAGCAGGCTCCGCATGGCCGATAACCAGCGGCGAGTGCGGTGGCTTCGTCGGAGAAGAACAGGCGATTCTTGGCGTACCCGCCACGTGCGATCGCGCGTAGAGCGGAGGGGCAATCGAGGCGTCCGTAGATTTTCCCACCGCGGTGTCCGCCCCACGCGCCCTTGAACGGAGACGCGTAGGGGCGGCCATCGGGACCGGTGAGCGTGTAGTTCTTCACTATGCTCATGCTACGTCGTGGAATACCAGGGCAAGTGTGTGACGCTCGCCGGAGCGGATGGCTGAGACGCCGTGACGGACTGGTGCGGCGGACCAGCCGCGGGCCGATTTCACAGGGCGGTCGCGGGTGGTGAACACGTAGCCGTGTCCGTGGGGCAGCAGGGTCGCCGTACCCCGCGATTGTGCGCGCGGGCGTTGTTCGAGCAGCAGGAACTCGCCGCCGGTGTGGTCCACGCCCGGTTCGTTCAGGTTGATGACCACTTGGAGCGGGAACACCAGATCACCGTAAAGGTCGCGATGGAGCGCGTTCCAGTCCTTCTCGCCGTACTTCAGCAGGATCGCCGTGGACTTGGTCTGGCCGGCGTCGTGGCACATCTGCAGCCACTCGTCGAGAGTGTCCGGCCACGGAGTTGGTCGACCAAGCTTCGTCCACCAGTCGCGGGCAACAGGCAGCAGCCGGGGGTAGAGCGCCTGCTTCAGCCGCTCGATGGGTTCGGGATAGGGAGCCCGGAAGTACCGGTACTCGCCCTCGCCGAAACGGTGACGACCCATGTTGATCGTGCTACGGAACAGCTCGTCGCTCTCGTACAGGTCACGAATCTCCGAGGCCTCCCCGGGCGTCAGGAGCTGCGGGAGAATCGCCCCGCCGTACTCGTTTATCTCATCAGCTACGTCCGACCAGTCGGCCGACTCGACTCGATCACGCCACGGGTTGTCCGCCCTGATTTCTCCGCCAGTCATGCTGCAGCCTCCAGTTCGAGCAGCATCGTCTTGGCCTCCAGGCCGCCGATGTAGCCACCGAGGGACCCATCGGTGCGCAGCACGCGGTGACACGGAACGACGACCGGGAGGGGGTTGGTCGCGCAAGCGGTGCCGACGGCACGGACTGCCTTGGGGTTGCCGACCATCTGGGCCATCTCCTTGTAGCTGCGGGTTTGGCCATAGCCGATGTCCGGCAGGTGCCTCTGGACGAGCTGGCGGAAGCCACCTGACAACGACAGGTCCAGCTGCACATCGAAGCGCTTCCTGCGGTGCTCGAAGTACTCGTCCAGTTCACGTGCCACGACCTCCAGCTGTTTCGGGGAACGCAGAATGCGCGGGCTGATTTTCTCCGACAGCGATTCGAGCACACGGTCGTGGTCCTCGACCGCGTACGCGACCCGGACAAGTCCTGTCGGCGTGGCTGCGAGCAGCAGCTTCCCGACAGGGCTATCCACGGTCGTGTAGGCAACGTCGAGGAGGCCCTCCGCGTGTGCCGCGACCTCCAGCCGGCGATGCAGCACCGCCAGCTTCTCGGCGTCGATGGGCGCTGCCAAGCCCGTGAGGGTGTCATCACCCTGGATGTCACTCATGATCTTGCCCCTTTCGCCAGCTCTGACTGGCTCCGCGCGCCTGGATAGTTCCTTCTGAGGTTCTTGAGGCCATCGGCCGAGGCTCTTCGTGCGGCCTCGACTGTACCGCCGAGAATTGTGGAGATCTCCGCGTACGACATCCCGACGAGATAGCGGAAGGTGATCGCCTGCCGCTGCTTCTCAGGGAGCTTGCCAACGTACATCCACACGTCAGTGTCATCCGCACCGGGAATTCCCAACGCTGTCGGAGCCTCAGGCAGCTCCGCCACCGGCAAGGGGATTCGCTTCGCAGCCCGGTGGACGTCAATGGCTTTCCGGCGCGCGATCGTGACCAGCCACGCTTCGACGTTCGCAGTCTCTGGAAGGTCCGGGTAGGCACGCATCGCGGCAAGAAATGTCTCCGACCACGCGTCATCCGCGTCATGCACCTCCAAAAGCGCACGACAGACCCGAAGCACGGTAACGCCGTGCTGCACGACCACTGTCTCGAACGGTTGCTTCATGTCCATCCCATTGAATACGGCCAAGGCGAGTCTGTCGTGATGTTCATTGCTCTTTCCTTCCGTCTCTGCCGTTCTGTCTGCTGTGAAGACGGGCACCGGGTTGAAAACGTGAGATGTCATCCCATCCACGCTGCCAACCAAACAAATCCGCTTAAACGCTTGATCAAAGACCCACCACTCGCTATTCTTGCCGTGATTAAGCGTTTAATCACAAGTCCGACTCCACCACGAACTCCCCCGCCTGCTCAACAACGCCGTGTGCAGAGGCTCGACGCAGAGCTATCGGCGGTCGAGTAGTCCTCACCGAGACCCGGAGATTTTATGGCCCACTCAGCAAGGAGGCTGTCGAAGAGGGCGGGCGTGCTCGCCCTCTTCGCCGCGCTCACGATGTTTTTCACGACCACCATAGTTACCGGGGACCTTCCGGGCGCGGGAGCCGTCGGCAGCGCGACCGCGCCGCCCATGCGCGCCGCGTACCACATGACTCCCCCGTCGGGATGGCTGAGCGACCCCCAGCGGCCCATCTATCTCAACGGCAAGTACAACCTGTATTACCTTCACAGCAACCAGGACAACGGTCCGGGCGGGTGGCGACATGCGACGTCGTCGGACACTGTGGTGTTCAACGACCAGGGCGACGCCCTTCCGCTCCAAAGCAATTTCCCCGTGTGGACCGGCTCCTCGGTGATCGATACGAACAACACCGCGGGCTTCGGAGCCGGCGCCGTCGTCGCGCTCGCTACGCAGCCCACCGACGGCGACGCGTTCCAGCAATCGCAATACCTCTGGTACTCGACCGACGGCGGGACAACCTTCACGCAGTACGGCGCACCGGTCATCGCCAACCCGGACGCTTCGGATTGGTTCCGCGACCCCAAGATCGTTTGGGACGCGGCGCACTCGACGTGGGTGGCAGCGATAGGCCGCCAGCAGAAGATCACGTTCTACACCTCACCGGACCTCAAAACCTGGACCCACCAGACAGACTTCAGCTACACCACCCCGAACATCGGCGGCGTTGAGTGTCCGGACATCTTCCAGATGAAGGCCGACGACGGTTCGTGGCATTGGATCATGGCCGGAAGCATGCAGGGCGACTACAGCGGCAAGCCGGACACATACGCATATTGGACCGGCACGTGGAACGGCTCGGCGTTCGTCCCAGACCAGGCTGATCCGCAGTGGCTCGACTGGGGCCTGGACTGGTACGCCTCCGTGAGCTGGCCCGACGCCGCGAATCCCGACACTTCCCGTTACGCGATCGGCTGGATGAACAACTGGCATTACGCGCCGCACACCGTGCCGACTGACTCCACCGACAACTACAACGGGCAGATGTCCGTGGTGCGCCAGCTCAGCCTCAAGTCCGAGGGCAGCGGTGTCTACAGCCTCCTGTCCCAGCCGACGCCGAGTCTGGCCAACTACGCCACCAAGACCGTGAAGCCCGCCAACGCCACGGTCAATGGGCGGACGGCCCTCGACTACCACGGCTCGGCGTACGAGCTCGACGCGGACGTCAGCTGGACCACCCTCAACAACGTCGGCATCTCGATCGGCGAGAACAAGGACGGCAGCCGCCACACGAACATCGGCGTCTACGGGGGCAACCTCTACGTTGACCGCTCCGCGCAAGACCAAGTGCCGTACTCCTTCGGTACCTACCAGCAGTCCCAGGCGCCGCTCGCCTCCGGTGCGACGTCCGTACACCTCCGGATCCTCGTGGACCACGGCAGCGTGGAGGTCTTCGCCGACGACGGCCGTATCGCGCTCTCGAACCAGGACTTCTTCACGTCGTCGGACACGGGGATTTCGCTTTACACGATCGGGGGCAGCGCCAACTTCGCCAACCTCTCGATCACGGAATTCGCGAACATCACGGAGCAAGCGAATCCCGCGGCGCCCTACGCGGACTTCGAGGGCGGCACCTATGGTTCATGGACGACGGCGGGAGCGGCCTTCGGTTCCGGGCCCGCCACCGGGACACTCCCTAACCAGCAGCCCGTCACGGGCTACCTCGGAAACAGGCTCGTCAACAGTTTCAACGGCGGCGATGCGTCGACCGGAACCCTGACCTCGCCGTCGTTCACCGTCGGCCACTCCTACGTCAACTTCCTCGCAGGAGGCGGGAACAACCCGAGACCCTCGGACGTCTTCGCCGACTTCGAGGGCGCGGCCTGGGGCGCGGGGTGGAAGGCCTCAGGCAGTTACATTGGCCAAGGCCCGACGGCGGAATCCCTCCCCAACCAGCTCGGCTCCAAGGTCCTCGATACGTACGTCGGAGGGGGTGATGCGGCCACGGGCGCGATTACGTCGCCGACATTCACGATCACGCGGGACTATATCGATTTCCTCATCGCGGGAGGAAACCACCCCTGGGCCCAGTCAGGTGCCGCTGCGGTGAACCTCCTCGTCAACGGGCAGGTCGTCCGCACGGCAACGGGCCAGAACTCATCGACGATGTCGAACGTGAACTGGGACGTCCACACGCTCGTGGGGCAGAAGGCCCAAATCCAGGTCATCGACCACGCAACCGGGCCCTGGGGCCACATCATGGTGGACCAGATCGTGTTCAGCAGCGTGCCGAACGCGATTGGCGGTGAGCCCGACCATCAGACCACGGTGAATCTCGTCGTCAACGGGCAGGTGGTTCGCACCACGACGGGCCAGAACAGCGAGCACCTCGCATGGACGTCGTGGAACGTCTCCGACCTCATCGGCCAGAGCGCCCAGCTCCAAGTCGTCGATAACGGCACGGGAAGCTGGGGCCATGTCCTGTTGGACCAGGTCACCTTCGAAGACATCCCTGCCGGCTAAGTCGAAGAGTCGTTCGGCGCGCCGCCCTCCCGTGAGAACCACGGGAGGGCGGCGAACTCAAGGGTATTCCGCCCGGTTGCGCTATCTGCCCGGCCTCGATTTGTGCCTATGCTGGGCCCATGGGGAGCGACTCATCGACGACGCCGGATCCGCGGCGCCTCCTCGCGGCATTGGCAAACGCCCAAGCCCGGAAGGTCTTCGCCGAGATCAGCATTGGCGGAGCCCCGGGCAGCTCGCTCCCGCCAGCGAAACTCGCACGGGCGCTCACGCTTCTCAACCAAGCAGGGCTGGTCGAGACGGTCGAGACCGAAGGCAGCGTCCGCTACCGCATTCGCGAGCATATCTTCCGGGACGCGCTGGCGGGTCTCTCACCGGCGCCCAGCCCGTCCGGCGTCGAGCGCTTCCTGGCTGCGGACGGCCGCATCGACCGTTACCCCGCACGGGAGGCAGACCGACTCAAGCTTCTCGCATGGGCGGCCGCGCGCATCCTGGACAAAGGCGATCGTGTGGCAGAGCGGGAGCTCAACGAACGCCTCGCCCGGTTCACCGGCGACGTGCCAATGCTCCGGCGGTACCTTGTCGACTCCGGTATGGTGGGCCGCACGCCCGACGGCTCGGCCTACTGGCTGGCCCTCAAAGAGGACGACGGCGAGGACGTCCGCTAGTCTCCACGCAGCTAAAGGTCCCGGGCATTGGCCAGGACCGGAAGCTTGCCCCGAACCTCTTCGACGCTGGACGTATCGATTTCGACGATGGCGAGTTCCGGGACTTCTCCAAGGGCGGCCACCACGGCACCCAGCGGCGAGATCACAGCACTGTGCCCTATGCCTGTGGGCGCAGTGCCGGCAGGGGGCAGGCCGACGCTCGCGGGATTGCCTTGGCCGCACGCCACTACGAACGTGGTGCTGTCCACTGCGCGGGCCCGCACCAGCAGCTCCCACTGCTCGGCTTTGCCCTCGCCGGCGCCCCACGACGCGCAGACGATGTTGACGTGTGCTCCTGCCCGGGCGTTGGCGGTGAAAAGGGCGGGGAAGCGCACGTCGTAACAGGTGGCAAGGCCAAACACAGTGCCGTTGAGTTCGAAGGTTACTGGCGAGGCGCCGGCGTCGACCGAATCAGACTCCGCGAAGCCGAATGCATCAAAGAGGTGGATCTTGTCGTAGGACGTGTCCACCCCGGGGCCGGTGACCAAAAGCGTGTTCCGGACCCGTCCGCCCTCGCCTGGAGTGAACATTCCCGCCACGACGGCGATGGCCAGCTCCCGCGCAAGGCTGCGGACCGCTGCGGCCCACGGCCCGTCCAGGGGTTCGGCGATGTCGGCCAGGCTGTTACCGAAGGCGCGCATCGCTGCTTCAGGAAAGACCACGAGTTCGGCTCCAGCGGCTTTGGCCCGGGTGGCGTATTCTCGGATCAGGTCCAGGTTGGCTGCCACATTGGCTCCCGTGATGATTTGTGCCACGGCTAAACGCATGAATTTACTCCAGATTGTTGTATACATGATGTATGCGAAAAAGTTCGGGGACTGCGGCGTCCGGCCGCGAGAAGGCGTACGCGTACCTGCGTGAAAATATCCTGATTGACCCCGAAGTCCAGGGGAAGTTCCTGAATGAGCAGGAACTGGCCGCGGAAATTGGGGTATCGCGCACTCCGGTGCGTGAGGCACTCTTGCTGCTGGTCTCGGACGGCTTGGTGGAACTGATTCCTCAGCGCGGAGCGTACGTTCCTCCGGTGACCGGCCGGGAGATGTCCGAATTGATGGAACTGCGCGGGGTCCTTGAGAGCCACGCCGCCCGGCTGGTCATCGAGCAGGGCCGGGTTCCCGCCGGGACGATGCAGGAAACCCTTGACCAGCAGGCAAAGCTTCCCGCGGACCTGAGCCCGGAAGCGGCACGTGAGTTTATCCGGCTGGACACCCTCTTCCACCAGCAGCTCATTGACGCGGCGGGGAACGAGCTCATCTCCCGGACGTACAGCAAGCTCCACGTCCGGCAGATTCTGGTGGGTGTCTCCGCGCTGTTCCGTACCGGAGGCCGCCGCGAGCAGGTGTGCGCCGAACACCAGGACATACTCGACGCCCTGATGTCCGGCGATGCGTCGAAGGCGCAGAAAGCCATTGACCATCACCTGGCGGTCACCCGGGACATCCTGCTGCGCACCTGAGGTAGTCAGCGTCAGCGGGATTCCGCGGCGGCGGACGACGGGCCTGCTGCCGCCGTTCCTTCGAGCAGCAGACGGTAGTCCTCGTCCTCCACCGCGTTGGAGTCCCGGCCGAGCGCCAGCCCCACCAGGGTGACGACGGCGGCCACGGCCACATAGATGGCAACCGGGATCCACGTGCCGAACTGGGACAGCAGCAGCGTGAACATCAAGGGTGCAATTGCGCCGCCGATCACGCCGGCGAAAGTGTAGGCCAGCGAACTTCCCGTGGACCTCAGCCTCGGGGAGAACTGCTCCACGATGAAGGCGGCCTGCGGTCCGTACATGAAGGAGTGCGCCATAAGGCCCAGGACAATTCCCGCGATCAGCAGCGGCTCGCTGTGCCCGCGCAGGATGCCGAAGAAGACGAAAGTCCAGGCAGCTCCTACCACTGCCGCGATCCCGTAGACGAGGCGTCGGTTGAAGCAGTCGGAGACTGCACCGGCCAGCGGGATCATGAACAGCTGGAACGCCGAGCCGATCAACACGGCAGTGAGGACCTGGCTGCGGTCATAGCCGAGGGCCTGGATTCCGTAGCTCAGGGTGAAGACAGTGAACAGGGCGTAAAGCACGTCCGGGCCTACCCGGCACAGGGTGGCAGCGACGAGCGGCCGGAGTTCCGTGCTGAAGACTTCGCGGACCGGAGCGTTGGGCTGTTCGCCGTGCGCCTCGATGGCCTTGAAAATAGGGGTATCTTCAAGCTTCAGCCGGATCCAAAGACCGAACCCGACCAGCACGGCCGAGACCAGGAATGCGATGCGCCAGCCGAAGCTGATGAACTGCGCTTCGCTGAGGCTGACGGTCAGGACGCCCAGCGTTCCGTTGGCAAGGAGGTTGCCGGCCGGCGGCCCGACTTGGGCCGCGGAGGCCCAGAAGCCGCGCCGATGGGGATCACCGTATTCGCTGGAAAGCAGCACCGCGCCGCCCCATTCGCCACCAACGCCAACACCCTGCGCGAAGCGCAGCAAGACCAAAATGATCGGGGCCGAGATGCCGATGCTGCCGTAACCAGGTAGCACCCCGATCAGCACGGTGGCGACGCCGATGATCATCAGCGTTGTCACCAGGACTTTCTTGCGGCCGATGCGGTCACCGAGCCGGCCGAAAATGATGCCGCCCACAGGACGGGACACGTAGCCCACCGCGTAGGTGGAGAACGCCAGGATGGTCCCGGTCAAGGGGTCCGATGACGGGAAGAAGACAATGGGAAATACAACCGCGGCCGCGGCCGAGTAGACGGCAAAGTCGTACCACTCGAGTGCGGTGCCGGTGAGGCTTGCGGCAAAGGCCTTGTACAGGCCTTTCGGATGCATCGGCTTTCCCGGACGCGGCGTTGCGCCGGTAGCCGGAACTGGGACTTTGGCCATGGGTTTCCTCCACGAGAAGTTTACGGTGACGCCTGCCACACTGGCGTTAAATGTATACATTACGCATACTGGTTGTACATTGGCGACTGTTTCCGGTTTCCGATTTGAAAAATTTCTCCAGCAGGACACGTAAAGGATGGACAGAAAATGACGACTCTGAACTTTGAACTTCCCGATGGCACCTCAAGAAGCGTCCAGGTCAAGCACCTCCTGAATGCCGGCTACGCGGGCCGCGAGCAGGAAGAAGTGCAGGCCCACATCGCCGAGCTGGCCGAGCTCGGCGTTCCCGGCCCCGCAACCACGCCGGCGCTGTACCCCGTGTCGCCGTACCTGGCCCAGCAGGTCTCGGAAGTCCGCGTCCAGCACGGCCGGACCTCGGGTGAAGCGGAATGGGCGCTGGTGATCACTGATGAAGACGTGCTCCTGACCGTGGCCTGCGACCACACGGACCGCGAGCTTGAGGTTCACGGCGTGGCTTGGAGCAAGAACGCCAGCCCGGACGTGTTGGGACGCAAAGCCTGGCGCCTGGATGATGTTCGCGACCATTTGGACACCATCACGCTCAAGGGCTGGGTAGGCTACGGCGAAACTCCGGACACCCTTATCCAGGACAGTTCGCTCGAGGCGCTCCTCAGCCCGGACTACTGGCTGGCGGTCCTCGAAGAACGCGGCCTGAACCAGCCGGGTACGGTCCTCATTTCAGGCACGGTGGCAATGAAACATGGCGTTGACCAGTTTGCCCGCAGCTGGAGGGTGGAAATGACGGATCCGACGACCGGGACGTCGGTGGATGCCCAGTATGTTGTGGAGCAGATGGCGGAGCCTATCGGCTGAGTCCGGTGCCGCCGTCGTTCGGCCTCCTCCATTGTGGGCGCCCGGGACCGGGCATACGCTGGGAGAGGCACGAGCGGTTGGCACTACTACCGCGTTGAGAGGGCGCTGCATGGACGCCAATTCCATCACCGACACCTTCCATCGGCCCCTGAGGGACCTGCGGATTTCCGTCACGGACCGATGCAACTTCCGGTGCGTCTACTGCATGCCCAAGGAGATCTTCGGGCGGGATTTCGTTTTCATGCCCCGGGACCAGCTGCTGACGTTTGAGGAGATCACCAGGCTGGCGTCGATCGCGGTGGGGCACGGGGTACGGAAGATCCGGCTGACCGGCGGGGAACCCTTGCTGCGGAAGGACATCGAGGAATTGGTCCGGATGCTGGCCCGGCTGCGCACTCCTGACGGGCTGGCTCCGGACCTGGCCATGACGACGAACGGCTCGGTCCTCGCGCAGAAGGCGGAAGCCCTCAAGGATGCCGGGCTGAACCGGGTGACGGTCTCGCTGGACTCCCTCCGGGAGGAGACCTTCCAGGCCATGAACGACGTCGGCTATACCATGGCGAAGGTCCTGCACGCCGCGGACGTTGCCCAGGCCGCCGGACTGGGGCCGGTGAAGATCAATATGGTGGTCAAGCGCGGGACGAACGACCAGGACATTCTTCCCATGGCGAGCCATTTCAAGGGATCCGGCTTCATTCTGCGGTTCATCGAATACATGGACGTCGGTGCGTCCAACGGCTGGAAAATGGATGAAGTGGTGCCCTCAGCCGAGATCCTGGCCCGCATCGGCGCGGTGTTCCCGCTCGAACCCGTGGCACCCAACTACCCCGGCGAGACTTCGGATCGCTGGCGCTACGCGGACGGCAGCGGCGAAATCGGAGTCATTTCCAGCGTGACCCAGGCCTTTTGCCGCGGATGTACGCGGGCCCGGCTCTCCGCCGACGGGAAGCTCTTCACGTGCCTCTTCGCCACAGCCGGCACGGACCTGAGGGCGCTCCTGAGAGGCGGCGCGTCCGACGTCGAGCTTTCGACGGCGTTGTCCGCCCTCTGGGGCGGCCGCACCGACCGCTACTCGGAACTGCGCGGTGCCCACACCCCTCAAGACGGCGCCCGTAAAGCTAAAGACCCCGCCGCGCCACACAAGATCGAAATGTCGTACATCGGCGGATAGGCGAACCGGCCCGCTTCGCGGGCGCGGCGCGGCGTGCTTGCGGCGCGGCTCACAGCGTCGATATCATCAAGGTGGGTTATGCAGCCGGCCCTCGGAACTCTTTCCATGGAGTAACCCCATGACCCGCCGGACCCCCATCGCTTCCAAGTCTTCTTGTGCGGCTACCCCCAAGCTCGGAGCTGCGCTGTGAACGCGCTACTCGCCTCGTGCTTGGAAGGCGAGCTGGATCCGGTCCAGGGGCTCGCGAAGTTGTCCGTTGCCGAACTCAACTTCTTGGCTGATGCCCTCTTCAGGCTGCTCGACGTCGGGAAACCTGAGTTCGGGGTCAAGTCTTGGTACGACGCGGTCCTGGACGAGTTGGCAGCACGCGGTGAGTGGCCCGCGCGCGGCGACCAGTCCGCCGTCGACTTTTCCAAGGCCCGTTGGGGCCTCCTCGAAGAGAAGCCCGAGTGAAGGTCTCGGACTAGTCTTCGCGCCGGGACTAGTCTTCGCGCCCGCCGGCATAAGGGACGCCGGCAGCGACACGCCCGGGCGCCTGCTGACCTGCCAGTTCGCGCACGACCACTTTTAATTCCTGCCTGAACATCGACGTATCGATGGACACTTGGGCGAGAACCTGTTGCTCCGATTCGACTGCCCGCTCCAGCGCTTCCCTGCCGGCGTCAGTCAGCGAAACGACGTGCACCCTGCGGTCCTCGGAACTTCGACGGCGACTGATGTGGCCGTGGGTTTCGAGCCTGCTGAGGGTCTGACCCATTGTCTGGGCCTGCACCCGCACGATCTGCGCAAGCGTGGTCTGGGTGATGGGGCCGGTGGCTGAAAGGACCTCAAGGGCTATCACACCGGCGTGAGTAAGGCCGATGGATCTGAGATTCTCATCCCAAGCGTGTTCAACTAGCCGCGCCGCTGTAGACAGCAACCGACCGGTGGGCCAACGCTCAATGTCCGGCATATTTATCATTGTAGCCGGGAGGAGATTTTGTGGGGATCGGGGGGTTAACTACTCGCGCGGCGTCTGCTGGGGGTGTCTATTCAGGCGGAGATGCGGCGGAGAATAGGGTCCGCGATTACGCGAGACGGTGCGCACAGGGTTTGTCCCAGTTGCCTAAAGACGTCATCCCGGTTCGCGAAGTACCCGTAGTCGGCCCGGATGAACCGTGAAAGGTCATAGGCGTTATCGGCTGCTCGGCCATCCCAGTCAACTGCGCAACGGCCGGCAGCTTCGAACAGCGTTTCCGAGCCGCGGTTCGTGAATGATCCACCTCCGCGGCATCCGATCGTACCGAAGAGCTCGGATGCGGGCCGCCACTCGTCAATGTTGAATTCCGGCCATGCAAGCAGTATGCGGTCCGGAAGCGCGAGGCCGATGTGGGGGAAACGCGGGTACCAGAAGGATCGATCGATAAGTAGGGCGCGCACTCTCGTTGCAGCTCCGATTCCTCGCGCGGCGCTTTCGAGAATTGCGAGGCGTTGGCTGCATGATCCGAAGCCGCGCGCTAGCGTGCGGGAGGCAGGTGTACTCTCTTCCAGTGCGCACACGGCGCGCACTTCATCACGGATTATCGAGTGGGCTGCTTGGAGCACAGCCACTTGCTCGGTCGACTGCGCGAGGTCCTTTGATCGAGAAACCAGTCGTGCGATCCCCGATGCTTCATAGTGGAGGATCGGCGTTGGGGCTGCGGAGCCGTGGTGTTCTGAGCCACCCCCGGCCCGATCCGGGATGCGCCTGTACCAGGGAGTGATCAGCGCAGAGAGGGCCCTCAAGCCTGCGCCTCCGCTGCGCGGCCGGCGCTCCGCTTCCGGACCTCGCGTAGCACGATCTGTTCGGGGCAGACGGTCGAGAGGAAGTCACCGACCGACAAAGCAAGCCGCTCACCCACGAGCGAGTACAGGATGCGATTGGAGTCGCGCCGCTCAGTGACCAGGCCCGCATGGCGCAGCACGCTCAGGTGCCGGGAGATGGTCGGTCCGGTGGCACGGAACCGCGCGGCAATCTCGCCGGCGGCAAGCTCCCCGTCCTTGAGGTCCTGCAAGATCTGCCGCCTCGTCGGGTGCGCGAGGGCGGCGAAGATGTCTGACGCTGCGTCTGTCATGTTTGCAATATAGCACAATTGCTATATACAGTTTAGCTTCATTGCTAATAAGCGAAAGAGAACATCATGCGTGTTGCCATCACGGGCGGTACCGGGTTCGTCGGGCGTCACCTCGCCGAGCGGCTTGATCCCGTGGACACCGTCGTCGTGTCTCGTCGGACGGGCGTGCCCATCGATGACGTGGACGCATTGACGGCGGCGTTCGCAGACTGCGATGTGGTCGTACATTGCGCGGGGATCAACCGCGAGATCGGCGATCAGACCTTCGCGCACGTGCACGTCGACGGCACCCGGGCCGTGGTCGAGGCGGCCCGCCGAGCAGGCGTGCAACGTATCGTCATGCTTAGCTTCCTTCGGGCCCGATCCGACTGCGGTTCGGGCTACCACGAAACGAAATGGGCCGCTGAGGAGCTCGTGCGGCAGTCCGGGATCGACCACACGATCCTTAAGGCGGGGATGATTTATGGCCCGGGCGATCACATGGTGGACCATGTGGCTCGTGCCGAGCGCACGTGGCCGGTTTTCGCGACTGTCGGGTACCGGGACCGGACGGTTCGGCCCCTCCCAGTCGAGGAAGCAGTAAACGTGTTGCTCGCGGCTATCGAGGGGCGCGTTCCCAACCCGACCGTCGCCGTCTTGGGCGCCGAGGAACTTACGTTCGGCACAGCCGTTCGCAGAATCGCCCGCGTTGCCGGGCGGCGACCTGTCTACGTACGCGCCCCGGTCTGGGCCATCTGCGCGCTCGCGAAGTTAACGGAGTGGACAATGGTCGTGCCGCTCGTAGCGAAAGCACAAACGCGAATGCTCGCCGAAGGTGTTAGCGAGCCCGCACCGTTCGCACCCGAACTCCCCGAAGGAATCCGCCCGACTCTCATGTTTGACGACGAGCGTATCCGGGCCGCGCTGCCCGACGGTCGATTTGGCCTCGGCGACCTCCGACTCACGAAATGGTGGGCCGAGCAGCGTCGCCGTAGTGGCTTCTAGCCTGCCGGTAATTCATAGATCGGAGGCCTCATGACAGGCGTGAGCGCCAGCGGGCAATTTCAGCAGCGAACTCGGCGGCTTCTCCTGATTCCGCCCACAGTTGAGCCAGTTCATTTCCTTCAACGTTTTTCATACGCGGCTTTCGTGATCAGGTTTCTAGGTAGGGGCTCGGTCGTTCGAGGCCAAGGCGCCGGGGCATAGGCGGCGTCGTTTCCTAGCAGCTCCGGCTCATTCCACGCGACAACATGTGCGGCAGCCGCCAGCCCGGTCGCACCGTCCGGGGCCTCCAGGTCGAGCGTCGAGTTGAGCACGACGTCCAGTGCGTTTTCAATAATCGGCGCAACCTCCGCTACGGTGTTGGCGTCACCGAATTCGAACGAAAAATCCGCCGCGTCGTCGTTGCTAAAGACGGATGAATCCCATGAGCCCATAAAGTAATGCCCCCTGAAGCGACCTTTTCGGCCGACAATTAGCGGCTTAGCTGCGATTCTTGCATGCACGCCAGTGAAGGCAAAGGGTGGATCCGCCGATCGCGTCCCGGGGCAACAAGCTTGCCGACATGCCGCCGGGGCCGGCTGAACAGCGCGATCAAGGCTACGAGACCCCTCGAAGATTGGTCGATACCGGGGTTTTGCACGGCAATGGCTCAGGAACCCCACGTTCCTTGCGCATGGTCCCCGCTCGCAAGTCCTGCATCCCCCGGTCCGCGCGAGAATGCGCTTCTCACCATTTGCCACCGCGTGATCGTGCCGATGTCGTACTTCCTCATCGATCTGACGCCGAAATTCCTCCGCAGCCTCAAATGCCCCGCATGGTTCCGCGCGCTCACGCTCTCTTCCCTTCCGGACGGCGCAGCAACGGAACACTGCGGCGGTCTCCTTCTAGAGCCTTCGTCAGATCGCTGGGCGCGGTCATTTGCCCAATATAGCCACGGAGTCGGTACTTGCACGGCGGGGCTGCCGGACGTCGGCAGGAATCTCGCGCACCGGAGACCACCGAGCGCCCCAACCGCTGCGTTGACCACGTTCTCAGGCCGCGGATCCCTAATGCCTCCGTGATGACGATCTCGCCACCAGTATGGTGGTTGCATAACGCAACCAATGATCTGAGGGGACTTCACCATGGCTGTTCGAGTTGACCTGAATATCTCGCTGGATGGTTTCGCCACGACCACCGACGCAACTCCGGAGAATCCGTTCGGGTCGGATTGGGGCCGCCTGGTCGATGCCTATACGTCCACCCGCACGTTCCGTGAGCGGGTCTTGCACGACACCAGTGGAGAAGGAACGACCGGCGTCGATGACAGATACGCAGCAGCCTACTTCGAAGGGGTCGGAGCGGAGATCATGGGTGCCGGCATGTTCGGGTTCCATAACTTCCCCGATGACCCTGACTGGAAGGGCTGGTGGGGCGAGGAGCCTCCCTTCCGCGTCCCGGTGTTCGTCCTGACTCACACGCCCCGCGCTGCCATCACGATGGCCGGCGGCACGACCTTCAACTTCGTAAGTGCCAGCCCGGAAGAAGTGCTTGAACAGGCGCTGAGCGCAGCGGGTGAAATGGACGTGCGTATCGGAGGGGGTCCCACTGTGGTGCGCGACTACCTCAGGGCCGGACTTGTCGATCGGCTACACGTCGGAATCACACCGATCCTGCTCGGTAGTGGGATACGGCTTTGGGACGATCTCCGGGGGCTGGAAAGCGGATACACCGTCACGTCAGAGACCGCCGAAAGCGGAATCATCCACGTCACCTTTCGGCGATAGCCCCCACCTCGGCGGCGAGCCGTTCGCCGTCGTATATCCGGGCCGGTCCCGTCGACCGCTACTGTTTCAGCGGCGCGAGCTGTATTTGCTTCGCAAGCGCGTAAGCGGTCGGAAGATCACCGTCGCTTTCGACGAAGACACGGCCGATGACGAGCGCGGAATGGCTTGGCGAAGAAATCTGCGTCATCCCGTTCGGCACGGTACCCTTCCAACCGGGCCCACTGAGCACATAGTCGCCGGCTTTGGTACCCGTCGCGCGTTTGCCGACGTAGGCAAAGTTTGTGCTTTTCGACGGGTCGGTGAACTGCACGCTGAAGTAGCGCCCGGCCATGTCCGGTACGTGCAGGACTTGAGGCCCCTTGCTCACATCGAGCCAGCCGCCGACATAGAGCAAATCGTCGGCTCCGGTGGCCATAAGACTCCCGCGCGACGTCGACGGGGAAGAGGTGCCGGGCACGGCGTACAGCGTGTTGACGGGGATCGGGCCTTCACCGAACCCATGCTTGAGGATCGCCCTCTTGTATCCATTGACCGTAAGCCGCGGCCAGAAGTAAATGAACGCGGGTGCGCCTACCCCCCAGACGATGACTGCTGCTATGACTAGTGGAATGATCCCGTCCCCGTTGGCGATCCGCCGGTAGATGACCCAAGCGAAGACCGCGAGTATGACGACGGTGACCGTACGTCCGTATTTCAAGATGAGACGGTTCATCTCAATGCGCCCTGACAATGCGCGGCAATTGGTACGTGCCGTCGAGAATCGCCGCGGCAGGCAGATACACGCGGAACATCAGCTTGAACTTCCCGGAAGGAATTGGCAGCCAATTCTGCTCGTGCCCGCCAGGAGCCTCATGTTGGAGATAGACATCGACTGAACCGTCGGCGTTCTCCGCGAGAGGGGAACGGTCACCAACGCTGTGGCGGTTAGTCGGATTGCCCACCATGTACCCGACCGTGTCGGTCGGAGTGAGCGACCAGAAGGCGTCATTCGGCGGAAGTTTCCCGGGAGGAAAATGCAGGACGTATCCATGCGCGCCGCTCAGCGTTTGCCCTGAGCCATCCACAGTGGCGGTCCAGTACGCGGCCTCTTCAAACACATTCACGACGGGAAGGGCTTTGGCGCAGGCGGCCCGCACGAGGACTCCATTGCCGGGCTGGCCGCATTTGCGGATGGCGCTCCAACCGTTGACAGTCGTCGTGATGGCCCTGCCTACGGCATTCATTATGAGGATCGCCGTCAAAAACGCCAGCACGGCACCGAGAATCAGCCCTTGCACCACACCGGACTGTGAGAACCACGCGAGGGCATTTGCCATAACCGCAAACTACCACTGCACTAAAGGGCTTCGGTCATCTTCTTCAAAAACAGATAATCACCAGCCGCCCTGCAATTAAATGCCCTAACGCGCTTGCCTGGAACGACGCCGGTACCAAGCAACAAAACCCCACACCGCGACGATCAAACATACCGCAGCGACAATCCCGCGCCACCAGACAAATGGTTGCCAAAGCCCGAATATCAGGGCCCAGACAAGAAGAACGCCACTCACGTCGACTCGCGGTGCTCGGATCTTCATGGAGGCTCTCCTTCTTTCATCTGTCTCAGTCCAGGAGCGCGAGCACCGAACACCAACCCAATGAAGAATACTTCCCCAAAAGCAGTCCCGGGCGCCCATACTGGGAGCATGAGCGTCAACACCCGCCGCACAGCGGAAGGCGCCGCTGTTGCCACCCCGGCCCCCACCGCCCCTGCTGCCCCGACAGAACCAACCGCACCGGCCACCCCAACAACCGGTCCGATTACCCGCGAAGAACTGCAACTAGCTTCGCGCAACCACGCCATGCCGTTGGAGATGCTCCGATGGCCCGTCACACCGCTGGGCACGCACTATCTTCTGGTCCATTTCGACGTTCCCCAGATCGATCCCGTCTCGTGGCGGCTGAATATCGGCGGTCTCGTGGACCATCCGCACGAGTACACCCTGCCTGACCTCCAGCACCGCGAGCGCCGCACCCAGGCAGTCACGATGGAGTGCGCAGGCAACGGCCGCTCTCGGCTGGAACCGCGGCCGGTGAGCCAGCCATGGGACCAGGGCGGAGTGGGCACCGCCGAGTGGACCGGGACCCCGCTCACTCCGTTGCTGCTCGACGCCGGCGTCTCGCCCGACGCCGTCGAGCTCGTCTTCACGGGCGCGGACCGCGGGATCCAGGGCGGCGTGGAGCATCAGTACGCACGCAGCCTGACGCCCGCGGAAGCAATGTCCGACGACGTCCTGCTCGCCTATGAGGTCAACGGCCAGACGCTGCCACCGCAGCATGGCTATCCCGTCCGGCTGCTGGTGCCGGGCTGGTACGGGATGACGAGCGTCAAATGGCTGCAATCCATCCAGGCAATAGACCACAGCTTCGACGGTTACCAACAGCTCCACTCCTACCGCTATACCCAAGATGCAAACGATCCCGGCGAGCCCGTCCAGCGGATCAAAGTCCGTTCCCTCATGGTTCCTCCCGGCGTTCCCGATTTCTTCACCCGGCAACGCACCGTGGACGCGGGACCGGTCCAGCTGAGCGGCCGGGCCTGGTCCGGGAGGGGAACCGTAGACAGCGTGGAAGTCTGCGTGGACGGGGCCTGGGAGCAGGCCCAACTTCAAGCCCCGACCGGCAGGCATGCGTGGCGCGGATGGACATTCACGTGGATCGCAACACCGGGTTCCCACGAATTGGCATGCCGTGCAACGGATTCCACCGGGCAGACCCAGCCAGACACGCCGGAGTGGAACTACCAAGGCATGGGAAACAACGACATCCAACGGCTGACTGTGACCGTCCGGGAGTAACCGGCCCGCGGGCACTCCGAAGCCGGGCCGTTGACCGTGTGCAACGGCATGAGTACTGTGAGTCCACTATCCATCCGCGCCCTGGAGGCAGCAATGGGCGGCACTTCCAAGAGCAAGGCCGACTACGAGTTCCTCACCGTCTGGCGCGTCGCGGGAACCCCGCATGAGGTCATGGATATTCTGGGCGACGCCGGAACACTGCCCCGCTGGTGGCCTTCGGTGTATCTGAGGGTTGTTCCGCTGGATCCTGGAAATGCCGACGGTACGGGAAAAGCCTTCTCCCTGCACACGAAAGGTTGGCTGCCGTACACCCTGCGCTGGAGGTTCACGGTCACCGAACCCATCACGGAGCGAGGCTTCGCGATCGCGGCGAGCGGTGACCTGCGGGGAACCGGGCGCTGGACTTTCGAACAGGACGGCCCGGAAACTGTGGTCACCTATGACTGGCGGGTCAGCGCGTCCAAACCGCTGCTCCGGCGGCTAAGCTGGCTCCTCAAGCCCGCTTTCGCCGCGAACCACCGTTGGGCGATGGCACGCGGCCAAGAAAGCCTCGCCCTGGAACTGCGACGACGACGTCCCGGCACAGACCTCTCCAAGGTCCCCCGTCCGGCGCCGCCAACGTTTGCAAGCCGATACCGCTGGCCAAGGAGTACAACGCATGCCTGACGAGAACAAGGGCGAAGTCCGCTGGTTGTTGGAGCCCGAGGACCAGGACTATCCGAACGCCGCAGACTACCTTTCCCTGCTGGAATCCGACCACGTGGTGGCCTCGGTTGTCGCCGCCCTCAGGTCCGCGCCCATCCAGCACCGCAAGGCCAAGGACATCCTCCGGGCAGCCCGGTTGGCGTTGCTCCCGGAAGATAACGCCCACGTTGCCTCGGACCTGAAGAAGATCAAGGAGGGCAAGAAGCTCTCGCCCATCCTGATGGTGCGCGGAGATCTGGCCACGGGCATGGCCGCGCAGGTGGCCGATGGATATCACCGCGTGTGCGCAAGCTACTACACCGACGAGAACACGGACATTCCCCTGAAACTGGCTGATGCGCCCCGGTAACCACCGCAGACCAACCGCCATGCCCGGAGAAGGAGGAACGTGTCGTTCTTTCAGCTTGCGCTGATCGCCGCAGTCGCGCTCCTCGGGCCGCTTCTGGCGCTCCCCCGGAAATGGCACCTTCCCGTGGTGCTGGGACAGTTGCTGGCGGGCATCGTCATCGGACGCACGGGGCTGGGCCTGGTGGACTCCTCGGATCCCACGTTCACCTTTGTAGCCGATGTCGGATTCGCCCTCATCATGTTCGTCGCCGGAACGCATGTTCCCGTGCGGGACAAAGCCATCCGACCCGCCCTGGGTAGCGGCGCCCTGCGCGCCGGGATCGCCGCGGTGCTGGCCACCGTCGTCGGAGTCGTCATCGCTTTTGCCTTCGGCACCGGACATGCTCCCCTCTACATCGTTCTGCTCGCGTCCTCCTCCGCAGCACTGGTCTTGCCGATCGTCGATTCGCTCCGGCTGACAGGGCCGAAGGTCCTGACGACGACGGCGCAAGTGGCTATCGCTGACATCGCTTGCATTGTGGCGCTTCCGTTAGCCGTCGACCCGCCTAACGCTGGTCGGGCGGCGGTGGGGGCTGCCGTCGTCGCGGCTTGCGCGCTGGTCTTGTTCTTTGTGCTTCGCTGGCTGGAGAACAGCGGCAACCGCGGACGGTTGCATGACATTTCCGAGGACCGGAAGTTCGCCCTGGAACTGCGGATCCAACTGGCTTTGCTCTTTGCGCTTTCCGGGCTCGCGGTCCTGGGCCACGTCTCGATCATGCTGGCCGGGTTCTCCTTCGGCCTGGTGGTCTCCGCGGTGGGCGAACCACGTAGGCTGGCGCACCAACTCTTCGCCGTGAGTGATGGTTTCCTGGGGCCGGTGTTCTTCGTCTGGCTCGGCGCATCGCTTGACTTGCGGACCCTCGCGGGCAGCCCGAGAATGATTCTCCTCGGGATCTGCCTTGGTTTTGGAACGCTGCTGGTGCATGGAAGCCTCCGGGCCCTCGGCCAACCCCTGCCGCTCGCTGTGCTGGCCTCGTCCCAATTGGGAGTGCCGGTTGCAGCCGCGACCATCGGCTCCCAATTGCATTTGCTGGAACCGGGTGAAGCCGCCGCCATGATCCTCGGTGCCCTCATCAGCATCGGGGCGAGCACGATCGCGGGTTCGCGCGCGGCACGCAGCTTTTCGGAAGCTGCGCCGGACCCCGCGGTTGAGGGGTCAGCAGGCGAGGGGCCAGCGAGCAAAGGCCCGGCAGGCAAGCCGTCGGAAGGTGGTCCGGCAATCACTGCGTGATTCCCCCGTACGGCGTCGAGTAACCTCAATGCAATAGCTGTGTCCTCGGAACGAAGGAATCGCCATGAGCCGGAAACCGAAAAAGCCAAAGTCGCGCGGCGGACACCTCAAGGCAGTGCCTTCGGCCCCGAAAATGCCCCTGCAGGTGGTACTCAACCATCGTGCGGTCGACTCCCTCACCCCGGATTTCGTTCACTGGTACAAAAGATTCAGTGACGCCGAAGACGCCCTTCAGTGCTTGGCAATAGTGAAACTCTTCATCACGGCAAGCCACGCGATCAGTGAAGAAAGCTCCGCAACCAGCATCGACCCCGACAGTTTGGACGATGCAGCCCTTGCCCTTGCCGGCATGCTTGACGAATCAGACAGCGATGAGGCGCTTCTCAAGATCTTCGACTACTTGCACCTTTATGTTGAATTCCTCTTTGAAACGGGCCGCTGGTCGGGGACCGAGGAGGACTACTTCGTCGTCCATATGCTCCTCAGCGAAGAGGCTGTAGGGGAAATGGATCTTCGTGGGGACATCCCGGAACTCTCCGAGGAAGAGCAGGACCGGGCGTTCCAGGAACTCCCCGTTCTCCAGTTGACCGGACGTTTGTTGGAGTGGATTGGGGCCGGAAAGGACGTCACCAGCACCGGGGTGTTGCGGCTGAAGGACATTGAAGGTGCAGCCGGAGCAGTAGGAGTGAAGGCCAGAGGGAAAAAGACCGGGAAACGGCCTCTTCCGGAGGGCTACGCCGAGGGCGAAGATCCTGAGTCATTCGAAGTCGGCTCCATGCACGAAGTTCCCGTCCTAAGCGATATATGGGCCGCGCTGGTGGACATCGATGTCCTGTCGATTGGGTCGACGCGTGCTGCACCCGGCGCCGGCGCCGAATCGTGGCACTCCAAGGACCTCGATTCCAGGCTCCAGATCCGGCGTGAGTTCCTCACGGTATTCCTTGCCAGTGCCGTGATGGATTCGGGCAGCACGTGGGAGGACGGTCCACGGGACAATGCCACCCTAGCCAAGGTCCTGTTGAAGGGAACCACTGGAGAGCCCGTCAGCGTGGAGGAAATCGACAGCGCGGCAGACATCGATTCGGCGGACGGGCTACTGCTCGCGTTCGAAGCGATGCGCGCACGAAATGAACTGACCAGGCTCGCCGATCTTGGCCTCGTCATTGTGGACACCCACTACACGGTTTCCCCGGTGGTCGTCCAGTGCGTGATCCCAGCACTCGCCCTGGTTCTTGCCATGGAAGACGACTTAGAACCGGGCCCGGTCCACCCTGGCTAGCAGAAGCGCGTCACACGACCCATCCGACAGCCAACCAGCCACGAACCACCGGTAGAATGACCCGGTTGACCAGCCGGAAACTCGACAGTCAACCACCGCTTGAACGCTACCGAGGGAGGAACCCGTGCGCGCATCGCACTCCCGGACGCCCTTCCATGCCATGCGTTCGGGCGCCCTTGCAGTCGCAATTGTTGCCCTCGCGGCAGGGGCCCACGTCCTCTCCGGCGGCGCGCTTCCCGTCGCGCCCGTCCTGCTGGCCGTCCTCGCCTTGACCGGGCTCGTCACAACTCTTGCCACCCGGTTCAGGCTCGGGTTCCCGCTCATTGCCGCACTTCTGGGAGCCGGCCAGCTGGTTCTGCACGAAGCCTTCACCGCGTTCGGTCCGCTCACCGTCCCGGCTCCGGGGTCGCCGGCACACCATTTGGCGGCCGAGCACCTCTCCCCGCCGCTGGGCGCTGAAACAGTGCATTTTCACGAGGTCGACACTCCCCTCAGCTGGTTGATGCTGGCCGGGCACGCCCTCGCCACGGCCGCATCGGCATTGCTCCTGGCCAAGGGCGAGCAGGCGCTATGGCAGCTCGAGGCCTGGCTCCGTCCCCTCCTGCAGCTCCTCCGCCTGATCTTCAGGCCCGACGCCGGCAGCTCAGCCGTTGCGTTCAGCGCACCTGCCGTGTTCATCCCCCGCCCATGGCGGAACCTCAGGCAAGACAGCAGACGCGGCCCGCCCGCCGTCGTCGTACCCTCCTGACTCCGCCCGGCACCGCCTTCCACTGGTGACGGGCACATCCCCGCACTTTGGCGCGCTTTCGCGCGCCCGTTGAAAGGCAACAACCATGACCAAGTCCCCACTCCGCCGTGCCCTCTCCGCTACCGGAATCGCCGGCGGCACCGCCGCACTGATGATGGCCGGGCTCGCAGGCGCATCTGCCCACGTCTCCATCAACCCGGACAAGACCACGGCCAACTCGTACGCCCTGCTGACGTTCGGCGTCCCGCACGGCTGCGACACCTCGGGCACCACCAAGCTGACCATCAACCTGCCCGAGGAACTGACGGACGCCACGCCCACGGTGAACCCGAACTGGACGGTCGAGAAGGTGACGCAGACGCTGCCCGAGCCCAAGAAGCTGGCCGACGGCACATCGATCACCAAACGCACCAGCCAGATCGTCTACACGGCCAAGGCCCCGCTGGACCCGCACTTGCGCGACGCACTGGTCCTGTCCGTGAAGCTGCCCGACGCGGCTGGCAAGACCCTTTACTTCCCCACGCTCCAGAACTGCGAGCAAGGGCAGACAAACTGGGCTGAAATCCCGAAGGATGGCCAGGACCCGCACTCGCTGAAGGCTCCGGCTCCGTCAGTGGCAGTCACAGCCCCGGGTGCTGCCGCGGGCGATGGGCACATGGCTGCTTCAATCTCCACTGAGCAGGCAGCTTCCGTGACCGACGACGGATCACAGGCGCGCAGCTGGGCCGGGCTGATCGCCGGTGTGGCAGGGCTGGGGCTGGGTGGCGCGGCCTTCTTCCGCAACCGTTCCGCGAAGGCTTCAGTGTCCAAGTAACGGTTCCGCGGGTTGGCGTCCGGAACATTACGATCCGGACGCCAATCCGGCGCCGCTGCCGCGCCGCAGTTGACTCCGGCAAACGACGACGAAAAGCTGTGCGCATGACGAATATGCGAGTCAAGAACGGTCTCCTGCTCACGATGGCAGCAGCCTCGGTATTCCTGCTCTCCGGTTGTTTCCAAAGCCAGGCCCAGCCCTCGGGCTCAGCCGTACCCAGCGACACGGCTTCGGCCTCGTCGTCACCGTCGGCCTCGACCTCGGCCTCGACCTCGACCTCCGGGACTCCGACCTCAAGCGGTAGCTCCACCCCAACAAGCACAGGGACGACGGCATCCGGCGTCGCTCTCTGCAAGGCGGGTTCGCTGACAGCTTCTCTCGACTCCGCAGGCGGCGGAGCGGCCGGCAGCGTCTACATGAAACTCATCCTCACCAACTCCGGCACGGAACCCTGCGTCCTCAATGGCTTCCCGGGAGTCTCGCTCACGTCCGGAGCCACGGGAGATCCGATCGGCGCGGCTGCCACGCGCGACGACTCCCAGCCTGTGACACAAGTGGTTCTCGCTCCGGGGAAGGCCGGTTTCGCCCAGCTCCGCTACACCCAGGCCGGCAACTACCCCGAATGCACCCAGGTCCCTGCCGCAGGCTTCCGGGTCTACCCGCCCGAGGACACTGCCTCGCTGTTCATCCCGCAGCAGCGCACGGCCTGCAGCAACACCAATATCAACCTCCTGAGCGTCCAGGCGTTCCAGGCGGGGTAGGGCGGCGGGGGGCTTAGTCCCTGATCCATGTCTTGCGCTGTTCCTTATTGTGTCAGTGCCGTGAGGCATGATGGAGGAATGCAGGAGCAGGAGCCTCAACAGGGTCCAAGGAACGGCGGTCCTGGCAATACGGCCATGGACCGATTCAGCCGTGCCACGCGCGAGTGGTTCCTTGGTGCTTTCTCCGCGCCCACACCTGCCCAGGACGGCGCGTGGCAAGCCATTTCTTCCGGATCGCACGCCCTGGTGGTTGCACCCACCGGTTCCGGCAAGACGCTCGCAGCATTCCTGTGGGCGCTGGACCGGCTCTTGTCGGTGTCCCCCCATGTTTCGGCCGACGCGCTTCCAGGGCTTGAGGAAACAAGCGGCCGCGCCCGTGCCAAAGCCCCCAAGCGCAAGACCCGCGTGCTGTACATCTCACCCCTCAAAGCACTCGGCGTCGACGTCGAACGGAACCTCCGTTCCCCGCTGATCGGCATCACGCAGACCGCAAAACGCCTCGGGTTGCCGGCACCGCTTGTGAGCGTCGGCGTCCGCTCAGGGGATACGACGACGGCGGACCGCCGAGCGCTGCTCAGCCACCCGCCGGACATCCTCATCACCACGCCTGAGTCCTTGTTCCTCATGCTGACGTCCAAAGCCCGGGAAACGCTCAGCGAGGTGGACACCGTGATCGTCGACGAGGTCCACGCGGTTGCAGGTACCAAGCGTGGCGCGCACCTCGCGGTGTCGCTGGAACGGCTTGATGCATTGCTGCCGAATCCCGCCCAACGGATCGGCCTCTCGGCCACCGTGGAGCCGCGCGAGCTCGTCGCACAGTTCCTCGCTGGCTCGGCACCGGTGGAGATCGTCGCACCGCCGTCGCACAAGAACTGGAACCTCAGCGTCAGCGTTCCTGTGGAGGACATGTCGGACCTCGCGGGAGCTGCCGGCGCCTTCGACTCCGGGCCAGCCTCCGGACTCCAGCCGCAAGCATCCATTTGGCCGCATGTCGAGGAGAAGATCGTTGATCTTGTGCTGTCGAAGCAATCCACCATTGTGTTTGCCAACTCCCGGCGTCTCGCTGAGCGACTCACTGCGCGGCTGAACGAGATCTACGCGGAGCGCCAGCTCATGGCCGTGGAGGTGTTTTCTGCCGTGGCTGACTCTGGGCTGCCGACCTCGACGGCGACACCGGCGCACATGATGGCCCAAGCCGGAAGCACGAGTGGGGCCGACCCGGTCCTGGCCCGCGCGCACCACGGTTCAGTGTCCAAGGACCAGCGGGCACTCATCGAGGACGACCTCAAGTCCGGCCGGCTGCGCTGCGTTGTAGCCACGTCCTCCCTGGAACTCGGCATCGACATGGGTGCCGTGGACCTGGTGGTCCAGGTCGAGTCGCCGCCGTCCGTGGCCAGCGGATTGCAACGGGTGGGCCGCGCCGGCCACCAGGTGGGTGAGATTTCCGAAGGCGTACTCTTCCCCAAGCACCGGGCGGACCTCGTCCACACCGCCATCACCGTGGAACGGATGCTGAGCGGGAAGATCGAACGCCTCCATGTTCCTGCCAACCCCCTGGACATCCTCGCCCAACAAACGGTCGCGGCCACCGCGCTGGGAAGCATCGATGTCGAGGAGTGGTTCGCCACCGTCCGCCGCTCGGCCCCCTTCGCAACGCTACCCCGCTCCGCTTTCGAAGCCACCTTGGACCTCCTGGCCGGCAGGTATCCCTCGGACGAATTCGCCGAACTCCGGCCGCGCATCATCTGGGACCGGAACGCCGGCACCATCGAAGGCCGCCCGGGAGCACAGCGCCTTGCCGTGACCTCGGGCGGAACCATCCCCGATCGCGGGCTCTTCGGCGTCTACATCATCGGCACCGAAGTCTCCGGTTCGAGCCCTGCCTCTGGTTCCGGTTCTGGCTCCGGCCAGAGCGGTGGGGCGTCCGCACAGGAGCCCAGTCCGGCGTCGCGCGCTGCCAAAGGCGGCCGACGCGTCGGCGAGCTCGACGAAGAAATGGTCTACGAATCACGCGTCGGGGACATCTTCGCTTTGGGTGCCACCAGCTGGAAAATCGAGGACATCACGCACGACCGTGTCCTTGTCTCGCCTGCCTTCGGCCAACCCGGAAAGCTCCCCTTCTGGAAGGGCGATTCCTTGGGCCGGCCGGTGGATCTCGGCCGCGCACTCGGAGCATTCGTGCGTGAGCTCTCCGCTTCGGATCAAGGTCCAGCACTGGAACGTTGCAAGGCGAGCGGGCTGGACGACTACGCCGCCGGCAACCTGCTCCAGTATCTGGGCGAACAGAAGCAGGCCACGGAAGTGGTCCCGAATGACCGGACGCTCGTGGTCGAACGGTTCCATGACGAACTCGGCGACTGGCGTGTAGTCCTGCACAGCCCCTTCGGCATGCCGGTCCACGCACCGTGGGCCCTCGCCGTCGGGCAGCGGCTCCAGCAGCGCTACGGGCTGGACGGTTCCGCCATGGCCGCCGACGACGGCATCGTGCTCCGGGTGCCGATGATGGAGGACGAACCTCCCGGGGCCGAGCTTTTCCTGTTCGATCCGGATGAGCTTGAGCAGATCGTGACGGCGGAGGTTGGCGGCAGTGCCTTGTTCGCCTCCCGCTTCCGCGAGTGTGCGGCCCGCGCCCTGTTGTTGCCGCGGCAGAATCCTGCGAAGAGGCAGCCGCTTTGGCAGCAACGGCAACGCTCGGCGCAATTGCTGGATGTCGCCAAGAAATACCCCTCGTTCCCCATCGTGCTCGAAACTGTGCGCGAATGCCTGCAGGACGTTTACGACCTTCCGGCACTGAAAGACATTGCCGCTTCGATCGAGCGCCGGGAACTGCGCTTGGTGCAGACCACCACGCAGCAGCCCTCACCCTTCGCCAAGTCGCTGCTCTTTGGATACGTGGCCCAGTACTTGTACGAAGGCGATTCCCCGCTCGCCGAACGCAGGGCCGCCGCTTTGGCCCTCGACTCCACGCTCCTGAACGAGCTCCTCGGCAGGGTGGAACTGCGCGAACTCCTGGACGCGAAGGTCATCGAGGCCACCGAGCTCGAGCTCCAGCGGCTGGCACCGGACCGGCAGGTCCGCGGCATGGAAGGCGTCGCGGACTTGCTGCGCCTGTTGGGCCCCCTGAGCGTCGAAGAAGTGGCTGCCCGTTTGCAACCCGAAGGGGTGGAAGCGTCCCCGGATGCTTCCCCGGATTCGCCCGCGTTGCATCCGGCGGCCGCATCGCATCTGGCCGCATTGCATCTGGCCGCGTTGGTCAAGGCCAATCGCGCGCTCACCGTGACCCTCAGCGGCGTTGAACGATTCGCGGCCATCGAGGACGCGGCCCGGCTCCGGGATGCCATCGGCGTTCCGCTGCCCATGGGAGTGCCGCTCGCCTTCATCGAGCCCGTCCACGATCCGCTCGGGGATCTGGTCTCCCGTTATGCACGAACCCACGGACCGTTCACGGCCGAGGAAGCTGCAGCGAGGCTGGGGCTGGGTGTCGCCGTCGTGGGCACCGCGCTGAAACGCCTGGCGGCGGACGGCCGCGTAGTTGAAGGCGAGTTCCGGCCGCACCCAAGTGCACCGGACACGGTTCCCGATGCGGCTGCGGAGTTGTTGGAGGCGCCGGAGTTGTTGGAGGCGCCGGCCGTCCCGCTCCACGGAGTCCCATTTGGCAGCGAATGGTGCGATTCTGAAGTGCTACGCAAGCTCCGGCGTCGTTCGCTGGCCGCGCTTCGCGCCGAAGTGGAGCCGGTGGACGCTGCTGCGTATGGCCGCTTCCTGCCCGCCTGGCAAAACGTGTCCGTTCCCACTGCCGGCCGCCCTGGTTCTTCCGGAGGCACGGGTGCCCCGGCGCTGCGCGGACTGGACGGCATCATGACCGCGATCGATCAACTCTCCGGCGTGCCTGTTCCGGCGTCGGCCTGGGAGCCGTTGGTGCTGGCCAGCCGGATCTCCGACTACCAGCCAGCCATGTTGGACGAGCTCATGGCCGCAGGCGAAGTCTTGTGGTCCGGAGCCGGGTCGCTGCCCGGGAACGACGGATGGATCAGCCTCCATGTGGCCGAGGCCGCGGAACTGACGCTTAACCCGGACCCTGATTTCGAGCCCGGCGATGCGCAGCTGCGCCTTCTGGAATACCTGCAGGGGGGCGGCGCCTATTTCTTCCGGCAACTCACCGAGGTCGCCGGGGGCCTGGATGCGGTCCTCAGCGACGACGCCGTGGTGGCCGCCCTGTGGGACCTCGTCTGGGCCGGGCGCATCACGGGCGACACCTTCGCCCCGATCCGCGCCATGATTGCGGGCGGCCGCACGGCACACAAGCAGCCCGCCCGGCCACCCCGGGCCAGGTCCCTGCGCATGAGCAGGCTCGGCCGCTCGCACGGAACGGGCTTGATGGGATCGCCCGGGCTCACGGGCGGACGCTACGGCTCGGTCACCGGAACAGCTCCGACTCCCCCGCTCGCCGTTGGACGCTGGTCGGCATTGCCGGCTCCTGAGCTCGACCCCACTATCCATGCGCGCGGCACCGCCGAACTCCTCCTCGACAGGTACGGCGTAGTAACCCGCGGCTCCGTCATGGTGGAGAACATCGTGGGCGGATTCGGGCTGATGTACAAGGTCCTCGCGCGCCTCGAAGAAGCCGGGCGGTGCCGCCGCGGCTACTTCATCGAGCACCTCGGAGCCGCCCAGTTTGCCGTGTCGGCGACCGTAGACCGATTGCGTTCCTTCACGGAGGATGCCCAACTCGCCAAGGCCGAGCCTGTCGCCTTGGCCCTGGCCTCAACGGATCCCGCCAACCCGTACGGCGCGGCCCTCCCGTGGCCCGCGTTGGCAGTCGACGCCGGATCGGGTCACCGTCCGGGGCGGAAAGCGGGGGCCCTGGTGGTGATGGTCGACGGCGCCTTGGTTTTGTATGTTGAACGCGGCGGGAAGACCTTGCTCACTTTCAGCGATGACGACGCCGTCCTGGCGGCTGCCGCTGCGGCGCTCGTAGGCGTGGTGCGTCGGGGAGCCGTGGACAAATTGATCATGGAAAAGGTCAACGGTCATGACCTCCTGGACACCCCAGTGGCTTTTGCCCTGGCGGCTGCCGGGGCGTATTCCACGCCGAAGGGTTTGAGGATCCGTGCCTGAGGGCGACTCGATCTGGCGGGCTGCCGTGGAGCTGCATCGTGCCCTTGCCGGGCAGACGCTTGTCTCCTCGGACTTCCGCGTGCCCAGGTTTGCCACGCTGAACCTGGCCGGTTGGACCGTGTCCGAGGTGGTGCCGCGCGGAAAGCACTTGCTCATGCGCTTGCTGGAGCCCGCGGCTTCGCCGGACGGGGCTGGTTCGGCGGACGCTTCGCGGGACGCGGCTGGTTCGGCGGCGGCTTCGCCGGACGCGGCCGGTTCGGCAGCGGCTTCGCCGGACGAGGCCGGTTCGCCGGCAGCTGGGCGGCCCCGGCGCGCCTTGACCATCCATTCGCACTTGAAAATGGAGGGAAGCTGGCAGGTCTATGCCCCCGGCGGCCGCTGGAGGAAACCGGGCCACACGGCCAGGTGCGTCCTCCGCACAGCGACGGCCGACGTCGTCGGCTTCTCCTTGGGAATCCTGGAAGTGATCCCCACCCCGGACGAGTCCCGCGTAGTAGGGCACCTTGGGCCGGATGTCCTCGGGCCGGGTTGGGACGCAGAAGAGGCCGTTCGTCGGCTGCGGGCTGCCCCGGACACACCGATCGGCGTCGCACTGTTGGACCAGCGGAACCTCGCCGGCATCGGCAATATTTACCGTTGCGAGGCGTGTTTCCTGGCTGGGGTGCATCCCGCCGCGCCGGTATCAGCTGTGCCGGACCTCGCGGGGATGCTCGGGGAGGCCAAGGTCCTGCTCGAAGCCAACTTAGGACCCGGGCGAAGGATCACACGCGGCACCGCGTTCCCTGGAGTCCGGGGGATTCCCCGCTCAGGCTATTGGGTGTACGGCCGCGAGCACCAGCCGTGCCTTCGCTGCGGAACGCCCATTCGGCGCGGGCTGCTGGGACCGGCGTCGGGGTTGGAAGACCGGACGATCTACTTCTGCCCGAAGTGCCAGCCCGCCCGTTGATCCCGCCCCATTCCCCGGCGACGTGGGAATTCCCCAGCGACGCCGGAATTCGAGTGCGTAGGGAAATTCGCGCGTCGCCAGGACGAATCGGCGTCACGGAGCGGCCGGCACCGCTTCCGGGGCAGCCTTGGGAGCCTTTACCGGAACCGTGAACAGGGGCAGCAACAGTTGCACGACCGGTCCAATGGCCAAGGCGTAGACCACGGTTCCCGCGCCGACAGATCCACCCAACACCCAACCCACACCGAGCACAACAACCTCGATCAACGTGCGGGACAAGCGCACGGACCAGCCCGTGCGGCGGGCAAGTCCCGTCATGAGTCCGTCGCGGGCACCCGGTCCAAGACGTGCGCCGATGTAGCACGCCGAGGCGATCCCGTTGAGGACTACGGCGCCGGCGAGCATGGCGATCTGGCCACCCAGGTGTGAGAACGCGGGGATCAGCGCCAGGCCGATATCCGCGAAGACACCCACCAGCACGGCGTTGGCGAGGGTTCCGAAGCCGGGCATCTGCCGCAGCGGGATCCAGAGGAGAAGGACCAGGAAGCTGACAACCACCACGACCGTGCCGATGCTCCACCCGATCTTCCCCGCGACGCCCTGATGGAAGACATCCCAGGGATCCAGGCCAAGGCCAGCCCGGATGAACATGGCCAGGGAGATCCCATACATTGCGAGGCCGATCAGGAGCTGGGCGATTCTGCGGGTCATCATGAAACCATGCTCCCGAAAACTGGCATTGCTTTCCATAGCCAGTTTGCAATACTGGTCTTATGTCCGGCTCCCTGAACCCCACAGCCATGGTGCGTCTCCTTGGCCCGTGGAACACTGGCCACGCTCCCGCCTATCGCGAGCTTGCCGACGTCGTTCGCCTTTTGGTGATGGACGGGCGTATCCCGCTCGACGTCGCACTGCCCAGCGAGCGGGCGCTTGCTGCCTCCCTGGGCGTCAGCCGGACCACCGTCACCGCCGCGTACGCCAGCCTGCGCGAGCAAGGGTTCCTCAGCGGCGGCCAGGGCAGCAGGGGCAGGACGGGCATTCCGCACCGGACGGTTCCCGTCAGCGGACCGGGACTGGCCATCCCGGAGGGGATTCTTGACCTCGCCTACGCTTCACTGCCAGCCACGGGCGAGGTGGTGCACCGCGCATTCGCTGAGGCGTTGATTGACCTTCCGGCACTGCTGCCCGGTTTTGGCTACGACGCGGTCGGCCTCCCGCCCCTCCGGGAAGCCATCGCGGACCGCTATACGGCGGCCGGCATTCCCACGACGGCCGCGCAGATACTGGTGACTTCGGGAGCCCAGCACGCGCTGAACATAATCTTGAAGACCCTCGCCGGGCGGCAACAGAAAGTCCTCGTGGAGCATCCCAGCTACCCCAACGCGCTCGACGCAATCCGCGCTTCCGGATCCCGCACGGTTCCGGTGCCGATGCCGCCTGCCGCGGAGCCGGCGTCGGGCGGTAGCGCGGTGCCTGCCGCGGAGCCTACGTCGGGCGGCTGGGATATCGACGCCATGGTGGCCACGATGCGGCACCAACGTCCGGCAATGGCCTACCTCGTGCCCGACTTCCACAACCCCACCGGGCGGATCATGTCCAACCTTCAGCGGCGCCGCCTGGTCCGCGAGGCCGCAGGGACGGGCACTGTCCTGGTGGTGGATGAAACGCTGCGGGAGCTGAACCTCGACGACGTCAGCACCTCGCCGCTCGCGGCGTTCAGCCCGGCGGTGGTGACCATCGGTTCGCTCAGCAAGTCGCATTGGGCCGGACTCCGGACCGGATGGATCCGCGCTGACGAGGAGCTGATCAGCCGCTTCGTGCAGACCCGGACAACGATGGATCTTGGCGGACCCGTCGTCGAGCAATTGGCTGCGACTCGACTGCTCCGGGCCTTCACCGAACCTCTGGACGCCAGGCTCGCGGACCTGCGGCGGAACCGGGAAGCGCTCCTTGGCCTACTGGCCGAGCACCTGCCCGGTTGGCACGTGGAACGTCCGCGCGGCGGACTCACGGCATGGTGCAGGTTGCCCACGCCGTCGAGTACGGCGCTCACCGTCGTCGCCCCGGACTTCGGCGTGCGGCTGGCGGCCGGGCCGCGCTTCGGCGTCGGGGGCGCTTTCGAGCACTTCATGCGCGTCCCGTACACCCTCTCGCCGGCCCAGCTTGAGACGGCGGTGCTGGCGCTGCGCGATGCACAAGCCAGGATCGACGCGTCACCGCAGCTGCGAAGGACCTTGAAGGCACCCAAGGAAGCCGCCGCGGTCGCGTAGGGGGCTACTGGCGCGGTGCGGAAGAGGAGCCCATGCGCTGCTTGGCGGTGTTGGTGCCCGGCCCGACCGGGACATGCGAGGTGGCTCTGGCAAGGCCAAACTGCGGCATGCCGTTGTAGACCACCTCAATTCCCGACGCCGGCACCTGATAGGTTTCGTGCCACACGCCAATGTCTCCACTTCCCGAGACTTCCTTCATGAAACGTCGCCACGGCCCCACGTGAGGCGAATCCCTGTCGGCCGCGAAACGCCTTAGATGCTCGGGGCTCTCCCAATAGCTGAGCAACATGGTGGTGCGCCCGAACCACTGTTCGCAGCCGAGCATCCCGGACTCCGGATGTGCAGCAAGATGACGGAGCATGGTGGGCATCGCCGAGGCCACGCGCGCCACTTTGCCGATCTTCCACCAACGGTTGGCCCGCATTCCGATAAGGAATACGGTCACCGACTCGCGCCCGGTATCCGCCGTGAAGCGCCCGGGGAAGATTTCCTGTGCCATGTGAATCCTTCGGTCTGGTCACGATAGCTCGAGTTCCGCTCTTCGTGTTTCATAACGCTGTTATGAAACAATGTTATGAAACACTTGAAGGCATGGCAAGACCCATCGTTCATGACCAGCTCGTCCGGGAGCGGCTTCTTCGGGCAACGGCCGAACTCGTGGACCGGGATGGCCCCGCGCGAGTCACGCTCCGGGACGTTGCCGCCGCCGCCCAGACCTCGACCACTGCGATCTACTCACTTTTCGGCGGCAAGGCCCAGTTGCTGACGGCCGCCGTCGACGACGGATTCCGCTCGTTCGGCGAGTCGCAACGCCTCGCCGAAAGCGATGGGCTCCGAGGCCTGGGCCTCGCCTACCGCTCCTGGGCAATGGAACATCCGGCCTTGTACAGGCTCATGTTTGGCGGCGCGCTTTCCACCTACGTGGACTGCAGCCCGACGCCGGCAGTCGCCTCGGAAGCCATGCGTCCCCTCATGGAAGGAGTGACGTCCGCGCAGAAAGCGGGGACCTTTCGCGACGCCGAGGCCACGACGATCGCGATGTCCATCTGGGGACAGGTCCACGGGCTGGTGAGCCTGGAATTGGCGAACATGGACGACCCCGGGACCGACTGGGAAGGGATCTACGCCGCATCGTTGGATGCCGTGGCACGCGGCTGGGCAGCCTGAGCCGGTTTCACCTCCCCCAACCCAACTAACTCGCAGTGGTTGTCGCTTAGAGGGCCCAAAACGACATTAACTGCGAGTCAGTTGGGCGGTGCGGAATCAGGCTCTAGGCGTACACCTTCTCCAGGAACGCGCCCCAGGCCTTCGCGGTCAGTTCGGAGTCGCCGCTGCCACTGAAATCATGAACCGTCATTCCCACGGGGGCTCCGAAGGAGTTGCGGCCGAAGAAGCGGTAGAGCGTGTCGGCGGTCCGCAGGCCCAGGAAGTGCTGGTTGGAGAAGTCGAGCTCCCCGCTCAGCCGCCCCACGCCGTCGACGTCCACCTGAACCGTTGAACCTTGCGCCACGCCGTCCACGCCGAGGGCCTTTTTCAGTTGCACGAAACCGTCGGGCGTCTGCGAGGCCGCCGGACCCTGGATATCGGTGAATACCACGGGCTTGCCGTCAAAGTACTGGAGGTACTGGCCCAGGGTGTGCAGGTAGAACTCGGTGTGCTTGCTGGCGCCGTCGTACTGCTCCTCCCAGTTGTCCGCGAAGATGCCGCTGTGGACATAGTGCAGCTTGGCACGGCCGCCCTCGAGCGGTTCGAGTACGTGCTCGAGCTGGTTGAACCAGCCGTCCGGCCCGTCCATGCGGGTCACGAGATGGCTGGGGTATTCGTCCACGGTCTTCACGGCCGGCCACTGATCGGTGGGGAACATCCAGGCCGAGGTGTCCTTGGTGACAGCCTGCCAGACCCGTTCAGGAGTGCCGGGCAGTTCAGTGTCGGCCACGATTTCGAATTCACGGTTGTCAGTCATTGTCCTGTTCCTTTTCTGGAGAGTGCTGCGTGGTTGTCTTGAGTGCGGGATGAAGTACGACGACGAGCCGGTGCTTGCGTGCGCCGCTCGCCAGCGCGGAAGCACCGCCGTCGTGGTACTTGTCCACGAGCCGGGTCACCGCGACGCCAAGTTCCTCGGCAAAAGCAGCGCGGTCCGACGCCGAGCGGAAGGTGATCTCGCCGTCGATCGCGAAGCTCGCAAGCGTCTTCTTGGCCGCGGCCGCGCCCGCTATCAACTTGCCCATCTCCTGGACCGTCCGGGCCGCGAGGGCCAGGAGCCAGAAGGCGGAAAAGCGGTCCGAGAAGCGTCGCGGATCCGGCGCCACGGACGCAAGCGCCACCGGCGAGATCAGGTACGACGCCGCCGTCGCGCGCAAAACGCGTTCGGTGACGTTGCCTTTCTTCCGTTCCTCCACAAGCTCGACGAGCCCATGCCGCTCAAGGGCCTTGAGATGGTAGTTGACCTTCTGCCGGGGCAGGCCCACCTTGACCGCCAGCTGGGTGGCGGATCCGGGCTCGACAAGCTCCTGCAGAATGCGGGTGCGGATCGGGTCCAGCGAGGCTTCCGCCGCGGCGGGGTCCTCGATCACTTCGATGTCCAACATGCTTCAATTGTGCCTACCGACAACTTTTATTGTCAATAACTTTTTTATCGTCGGATGGCTGCTGGACACCGTCGGGGGGGGAGCCCTGCCGGCCTGTACCGCTGCGATCGGTGAAGGAGTAGCCTGCGGGTATCGCTGTCCATGAGGTGCAAGATGAGGTTCAAGAGTCCGCCCGCTGGGTCCGGAGCCGATCGGTCAATCGGGCCTCGCAGGGGGCGGATTCGAGCTTGGGCGTTACGGCGTCCTGGCCTCGCCGCGTTGTCCATTGTCGCGGTTATCGCGCTTGTGGGCGCTGCCGTCTTTTTCGGCGCCTCCTGGTCCCGAACGCCAGTGGCGGCCGGGACCCCGGGTACCGGCGCCCCTGCGGTAGATACGGGGATTTCGAAGATCCAGCATGTCATCGTCATCATGCAGGAGAACCGTTCGTTCGACAGCTACTTCGGGACCTTCCCCGGAGCAGACGGGATACCGATGCAGGACGGCTCCCCCGCGGTGTGCGTTCCCGATCCGGCCCACGCCTCGTGCGTGAAACCGTACTACGACCCCGCTGACCGGAACTCCGGTGGACCGCACAGCCAGAGCAATGCCGCGGCGGACATCAACGGCGGGAAAATGGACGGCTTCATCGCGCAAGCCGAGAAGGCCTCAACCAACTGCGCACCGAACGCCCCAGCCTGCGCGGGCGGCAAGCGAAGCGACGTGATGGGCTACCACGACGCTCGCGACCTCCCCAACTACTGGGCGTATGCCAAGGACTTCACGTTGCAGGACCGCATGTTCGAACCCAACGCCTCCTGGAGCCTGCCCGAGCACCTGTACATGGTCTCGGAATGGTCGGCCAAATGCAGCCGCGCGGGCGACCCGCAATCCTGCGTGAACGCCCTCCAGAATCCGGGCAGTCCGCCGGACTTCAGCTCCTCGATCCAGTCCACCCTCATCGGCAAATGCCGGGCCGGCCTGCAAAACAAGGCCTGCCAGGACGCACTCGCTGCGGCGGGGATCACCGCGGACATGGCCGCCCAACTGCACACCCTCATCGCGCAAAACTGCGCCGGCTCGGATTCCTATGCGAGTTGCCAGGCCGCGATCGACAAAGCAACCCTCCCCGAAGCGCTCAAGCAAAAGCTGCTCGCCGCCGCGAAACTGCTTGCTCCCCCTGACTACGCCTGGACCGATCTCACCTACTTGCTGCACAAACAAAACGTGCCCTGGGCCTACTACGTCTTCAATGGCACCGAGCCCGACTGCCGGGACGACGCAGCCATGAGCTGCGCTCCCGTGGCCCAGAACGCGAAGACACCGGGCATTTGGAATCCGCTACCCTACTTCGACACCGTGAAGCAGGACGGCCAGCTCGGCAACATCCAGTCCCTCACCAGCTTCTACGCCGCAGCCAAAAATGGCACCTTGCCCGCCGTGAGCTGGATCGACCCCACCGGAGCGGTCAGCGAACACCCTCCGGCGCTGATCAGCACCGGGCAGGCGTACGTCACGGGCCTGATCAACGCCGTCATGTCCGGCCCTGACTGGAACAGCACCGCCATTTTCCTTTCGTGGGATGACTGGGGCGGCTTTTACGACCACGTCGCCCCGCCCACCGTGGACCAAAACGGCTACGGCCTGCGAGTCCCCGGAATCGTCATCAGTCCCTACGCCAAACAGGGCAACATCGACCACCAGACCCTCAGCCACGACGCCTACGCCAAGTTCATCGAAGACGACTTCCTCCACGGCCAGCGCCTCGACCCGGCCACGGACGGACGGCCAGATCCCCGGCCCGGCGTCCGTGAGGCCAACCCGCAGCTCGGCAACTTGGTGAACGACTTCAACTTCAACCAGCAGCCCATCAAACCTGTCATCTTGCCGGGCGGCACGACGTACTAGGTGTTAGCGGCCCCCGAGGCGGCCCTTGTTGCACCCCCGGTAGAATGGACCGGTGATGCAATCCCCCCTTCCAGTGCGCGACGGCGTCAACGCCACCCGTCTGCGCCTCCCGGACGAGGGGCCTTGGGACACCGCAATGGACTACATGATGCACCGCTGGGGCCATATCGACCCCCAAGGCATCGAGGACAGGTTCGACGCCGGCGAAATCGTCGGCGAAGGCGGCGCGCCCCTTGACCGCGGCACCCCCCTCGAAGAACACACCTTCATTTGGTATTACCGCACCCTCCCGCCGGAAACCCGGATGCCGGTGGAGATCAACATCCTCCACCAGGACGAGCACCTCCTGGTCGTCGACAAGCCCCACTTCCTGCCGACCACCCCGGGCGGCACCTACATTCAGGAATCCGCGCTCGTCCGGCTCCGGAACCAGCTCGACCTGCCGGACCTCATCCCTATGCACCGCCTCGATCGCATGACGGCCGGGGTGTTGCTGCTCTCAACCAACCCGGAGACCCGCGGCAAGTACCAGGTGCTCTTCGAAAAACGGCAGGTACAAAAGGAGTACGAGTGCGTCTCCGCCGCGGCACCCGCCGCAGGCTTTCCCGCCGTCGGGTTCCCCGCCGTCGTACGCAACCGCATGACCAAATCCCGCAGCTACCTCCTCGCGGAAGTCATCGACGGCGAGCCCAACGCGGAAACGCGTATTGAGCTGTTGAGAACGTTCGACGGCGGCACTCACGACGGCGGTGTGGCTCGCCGAGCGCTGTACCGGCTTGAGCCCCACACCGGCAAGACCCACCAGCTTCGCGTGCACATGGCTTCGCTCGGGCTGGGAATCGTGAACGACGCGTTCTACCCCGAACTCCTGGACAAGGCCCCGGACGACTATTCCAAGCCGCTGCAGCTGCTCGCCCGTGGCATCCGATTCGTTGACCCCATCAGCAAGCAAGCCGTGGAATACCGGAGCCGCCTCGAGTTGAGCGAAGCCCGCCCCGACTGACGCTCGCTCACCAATGGCGGCTTTCCCCGGGACGCTCGCTCACCAATACACGGTTTCCCCAGGACGCTCGCTCACCAATGGCGGCTTTCCCCGGAACGCCCGCTCACCAATGTCGTGAGGGGCATGTCTACCTTGAGGCCGGGCAATAGGGCGTCACAAGTGAGTGAGCGGGCGTCCGGCCAAACACCCACACAAGTGAGCGAGCGTCCGGCCAAACACCGTCACAAGTGAGCGAGCGTCGGGAGACGAGAGTCAAGGGCGAGTTTCCAGCGGCGGGGCAGAGAAAACGGTCCGGTTCCCCGTTGCGAACCGGACCGGGCGTATATGCTCAGTTTTGCCGGCTCGCTGACCGCGGGCGGAGTTCGATCTCGCGCAAAGGAACCACATGGCCCACGCTGAAAACGAAGTCTCGATCAACCGCACCGCAAACGACGTCTACGCCTTCCTGGCGGACGGACTGAACAATAAGCTGTGGCGTCCGGCCGTCAAGACTGTCGCCCTCGCAAGCGGCGAAGCGGGCAACCAGGGTGCCGTCTACTCCCAGACGATGGCTGGCCCCGGCGGCCGCACGATCGCCGGCGACTACAAAATCATCGCGGCCCAGCCGGGCAAGCGACTCGATTTCCAGGTCATTGCCGGGCCCGCCCGCCCGACCGGATCCTTCACCCTGGACGAGAACAACGGGAGCACGACCGTACGCTTTGCCTTGGATCTCCAGCCCAAGGGCTTCATGAAGCTCATGGGGTCGATGATCACCAAGACCATGGAGTCGGAAGTCGGACAACTCGGGCAGTTGAAGTCCGTGCTCGAGGGGCAGTCCGCCTGACGCCACCCGCGAAAACCCGCGCACTGAAAAGGCACCCGCGAAAACCCGCGGGCTTCCTTACCCTTCCGAAGCCGCAAACACGTTCCGGAACACGTTCGTCGTCTCGGAGCTGAAGAGCACGAATTCGACGAGTTCCAGCCCACCGGAGCTTTCGGCGTCGAACCGGCGGACGGCGTCGAGCGCCACTGTGGCGACCTCAAGCGCGTCCCAGCCGTAGATACCCGCGCTGATTGCGGGGAACGCGACGGAACGCGCCGCCAGGGACGCTGCGACTTTCAGGCTTTCGCGGAAACAGGACGCCAACAGTTCCGGATCGTTCTGGCCCGCGTGCCGATTGGGACCCACGGTGTGGATCACCCATCGGGCAGGCAATTTGAACCCGGGAGTGGCCACGGCTTGGCCCACCGGCAGTCCGTGCGGGTACCGCTCGCGCACCTCCATGCACGCGGCCAGGAGTTCCCTGCCCGCGGCGCGGTGAATCGCGCCGTCCACTCCGCCGCCGCCCATCAACGACGAGTTGGCAGCGTTGACGATCGCATCGACGTCGCGCGTGGTGATGTCACCTTGCAGGATTTCGAGCCGCATGGCGCCAGTCTTGCACGACACTCCTGCGGATGCACCAAAGTGGGGTAATTTGTGCCCATGGACATCACCACGGCTGAAGGCTGGGGAGCCGCGATCTATGTCTGGATCATCCCCATGGTGGTGGGCGACGCGATTTTCCCGCCCATCCCGTCCGAGATGCTGGTGATCACAGGTGGCGCACTGGCCGCGGAGGGCCGGGTCAACCTGTGGCTGGTGGGTTTGATGGCCGCCGTCGCCTCTTGGCTGGGCGATATCATCGTTTTCCAGCTCTTCAAGCGCCGCTTGGGACATGTCCTGGACCGCTGGGCCTGGGGCCGCAAAGTCCATCAGGGCATCCACCGGGCCATCGCCAGGGCCGGGCGCTCCTCCACCTACGGCGCGATCATCGGCGCCCGGTTCGTCCCTGGTGGGCGGCTTGCTGCGTCGGCCGCTTCCGGGATCGCCGAGGTTTCCTC
Source organism: Arthrobacter sp. NPDC080073 (assembly GCF_040686575.1). Classification (NCBI taxonomy): domain Bacteria; kingdom Bacillati; phylum Actinomycetota; class Actinomycetes; order Micrococcales; family Micrococcaceae; genus Arthrobacter; species Arthrobacter sp. NPDC080073. Next base: position 140,363 of record NZ_JBFBKR010000008.1, read on the forward strand.
CCGCGGTTTCAGCCTCTGCGCCGGATTGGGCGGCCTGTTGTGGGCCACGTGGCAAGCCGGGCTGGGTTACTTTGCGGGCTCGACGACGAAGCTTCCGTTCTGGGCGAGCTCACTGATCGGCGTCGGCTTGGGGCTGCTGATCGGCGTCGTGGTAGGTGTGATCGTCACTCGTCGCCGGGGCGACCGCTCGCCGGTGGACGAGCCGGGCGACCAACCGCACCTTTAGGCGCCCTTTCGGCAGGCAGGGCCGTCACGCTGAGCGGTTTTTTGCGGTACCGTCCGTCGCTGTGCCGCGAGTTTCAGGGGGTGTACGCCGTCGACGTCCGCGAAAAACTGCAGGGCGTGACGCGCTTCCCCGACGCCGGGCTCAGACCGGCGACCATTTCCCCCGCTTGCGGCGAAGTACGTAAAGGTTCCCAGTGAGCGCTACGCGTTCGACGGCGTCGCGCATCATGGCTGCCGAAGCGCGCGCTTCGCTGTTCTCACCCGGGTAGTCGCGGGGCTCCACCAGGAAGCGGAGGCTGATTTGGGCGACGCCACCAACAATGTCCAGCTGACTGGATTCGACATGATGACGAGTTTCCAGGGCCTCAAGCGCAGCGGCCATTACGGACTCCGGCGGATTGCCTGGCTTGAGCCCGGTGATCTTCAACTTGGTCTGGAACGACGGCATCCATCAACCCTAATCGCCCGCTCAGCTATGAGGCTTCCCGGACCAACGCTCTTCAATGTGAGCCCATTTCCAGATGCACAGCGCGAGAACCCACGTCACAATGAACAGCCCCACGATCAGGTACCCGACGGCGTCGAGGTCCAGTCTGCCTATCGCGGCCAGCGGGCCGGCGCTGATCCCGGTTCTCTGGACGAGGATCGAAAACAACTCGACCGAACCGATGCCGAGGGCCACCGCGACAGACAACCCCGTGATCACGACGTTGTAGTAGGCCCGACGGACGGGCCGGGACAACGCCCACCCGTAAGCGAAGTTCATGAAGACGCCGTCAATGGAGTCCAACAAGCTCATCCCGGCGGCAAACAGCACGGGCAACGTCAGGATCGCGTACCAGGGAAGGGCGGAAGCCGCGGCCCCGCCCGCAAGGATCAGTAGGCTCACTTCGGTGGCGGTATCGAACCCCAGGCCGAACAGCAATCCCACGCCGTAGACATGCCACGACCGGCTGACCAGGCGCGTGACACGGCGGTACGCCCTGTTCAATAGTCCGATGTTGACCGACAGCGCCTGATCAAGCTCGACGGCGGTGCACTCACCTTGCCGCATGCGCCGAACAGTTTTGATGATACCTAGGAGCACTCCGAGGTTCAGGAGGCCTATGGTATAGAGGAAGAACCCCGAGACGGCCGTGCCGAACAACCCGAAGAATGAGTGGACTTCCGTTCCGGCCGTGCCCGTGTTGTCCGCAAGGCTTCGGATGCCCGCGGCAAGCAAGGCGCACATGCCGAAGACAATGCTGGAGTGCCCCAGGGAAAACCAGAACCCTACCGACATCCGCCGACGGCCATCGTTGCAGAGTTTCCGGGTGATGTTGTCGATCGCGGCAATGTGGTCCGCGTCGAATGCGTGCCGCAGGCCGAGTGTGTATGCGGCCACGCCGAGGCCGACGCCGAAAGCTCCTGCCGGAACACCGTCGAGGCGTCCCGATGCCGTCACCGCCGCGAGCGTGCCCCAGCCGGCAGCATGCAGGAATGCGATAAACGCTGTCATGCCACCGATCGACACCCGCTCCGGTCGCGTGAGGCCGCGGCGGAAGCCGCTCATTCCGGCCGGTACCGTAGCCACCGTTTGCTTCATAATTCGAGCCTCGGGTCCCACGTGCGATGCAGGGCGAGTGAATAGCCTGCCCATGTAGCGGAAGTATACGCCGGAGTCAAGTTGGGTGGTTGCGCTTTCTTCGAAGCAAGCCTATCTTGGCAAGAAGGAGTGCCACCATGCACGAACTCTCAATCACGCAGAGCCTTGTTGATGCCGTTCTGGAACGCACAGGAGAACGGCCGGTCACCGGCGTGAATCTTATAATCGGACCGCTTTCCGGTGTGCTGCCGGATGCCATCCGCTTTTGCTTCGACATAGTTTCCGCTGGCACCTCGCTCGCCGGAGCACAACTGAAGATCGATGAACCGCAAGGCCTGGCTCGATGCCGCAGCTGTGGCACGGAATTTGAACTAAAGGACTTGATCCTGCTCTGTCCATGCGGAAGCGCCGAGGTCGAAATCCTCAGCGGACGCGAACTCGTGCTGATGTCAGTGGAGGTGGCTTGAGGAATGTGTACTACATGCGGATGCGGCGACGAGACGAACACAAGGGTCTCCACCCTTGATGGGATTCAACCCATCGTGGAGCACCAGCACCCGCATGACCACAGCCATCCCCATGACCACGACCACCCGCACACGCACCACCCCGCAACCATCACCCTCGAGCAAAACCTGCTCGCCAAGAACGACCTGCTTGCGGCGAGGAACCGCGGCTGGCTGGCGGGCCGGGGAATCAGGGCGCTGAACGTCATGAGTTCACCTGGGGCGGGAAAAACCACCCTTCTGGTCCGGACGCTTACAGACCTCGGCGGGCAGCTGCAGGCCGGCGTCATCGAAGGGGACCAGGAGACGTCCCTGGACGCGGACCGGATCCGGGCCGTCGGCCGTCCGGTCATCCAGATCAACACCGGAGCCGGCTGCCATCTCGACGCCGATATGCTCCAGCGCGGCCTCGACGCCTTGGATCCGCAGCCGGGCTCCACGGTTTTCATTGAGAACGTCGGTAACCTGGTCTGCCCGGCACTCTTTGACCTCGGCGAAACCGCCAAGGTCGTCGTCATTTCAGTCACGGAAGGTGATGATAAACCCCGGAAATACCCACATATGTTCATGGCAGCTGATCTGGTGATCGTCAACAAATCGGACCTGCTCCCCTACGTTGATTTCGACGTCGACGATTGCCTGCGGCAGATCCGGCAGATCAACCCGCACGCCGATTTCCTGGTCCTCTCCGCCACCACCGGTGACGGCCTCGCCGCTTGGTATGCCTGGCTGGACGGCTCCTCATTCCGGTCAAATTCCTTGACTGAATCTCTATCAGACGCACATTGAGCCCGATTCGGGCTGCTGAAAGAGGCAACGATGCCTACTGAAACTTCCCTCAAGGCCGAAGAAGCCCTTATTCACGTGCTGTGGATCAACGCCGGGCTCAGTTGCGACGGCGATTCGGTCGCCTTGACGGCAGCCACCCAACCGAGCGTCGAGGAGATCGCGCTCGGCGCCCTGCCCGGGCTGCCACGCATTGCCATGCATTGGCCCCTGATCGACTTCGAATGCGGCCCCCAGGAGGGAGCCGACGACTTCCTGGAATGGTTTAGGAAAGCCGACCGCGGTGAACTGGAACCATTTGTCCTGGTGGTCGAGGGGTCCATCCCCAATGAAAAACTGCACGACCAAGGCGGCTACTGGTGCGGGTTCGGAAACGACGTCAACACCGGCCAACCGATTACCACAAGCGAGTGGTTGGACCGCCTCGCACCCAAAGCCACCGCGATCATCGCCGCCGGAACATGCGCGACGTACGGCGGCATCCATGCAATGGCCGGAAACCCGACGGGTGCCATGGGAGTGCCTGACTACCTGGGTTACGACTGGAAGTCCAAGGCCGGCATCCCGATCGTCTGCGTCCCGGGCTGCCCCATCCAGCCCGACAACCTCTCCGAAACCATGACCTACTTGCTGTACCAGGCCACGGGACAGGCTCCGATGATTCCCCTGGATGACGCGCTGCGGCCAACCTGGCTGTTCGGCAAGACCGTCCACGAAGGCTGCGACCGGGCCGGCTACTACGAACAGGGCGACTTCGCCACCGAATACGGCTCCCCCAAGTGCATCGTCAAGCTCGGATGCTGGGGGCCCGTGGTCAAGTGCAACGTGCCCAAGCGCGGCTGGATGAACGGGATCGGCGGCTGCCCGAACGTCGGCGGCATCTGTATCGGCTGCACCATGCCAGGCTTCCCGGATAAGTTCATGCCGTTCATGGACGAGCCTCCCGGCGGCAAGCTCTCGACCAGCTCGATCAGGCCGTACGGCTCCACCATCCGGGCCTTGCGGCACATCACCACCCAGACCCTGGACCAGGAGCCCAAGTGGCGCCGGCCCGGACCGGAACTTCTTACTGGCGCGAAGCGCACTTGGTAACCACCCCCTCTTCCAGATAGGCGAAGCACAATGACCTCCACTATTCCCATGAATTCCGGGAGCGAAACGGGCAATAACAATCTGGTGGAGATGAACTGGGACCCCATTACCAGGATCGTCGGCAGCCTCGGCATCTACACCAAAATCGATTTCGCGAACAACCAGGTTGTGGAATGCAAGAGCACGTCCTCAATCTTCCGGGGTTACTCCATCTTCATGAAGGGCAAGGATCCGCGGGACGCCCACTTCATCACCAGCCGCATCTGCGGGATCTGCGGCGACAACCACGCAACCTGTTCCTGTTATGCGCAAAACATGGCCTACGGAGTGAAGCCGCCGAACCTGGGTGAGTGGATCGTGAACCTCGGCGAGGCCGCCGAGTACATGTTCGACCACAACATCTTCCAGGAGAACCTGGTGGGGGTGGACTACTGCGAAAAGATGGTGTCCGAAACCAACCCCGGCGTCCTGGCCAAGGCTGAGAACACCCGTGCCCCGCATGAAGCCGAACACGGCTATCGCACCATCGCGGACATCATGCGCTCGCTGAACCCGTTCACCGGGGAGTTCTACCGCGAGGCACTCCAAGTCAGCCGGGCGACCCGTGAGATGTTCTGCCTCATGGAAGGCCGCCACGTCCACCCCTCAACGCTCTATCCGGGCGGTGTGGGAACGGTTGCCACCATACAGCTGATGACGGACTACATCACGCGGCTCATGCGTTACGTCGAGTTCATGAAGAAGGTCGTCCCCATGCACGACGACCTGTTCGACTTCTTCTACGAAGCGCTCCCCGGTTACGAACAAGTAGGCCTGCGCCGCACCCTCCTTGGCTGCTGGGGTTCCCTCCAGGATCCTGATTACTGCAACTTTGAGTACAAGGACATGACTCAATGGGGCCGGAAGATGTTCGTGACCCCCGGCGTGGTCGTGGACGGAAAACTGGTCACCACTGACTTGGTACGCATCAACCTTGGCATCCGGATCATGCTCGGCTCCTCGTATTACGAGGATTGGGAAGACCAGGAAATGTTCGTCACGCACGATCCCCTGGGCAACCCGGTGGACCGCCGGCACCCGTGGAACCAGCACACCAACCCGAGGCCGCAAAAGCGTGACCTCTCGGAGAAATACAGCTGGGTCATGTCTCCGCGCTGGTTCGACGGCCAGGACAACCTGGCACTGGACACCGGCGGCGGACCACTGGCCCGCCTCTGGGCGACAGCGCTGGCCGGACTGGTTGATATCGGCTACATCAAATCCACTGGAACGAGCGTTCAAATCAACCTGCCGAAAACCGCGTTGAAGGGCCCCGTGTCCTTGGAGTGGAACATCCCGCAGTGGAGCAACACCATCGAGCGCAACCGCGCCCGCACGTATTTCCAAGCTTATGCCGCCGCGGCCGCCCTGCACTTCGCAGAAAAGGCCTTGGAAGAGATCCGCGCAGGCCGGACCAAGACGTGGGAAACCTTCACGGTCCCGGACGAAGCCATCAGCTGCGGCTTCACGGAGGCTGTGCGGGGTGTCCTGTCCCACCACATGGTCATCCGGGATGGCAAGATCGCCAATTACCACCCGTATCCCCCGACTCCCTGGAACGCGAGCCCCACGGACTCCTCCGGAACCGCAGGCCCGTACGAGGACGCCGTCCAAGGGCAGCCGATCTTCGAGGAGAACGACCGGGAGCACTTCAAGGGCATCGACATCATGCGCACAGTCCGCAGCTTCGACCCGTGCCTTCCTTGCGGCGTCCATATGTACTTGGGCAACGGCCAGACCTTGGACAAGCTGCACTCACCCACCCAGACCCTGACTGGAGAGTAAGAACGCCATGCACGGCGGGGACCGGGCGCAGCAGGCGGGCGACCGAATCAGTACCTTGCTCGATGCACTCGGCGCTGGCGGAGCGATTGCCCGCGGACGCGCCGAGGACCTCGTGCGGGAGGTGACGGATCTCTATGGCGCGGGACTCGAGCGGATCCTGGAAATCCTCCATGACCAGGGAAAGCTCGACGACGACACTCTCGGCGCGCTGGCCGCGGACGAACTCGTCGCCGGGCTCCTGATCATCCATGGGCTGCACCCGCAGAACCTGGAACTGCGGGTGGCGGCCGCGCTCGACAGCGTCAGGCCGTACCTCGGCTCGCATGGCGGCGACGTGGAGTTGTTGGACATCAGTGCCGAGGGCGTGGTGCGGCTGAAGCTGCTCGGGACCTGCCAGGGCTGCCCGTCGTCGTCGGTCACGCTCAAGTACGCCGTCGAGGAGGCGATCGAAACCGCAGCCCCGGAAGTGACCTCGATCGAAGTGGTCGAGGAGGAAAAGCACGCCGCCACCCCGGCGCTCATCCCTGTGGAGGCACTGATGGTGCGGGTCGCCGATCACGGGCCTGCCGCCGTCGGGCACGGTTCCCAACACGGGCTTGCCGGCTCGTGGGAGCCCGTGCCCGAAATCGCGGGCCTTGAGCCCGGCGAGGTTGCCGGCTTCCTGGTGGGCGATTATGCGGTCCTGGCCTGCCGGACCGGCCAAGATGTCTACGCTTACCGGGACTATTGCCCACGCTGCATGGGCCCCATGACAGGTGCCGCGCTCCAGCGCGCGCTCGCGGCACCAGCCGGCGGCGGCCTGCTGCGTTGTCCCACGTGCCGAGGCCACTTCGACGTGCGTCGGGCCGGCGCCTGCCTTGAAGACAAGTCCCTCCACCTGGATCCCCTCCCGCTATTGGTCCGCGACGGCGTGATGTCAGTGGCCGTCCCGGCTACCTCCGGGCATGGAGGCTGATATGGCCGGAACGAGCGCGAACGGCTTGCCGGTTGCCTTGCTACGGAAGATCGCCTCCGCCAGGCCAGCTCCTGTCGTCGGCGAGCGCTGCGAGATGTGCGGGGAGCCCATAGCGGACGAGCATCAGCATGTGGTGGACATTGAGAGCCATGCCATGATGTGCACCTGCCGCCCCTGTTATCTTCTCTTCACCGACAGCACGGCCCACTTGCGATACCGCTCCGTTCCGGACAGGTATGTCTCCTTCCCTGACTTCGAGCTGGGTCCAGGCCAGTGGGACGAGCTGGAGATTCCTGTGGGCTTGGCTTTCTTCTTCCGGAGTTCCAAGCTTGACCGGACGGTCGCCTTCTATCCCGGTCCCGCGGGCGCTACGGAATCCGAGCTTCCCCTCGACGCCTGGGACGCGGTGCTGGCCCGCAATCCTGCGCTTTCCGCGGCTGCTCCGGACACCGAGGCCCTCCTGATCCGTGGCCCCGGTACCGATCGTCCGCAGGCTGACTGCCATCTGGTCCCTGTGGACGCATGCTACGAATTGGTCGGGCACCTCCGGCGCGTCTGGCGAGGGTTCGACGGCGGACAAGAGGCCCGCGAGCAGCTCGCCGGGTTCTTCGAGCGGCTCGGCTCGCGAAGCAAGCCCCTTCACGAGGACAACCGGGGCCGCGACGGCGGCCGTGTGTCCGCACCGGGAGGCCGGCAATGACAGTGCTCGCCTTCACCGTGCTGGACCTCCAGCCCGAGCCCTACGCCGCCTCTCCGCAGTTGACGGCCCGGTTGCGGGTGACAGAATCCACGGGGGCCGAGGTACATGCCATCGCCCTGCGCTGCCAAGTGCGCATCCTCCCCCAGCGCCGCGGCTACGCGCCGGAGGAGGAACCCGGCCTGCTTGACCTGTTCGGCGAGCGCGGCCGGTGGCCCACCACCCTGAAGTCTTTCCTGTGGTTGCAGTGCAGCACCATGGTGCAGGGATTCAACGGTGGCGCCGACGTCGACCTCCCGCTCCCGTGCACCTTTGACTTCGATGTGGCCGCCTCCAAGTACCTCCACGCCCTGCGCGACGGCGAGATCCCGCTCGAATTCCTGTTCTCCGGCACCGTGTTCACCAAGGGCAGCACGGGATTCGGCGTGGAACAGGTGCCGTGGGACCTTGAGGCGTCCTACCGTTTGCCTGTCGCGGCGTGGCGGAAGTTGATGGACCTATATTTCCCCAACACCGGGTGGATCCGCCTAGACCGGGAGGTTTTGGCGGCCCTGTCGCAGTACAGATCGGCGCGGGGTCTGACCTCGTGGGACGCCACGGTGGAGGAGTTGCTTTCCGGCAGGGCGGCCGTGGCGGGAGAGCCCCTGCCATGAACATGAGCTTGAGCCTTGCGCGCGCCGTCGCGGACGCTGTCCTCTACGAGGGCTACTTGCTGTACCCCTACCGCGCATCCTCACAGAAGAACCAGTCCCGCTGGCAGTTCGGTATCCTTGGGCCGCCGGGGGCCGCGCTGGCCGGCACGGGTGAAGAACCTGAAATGTTCGCCGACTGCCTCCTCAGCCCGGGCCCGCTCGCCGAAGTGGAGGCCCACCTCCGATTCCTTCAACTGCAGACCCGCACGGCGGAAAAAGCGGACGACGGCGGAGGGTTCAGTCCCGTCGATGAGCTCACCATCGGGGCCAAACGTTGGCTGAGTTGGGACGAGGCAGTTGAGCAGGAGGTTGCGCTCGGGCCGTTTTCCGTGGCCGAGCTGACGGGAGGGCCCTTGGTTCTTCCCGTCGAGATCGCAGAGGGCACCGACGTCGAGGATTTGGGCGCTTCCGGATTGGGGAGCGCGGGCAGCGTCGACCAGGGGACCACGGGCGCGGTGCCGCCGGCCGGCCGGCTGGTGCGCCGCCGTCGTGCGCTCCACGGCGAAATCCGGTTGGAGGCCACCGAGCTCGGGAACGGACTCGTGCGTTTGCGGGTGACCGCGATGAACAATGCCGCCGCATTGCCGGAGCCGATCAGCAAGCAGGATGCCATCGCCAACTCGTTCATCGGAACCCACCTGCTGCTGAGCGCGCATGATGCCGATTTCGTTTCGTTGCTTGAGCCCCCGGAGGAGGCGCTCCCGGCTGCGCAATCGTGTGCCCAGCATCGTTGCTGGCCCGTGCTTGCGGGCCCGGAAGGGCAATGCGATGTACTGCTGGTCTCGCCGATTATTCTCTACGACCACCCCGCGGTGGCCCCGGAAAGTTCAGTCCCTTTGTACGATTCCACCGAGATCGACGAAATCCTGACGCTTCGCGTGTTGACGCTCACGGATGAAGAGAAGGCCGAGGCCAGGGCCACGGACCCGCGCGCGGCGGCCATCATCGACCGCTGTGAAGCGATGTCCCCTGAAGAACTGCAGCAGCTCCACGGAATCCTGCGCAATCCGCATTCCCTGGCCGAACCGGCGCTCGCGGAGCTGTCCTTTGGCGAGCCGTTGATCGATTGGCCGGAGGCCAAGACTGCCGATGGTTCCCTTGCTCCCGACGCCGCCGACCTCCCATGGTGGGAGCCCGAGGCGGAAGCGAGAGTCAAGCCGGAAGTAGACGCCGTCGTCATCAATGGTGTTCCGGTGGCACGGGGCAGCCGGGTGAGGGTCAACCCCCGGAGGCGGGCCGATGCGCAGGACCTGTTCTTCGCCGGGCAAACCGGCAGGGTCACCAGCGTGCATTTCGACGTCGACGGCAGCACACACGTCGGTTTGGTCCTCGAGCAGGATCCCGCCGCAGACCTCCACGAAGGCTACGGGAGGTCCTTCTACTACGCCCCCGACGAGCTTGAACCGCTTGGACCGCTGCCGTCCGGCAGCTATCCCGAAACGCAGGAGGGAAAGGAAGGCCCGTGATGAGGGTTATTGGAATGGCCACCGTCTGGCTGCTGGCCGCTGTGGGTCTTGGCGCCGTGTACGTCGGACTTCGTTCAATCCCGGATATCCAGCGCTACATGAAGGTGCGCCGGATGTGACCTCGCTACCTGCTGAAGCGTCGGCCGCGCCTGTACCGCAGGCGGCAGCCCGGGTCCTGGTGGCGGGCGTGGGCAATATCTTCCTGCACGACGACGGCTTCGGGCCCGAGGTGGCACAGCGGCTGGCATCCGAGCCCAGGCTCTTGACGTCCGATGTCCGTGTGGTGGACTACGGCATTCGCGGGATGCATTTGGCCTACGACTTGCTCGACGATGTGGATGTCCTGGTCCTGGTGGACGCAGTACCTGCTGAGCCTGCGCCCCCCGGAGAAGGTGGGGAGCAGGCAGGCTCCGGGGCGGGCAGCATCCGTGTGATGAGAATCCGTCCTGAAGACCTTGATGGTCGCGCGGCTTTGGACCCGCACGGCATGAACCCCGCAGCCGTGCTGGGCCGGCTTCGCACGCTCGGCGGCGAATTGCCCACCACCTACGTCGTGGGCTGCGTACCGGAAGACGTGAGCGAGGGGATCGGATTGTCGGACCTGGTGTCGGAGGCCGTGCCAGAGGCCGTTTCCGCCGTCGTTTCCCTCCTCGCCCGCCACACGCCCGCCAATCCATCCCTAACCGCTTAAGGGAGTACCCATGTGCCTTGGAATACCCGGCCAGGTCATCGAGCTTCTTGAGGGCTACGGCAACCAGCTCGCCCTGGTGGACGTGGCTGGTGTGCAACGGAAAATCAACATCGGGCTCCTGGACGAGGGCCCGCTTGAACCCGGGACTTGGGTCCTCATCCACATGGGATTCGCCTTGGAGCGCGTGGATGCCGCAGGCGCGGAACGGGCCCTCAGCGGCCTGGAGTTGATGGGCCAGCCACGGGAGCCTCAAGCGGAAGCCGGCCAGGAACGGCCATGGCGGCACGACCCACCCGACTGATAACAAGGAGAAAATCATGGCACGTACAAACGATTCCAATGCCGAAGAACCCGTCGAAAGGACAGCCCCGGGTACGGCCCGCGCTTTCGGCAGCGAGCCACCACTTGAGGAGCCGGCACAGCCAGGTTCGGACGAAACCCCCGACGATGCGGCTATGGCGCCGGACGATGTTGGCGTGAGCACCACTCGGCGCGGCGAGGACGTGATCAAGCAAGGGGGAACGGAGGCCGGGCGCGAGAATAAAGGAACTGATGACACGCCGGCCGAGCGCCCGACTGGAACATCGACTCCCCGCAGTTCGAGCGGGGTGAATCCCACGGAAGACCCCGAAAGCGACGCAGGCCCCCATTCACCATAAGGAGTTGCCACCTCGATTCCAGACCCGCTCCGTCCAACAGCTAGTGCTCCAGAGCGATCGCGGCGCCACGGTGTTCAACGCCGGTGTTGGCGATCTGGAGATGGCGGGCCGTGAAATGCTTCAGCTGCTGGAGCTGATGCGGAGTGATCCGGTCACACACCCAATCCCAGTGCAGCGAGACGGTGTCGCCAACGCTCAGTCCGGAGATGAACCCCATTCCGTTCACGGCAAACTTCGCGGACTCCACGACAGGTTCACCAACGCGCAACGCCACTCCGTCCCACACGAGCGGCCTCGAACTGACCACGGCTTCGTCGCCAGTGATGGCCAAGACCTCGCCCCACCGGATCCGGCAGCGGTCAAGCACGTTCAAAGCGGTTGCATACCGCCGTTCGTCTCGGAGCAAGCCCAGCCAAGGATAGATTTCAAAGACGTGAAAGCTGTGGTGCGGCACTCCGCCTGCCAGGACGCCTTCAACCAAGTGCGGGAATTGCCAGCCAGTACGAGCCCGGAATCGATCTTCCATCGAGTTCCCGATGTTCTTGATTCCGACGGAATCCAACAGTCGGTTGCCCACCCAATAGGCCTCCACTACGCGGGCATCGAGCGGATCGGCTATCCCGGTGGAACCCGCAATGAGTTCAAGGTACGGCCACGCCCCCGCGAAGCCCTTGGCGAGTTGCCGCAGGCCCTGATCGGTGACGCCGGATTGGCCATAGTGAAGCAAGGCATCGCTGTCCGGAGGCCCGCAGCTGCCCCGGGCATTCGGCGGATAAGCGTAGCGGACGAACAACTGCGCACCATCGACGATCATCGCGTGGCCACCTTCTTCAAGGGTCTTTCGAAAGTAGCACCGGCGCAGACCCGGAACAAGGGATTCGCGGTCCTTCGCAGCCGCGAAATCGTTGACACCCAAACCCTACGAGCGGATGCTGTGAAGACCGACGCACAGAGGGGTCAGACCATGGGAACCTCGGAGCTAGACCGCCGCACTGCCCTCCAGGTCCTGGTGGCTGGCGGCTCGGCCGCGTTCCTTGCCGGATGCGCCGGCCCAGCCGGCTCCGCACCGCCGTCGACCGCTTCCACAGTGTCTTCCGCGTCTGCCATCAGCGTGACCGACCAGCGCGGCAAGACTGCGACTTTTGCCCGTCCCGTCACGCGGGTGGTCACGATCCCGATGCCGGCGGCGTCGCTGCTTGTCGCAGTCGACCAAAGCTCGGATCACTTGGCCGCGATGCACAACGTTTCGTGGGTGGCCATGCGCGACGGCGTCATGGGGACCATGTTTCCCCACGTCCTGGGCATTCCGCACGACATCGCGGCCCAGGATTTCACACCGAACGTGGAGAGCGTGCGCGCCCTGAATCCCGACGTCGTGATCCAGTGGTCGGATGCGCAGCTCGTCGAGCCGCTTGAGAAAGCCGGGCTCACCGTCATTGGCCTGAAAAACACAGGAACCCAGCAGGACGTCGACGCCTGGATCACGATGTTTGCGGCAATACTGGGAAAACCCGAGCGTGCCGTCCAGATCAAGGCACGGAGCGACCAGGAACTGGACGCCATCAAGTCGCAGGCGGCTGCACGCACCGGCAAAGGCCCGAGCGTCCTGTACTTCAACAGGTTCACGGGCGGCCTCAAGGTTGCCGGCGCCAACAGTTACAACGACTTCTACATCAAGCTCATCGGGGCCACCAACCCTGCCACGGGAAAGGACCCGTTGCCGGGATCAGGGATGATCGGCCTGGACGTGGAACAAGTGCTCAAGTGGGATCCTGAGGTCATTCTGCTCGGCAACTTCGACAATGCGATGCCCAAAGACATCTATTCTGACCCCGTATGGCAGAACGTTTCCGCCGTGCGCTCGCGCCGCGTCTACAAAGTGCCCCTTGGCGGGTACCGCTGGGATCCCCCCGGGCAGGAGTCGCCGCTTATGTGGCATTGGCTCGCCGATATCGCCTTCCCCCAGGACAAATCTCCGCTCCGGAGCAAGGTCGGCGACTACTTCCGATTCCTCTACAACCACGAGCCCACGGCCGAGGAACTGAACAAGATGCTCTGGACTTCCACCAACAGTGCCTCCGCCAACTACCAGCAATTCAATGCTTGATGAAACCAGCCCTCCCCGCCTGCGCCGCCGCCACGAACCCAAGCAACGCGGCCTGAACCGCGCCGGTCCAGGTACCGCGCGCCGGCGTACTCCTCTCACACGGGAAGGAACCAGGCTGGCACCGCGCGACCAGCGGCGCGAACCCACCGTCGTCGTGCCCATCGGTCTGGCGGCGCTGTTCCTTGTCGCGGCAGCGCTGCTGGCGCTCGCCGTGGGCCGCTACAGCGTTCCGCTCGGGCACGTCGTCGAGATCCTGGCCTCCCGGCTCGCCCCGGTTCCCAACGAAGCGAGCGGCACGGAGCAGAACATCGTGTTGCTGGTCCGGATGCCCCGGATCCTGCTTGCCGCATTGGTAGGCGGCGGGCTGGCGCTCGGCGGAGCAGCCCTGCAGGCCGTTTTCCGCAATCCGCTGGTCAGTCCGGAAATCATCGGCGTCTCAGCCGGGGCCTCGTTCGGTGGCGCGCTGGCCTTGTTCCTGGGCCTGGAGTCAGCGCTCCTGGTCACTGGCTCTTTTGCGTTCGGCCTGATCGCCCTCGCAACCTTGTTCCTGATCACCTCGGGCCGCGGCGGGACACCGATGCTGATGGTCGTGCTGGGCGGCGTGGTCACCGGATCGTTTTTCTCGGCCCTCGTCGCGTTGGTGACGTATGTCGCGGATCCGAACACCACCCTGCCCGCCATCGTGTTCTGGCTTCTCGGCAGCGTCGCCACAGCCACCTTCACCAAAGTGTTGGTGGCCGTGATCCCCATCCTGGGTGGCGCCGTCGTACTCCTGGCCCTGCGCTGGCGAATCAATGTGCTTTCTCTGGGCGATGACGACGCCGCGGCCCTGGGCGTGCGGCCGCGGCCGCTGCGCTGGGTGGTGCTGCTTGCGGTGGCCCTGATCGTGGCCGGAGCCGTGGCCGTCAGTGGGGCGGTGAGCTGGGTGGGGCTCGTGATCCCGCACCTTGCCCGCATGTGGGTCGGGCCCGACCACCGGGTACTGCTTCCCGTGTCCTTCCTGCTCGGCGCCGCCTACATCGTCTTGGTGGACACCGTTGCCCGCACGGCGACAGCCGGCGAAATACCGCTGGGCGTCCTCACGGCGCTGATCGGTGCCCCCGTGTTCTTCCTGCTCCTTCGCCACAACCGGGAGAGGATCTGGGAGAGTGCTTGAGCTGGAGCAGGTGGGCTTTGGCTACACCCCGCGGAACTGGGTCTTTCGGAACGTGAGTTTCAGGGTCTCCCCGGGCGCGGCAACCGCGGTGTTGGGGCCCAACGGAAGTGGCAAAACCAGCTTGGTCCGGTGCGCTGCCGGGCTGCTGACGCCCGTGGAAGGTGTGGTTCTCCGGGAGCAGAGCGCGGGTTTCGTGCCCCAGGCACATGGGAGCGCCTTCGCCTACCGCGCCATGGACATGGTGTTGATGGGGCGGGCGAGGCATGTGGGAGTCTTCCGCACTCCGGGCAATGCCGATCGCGCCGCAGCCCTGGAAGCAATGGACCGGGTGGGCGCCGCCGAGCTCCGGGACCGACTCTTCCCCACCTTGAGCGGCGGTGAACAGCAGTTGGTCCTGATCGCCCGGGCCATCGCCGCGGGTTCACCCCTCCTGGTCCTCGACGAGCCGGTCACAGGACTCGACCTGAAGAACCAAGTGAGTGTCTTGACACTGCTGCGCGAACTCATGGCGGACGGCATGGCGTTGCTCCTGAGCACGCATCATCCGGACCACGCGATGCACCTTGCCAGCCAGGTGGTCCTCTTGGCCCGAACCGGCGCGCGCGCTGGCCCCGCTGCCGAGCTGCTGACCGACGTCGAGCTCTCGCACCTCTATGGCGTCTCAGTCAACACCCTCTCGTATTCCGACGACGGCGTGCCCCGCATGGCGATCGTGGTGGACTACGGACATGATGTGAGCGAGCGTTTCCGGCGAACACCGACGTATGTGAGCGAGCGTTTCCAAAAACACCCACATAAGTGAGCGAGCGTCGGAAGGGAAGGAACTGGCTATCCGGTGTTGCGGAGGCCGGCGGCCACGCCATTGACGGTGATGAGCATGGCCCTTTGGAGGCGTTCGTCGATCTCGGCGCCGGAAATGGAGGCTTCGCGGACGCGACGCAAGAGTTCCACTTGCAGGTAGCTAATGGGGTCGAGGTATTGGTCGCGGATTTCGAGCGATCGCTTGAGCGTCGGCTGCGCTTCCAGGAGTTCGGTTTCCCCGCTCAGGAGTTCCACTTCGGCAACTGTGAGGTCGTACTCAGTGCGGATCGCCTTGAACAAGTGGTGCAGCTCTTCCGGAACGAGCGAAGACACGTAGTGCCCGGCGATGTCCATGTCCGTCTTGGCGAGGGTCATCTCGACGTTGGAAATCACGGACTGGAAGAAGTGCCAGCGCTTCATCATCTCCGCAAGCTCGGCCGTGTTGCCGGCCTCGCGGGCGGCCTTCAAGCCTGAGCCCACGCCGAACCAACCCGGAACGATCTGCCGGGACTGGGTCCAGCCGAACACCCACGGGATGGCACGAAGACCGCCCAGTCCGGCTCCGGAATCGGGGCGCTTGGAGGGGCGCGAACCGATGTTCAGGGATCCGAGCTGCTCTACCGGGGTCGAGGCCAGGAAGTACGCGGGGAGGTCCGGATCGTCGATCAGCGAGCGGTACCGGGCAAACGCGGCGTCGGAAATGATTTCCATGACGTGGCCGTAGCGTTCGCGCTCGTCATCGGATGTGCGCGGGGTGCGGTGCAGTGCGGAACCCTGCATCACGGCGGCCAGGGAGAGCTCCAGGTTTTCGCGGGCGAGCTCGGGCAGCGAGTACTTGTCCGAGATGACTTCGCCTTGCTCGGTGAACTTGATGGCGCCTTCCAGCACGCCGTTCGGCTGGGCCATGATGGCGTCGTAGGTCGGTCCGCCTCCACGGCCCACCGAGCCGCCGCGGCCATGGAACAAGCGGACGTTCACGCCGTGCTTGGCGGCGACGTCGCGCAGCTTGCGCTGGGTCTTGTGGATCTCCCACTGGCTGGTTATGACGCCGGATTCCTTGTTGGAGTCCGAGTATCCCAGCATGATCTCCTGGACATCCCCCCGCAGCCGTACCAGCGAACGATAGGACGGGTCGGAGAGCAGGAGGTCCACGATTTCGGCCGAAGCGCGCAGTTCCTCGACGGTTTCCAGGAGCGGAGCGAAGCCGATCTTGGCATACGGAGCCGCGCCGAACAGGTCGATCAGTCCGGCTTCGCGGGCCAACACCGCGGCGGCCAGGACATCGTCCGCGCCGCGCGTCATGGAGATGATGTAGGTTTCGACGACGTCCGGTCCGTACGTCTGGAGGGCGTGCCGGATGCTGCGGAAGACGTCGTAGGTGCGGTCGCCGTCGCCGTCGAGCTTGATGGGGTGGCCGGACAGCGGGCGGCGCGAAGCCAGCTCAGCGCTCAGCCGCTCGAAGCGCTCGGCGCGGCTCAACTCTCCGTAGGGAGTTCCGTCGCCGATCCGGTCCATCAGCTGCCCGACGGCGTCGTGGTGGTAATCAGCGTGTTCGCGGATGTCCAGGGTCGCCAGGTGCAGCCCGAAGGAGGCGATCGCGCGGCGGACCCGGGCCAGGGCGCCGTCGGCCACGAGCACGGCGGAGTGCTTCCGCAGCGAGGTTTCCAACAGTTCGAGCTCTGCGAGGAGTTCCGAGGTGGAGGCGTAGTCACGGCCGGGTTCATGGTGGCTGGATGCGGACACGCGGCGGCCGGTGTTGATGAGCTTGGCCTTGATGCACGTCAGTTTGAGGCGGTAGGGCTCCTGCGCGTTCAGCTCCAGGATGCGCTTGTCCAAGCCGGGCAGGTTCTTGAGGTCGACGGCGATCGAGTCAAGGAGGTCCTCTTCCGCGTTCACCAGTGCGGTCGAGTTGGAGAGGATGGAGATCAGTTCGTCGATCATCGAAATGCTGATCCGCACGGCGTGCTGGTTCTGCAACTGCAGGACCTCGCGCGTGACGGAAGCGGTGACGTTCGGGTTGCCGTCCCGGTCTCCGCCGATCCATGAACCGAAGCGGATGGGGGCGTTGTGCGCCGGCAGCACCACGCCGTGCTCGCCCAGCAGTTCAGAGAGGTCCGTGAGCATTTCCGGCATGGCATCGGTCAGGATGCTGCTCAGGTAGTAGATGGCGTTGCGGGCCTCGTCCACGGGAGTGGGGCGGACTTGGCGCAGTTCGTCGGTCTGCCACATCTGATCGATGATCTCGGCGAGCTGGCGGTCTTGTCGACGACGGGCTGCCGTGCCCTCAACCGTGGATTCTGCCAGGACATCCGAAAGCTTGCGGATCTTGTCGAGCACCGAACGGCGGGAGGCTTCGGTAGGGTGCGCGGTGAAAATAGGACGGACATCCAGCTCATTGACGACGTCCTGCAGGGCCTGTGTTCCGGCCTCGTCGGCGATCTCGGCCACGGCTTTGGCCAGCCAACCGTCCTTTTCCTGGCGGGTGCGCAGTCCGCGGACGCGGTGCACTTGCTCGGCGGCGTTGGCGAGGTGGAAATAGAAGGCGAAGGCGCGGACCAGCTCAGTGGCTTCCTCAAGGGGCAATGAGGCGAGCAACTCCCGGACCTGGGCGACGACGTCGTGCGCGCTCCACGGACCCGTGGCGTCGGCGCCGCCGCGGGCGGCTTCCTTGGATTCCTTGGTGAGCAGGCGCACCTGCTCGACGAGCCGAAGCAACTCGGGGCCGTGCTGGCGGACCAACGACTCTCCGAGAAGCGTGGAGACCCGGCGGACATCGGCCCGCAGTTCCGCGGCGAGGTCCGTGCTGAGATGTGCAGTGTCAACCATGAAAATACCTTCTGGGGTTGGGTGTGGCCCGTACACTGCGCTGGATACTGTGAGCCGGCTTACTAATATTCCTAGGGAATCTTACCCGCAGCTCCAGAGGGGGTGGCAATCCGTCTCAGATGTTGTCGCTGCGTCCGCGTTGGCCGCCCAACTGGCTCGCAGTTGTTGTCGTTATGAGCCCTCAAAACGACAACTAATGCGAGTCAGTTGGGTTACGGGAATGGCGGCGAGAGGTGCATGGTTAAGCCAACGAACACCGCCCAAGCCGCTGGAGGAACCATGAGCGCAACAGCCCCCGCAAGCAACGCCCAGCTGGAACGTTGGCAGCGTTTCCGCAACGGCCGCAACGCCGCCCTCGCAGCGGACCACGGCTGGCTCACCCTTACGTCCTTCCAGTGGCTCGAATCGGCACCCGCCGCCGTCGAGCTCGTCCCGGGGCTCTGGTCAACGGACGGCACGACGGCGACACTCACCGCGAGCGCGGCCGACGGGCTCACGCTTGTGGAGACGGGAGCTCCCGTGGACGGCACGATTTCGGCCACGCTCCAGGATGAGGAGTCGCTCATGTGGGTGCAGTTCGGCGGAGCGGACGGCACAGAGGTGGTGGTCGAGCTGGCCATGCGCGCGGACAAGTACGCCATCCGCACCCGGGACAACTCCTCGCCGGTGCTCACGGAGTTCGACGCCGTTCCGACCTACGAATACAACCCGGAATGGGTGCTTGAAGGCCGCTTCGAGGAATACCCCGAACCGGTGGATGTTCCGATCGGAACAGCCAACCCTTTGGTGGACGGGGTGCACCGATCCGTAGGCGAGGTGGTTTTCCGGGCGCCGGGCCTTCCCCACGAAGTCCGCCTTCATGCCGAGGCAGAGAAGCTCGGAGCCCTCACCGTCACTTTCCACGACGAAACGAACGGCAACACCACGGACGAATGGCGCAAGCTGGCCGTCTCACGTCCCCGGCCCGATGGCTCGGTGGTGCTCGACTTCAACCGCGCCATCAACTACCCCAGCGCCTTCACTCCGTACGGCACTTGCCCGATGCCCGTGGCGGGAAATTCGATCGACGTGGCGGTCGAGGCCGGGGAAAAGCTGCCGGCAGGCCGGATCGTCTAAAACCAAGGGCGTTACATCTCCCAATACGCAAGGTACACTCTTCTTGGAAAGCGCTTACCAAGTGCTTTCGGAACGACACCGACGTCAGCAACCCCGCCCCCGGGGACAGATGAGGAGAGCCATGGGCACCCTGTCCACGCCCGTCCCGGCAGAACGCAAACAGCCCAGCCACGAAGCAAGCCGGGTAGCCCTTGTGGGGGTCCACGGCTTCGGCGTGCACCACCTGCAGAACCTCGAAAGACTCCAAGCCAACGGTGTCGTGCGCCTTGTTGCCGTAGCGGATCCCAATCCGCCTACCCCCGGCGCCCTCCCGCCCGGAACTGCTGTATTCAGCAACCTGGACGAACTCCTTGCCGGAACCCCCGCACTGGACCTGGTCATTGTGGCCACACCCATCCAGACGCATGCGCAGCTCGCCCTCGCAACGCTCCCCCACGCAGACCTTTACCTCGAGAAGCCTCCGGTCGCTTCCCTCGCCGACTTCAATCTTTTGCAGGAGGCCGCCAGCGCGGCCGGCAGGAGCGTCCAGGTCGGTTTCCAAAGCCTCGGATCCCGGGCCCTGCCGGCCATTGAGGAACTGCTTGCGGCGGGGGAAATCGGCACGCTTCTGGGCATCTCGGCCACCGGACGCTGGGTGCGCGACCGCGCCTATTACAAACGCTCCCGCTGGGCGGGCAAACGCAGCCTGGACGGCGTCGACGTCGTCGACGGGGTAGCAACCAACCCGCTGGCACACGCGATCGCCACGGCGCTGAGGATCGCGGGGGCGCGGACGGTTGACGATCTGGCCTCTGTGGAAACGGACCTGTACCGCGCCAATGACATCGAATCCGACGACACCTCCGCGATCCGGATCCGCACCGCCGCGGGCCTCCCGATCACGTGTGCGCTCACCCTGTGCGCCGCCGAATCCGTGGAACCGTACATCACGTTGCAGGGCAGCGAGGGCACAGCGTTGTTCCACTACACCGAAGACCGCCTCACGGTCAGCTCTGCCGCCGGGAAACGCGAAACGATATACAGCCGGGTGGACCTCACCGAGGACTTGCTGGAGCATCGCCACCAGCTGCGCTCCGCGATGGGCCTCGCAACCGGAGCGCCGCTGATCAGTCCGCTCGCGGACAGCGGCGCCTTCATGCAGGTCTTGGAAGCCATCCGCACCGCAGAATCCCCCGCACTGATCCCCGGGCAGTACGTCACGTGGGAGGGCGAAGGCGACGCCGCCCGTGCCGTGATCAACGGAATCGAAGACGCCCTGGAACGCTCGACGGCGGCGCATGCCACCTTCAGCGAACTCGGTTTGCCTTGGGCGCGGCCAGCCGTCGACGCCGGAAGGCCGGTTTTGAGGCTGCCCGACGGGGGCCTGCCGGGCCGTGCTGATGTTGACACCGACCACTCCGGTGTCGTCTTGGCAACCCTGCAGAGCGGTGCCGGCCTTGCCGCGCGGCTCTCCCCGAGACCCTACCTGCATCCGGTCCGAACACTCGCCGGAGTCAAGGTCACCGACCACCTTCCGGCGGACCACCCCTGGCACCTCGGCGCGGGATTCGCGTTGCAGGACGTCAACGGCAGCAATTTCTGGGGCGGCAAGACCTACACGCGCGCTGCAGGCCGTTACGAAGAACGGCAGGACCACGGCCGCATCATCGAACGGTCCGTACAGTCCGGGGCAGGCCTGCTGGAGCAGGAACTGAGCTGGCAGGCACCGGACAGTACTGAGCTGCTCCGCGAACGCCGCACCACCGGCTCCCGGCTGGTTGACCGCCGCACGTGGCAACTCGAGCTACGAACGGAACTGACCGCCGTCGTCGACTCCTCGCTGGGCGGCCCCGGTTCCAACGGCGCCCCCGGAAGCGGCTACGGCGGCTTCTTCTGGCGCCTGCCTGGGTGCACCGCCGCAGAAGTCTTCACGCTGGAAGGTCGCGGTGAACCCGCAGTCCACGGCTCGGCGTCGCCGTGGCTGGCCTGGGCCGCGGACTTCCCCGAAGGCCCCGCCACTTTGGTGTTCGCCGCCCCGACTGAGGCACTGGATCCCTGGTTCGTGCGGCAGGCGGACTATCCCGCAGTGGGTTCGGCCCTCGCCTGGGACCGGCCGGTGGAGCTTGCCGCAGGCGACTCCTTGGTCCGCACCTTCACCGTGTGGATCGTCGACGCCAAGCTGTCTCCGGCCGAGGCCGCCGAGCTGACCGCAAGCCGGTCCTCCGCCAACGAGTAGGCACGGAGAAAGGCGGGGCACGCAAAGCGCGCCCCGCCTTTCTTGTGTTCAGTGTCTAGGCGTAGGGCAGCACTAGCTCTGCATAGCGCTGCTTCATGGTGTCCAGGACCGAGTCGCCGTCGGCGTCCCAGATGTCCTGGTTGAAGATTTCCACTTCGATGTCGCCGGTGTAGCCGGCGTCCCTCACCCAGGTGCCGATCGTCGGGAAGTCGATCACGCCGTCGCCCATCATGCCGCGGGAGAGCAGGGCGTCGGCGGCGATGGGGAGGTTGAAATCGCACACCTGGTAGGAGGCGATCCGGTTTTCCCGGCCGGCCCGCTGGATCTGCTGCTTCAGTTCCGGATCCCACCAGACGTGGAAGGTGTCGACGGCGACGCCGACGGCCCTTGCGTCGTACGGCGCGGCGAGGTCGAGTGCCTGGCCAAGCGTGGAAATGAGCGCACGATCTGCCGCGTACATCGGGTGCAAGGGCTCGAGCACCAGGCGGACGCCATGCTCGACGGCGAAGGGCACCAGGTCCTCGAGACGGTCGGCCACGCGCTGGCGGGCTGCGACGACGTCCTTCTCCCCGGGCGCGAGGCCGCCGACCACCAGGAAGAGCTCCTGCGTATCCAGCGCGACGGCTTCCAGGATGGCCGCCCGGTTGTCCGCCAGCGCAGCTGCCCGCCCTTCGGCGTCGGCCGCCGTGAGGAAGCCGCCCCGGCAGAGGGACGAGACGCGAAGTCCGGCGTCCTTGATCAGTTTGGCGGCCTTGTCCAGGCCCGCATCGGCGACGACGTCCCGCCACGGCCCGATCGCCGGAATTCCGGCCCGGACACAACCGTCCACTGCCTGGGCCAGCGTCCATTTCTTCGTGGTGGCAGTGTTCAAGGAAAGCCTGTTCAGTGACAACCGCGAAAAGCCGCTCATGCGCCGACTCCGTTTATGCGAAGGTAGTCGGACATCCGGAAGGCGGCCAGCGCGGGGTCCCGCAGGAGCCCGGCCTGGTCGGCGAGTTCGAATGTGCGTGCCAGGTGGACCACGGAGCGGCCGGAATGCAGTCCGCCGACCATCTGGAATCCGGCCTGCTTTCCGTTGAGCCACGACATGAAGGCGATCCCGGTCTTGTAGTAGAACGTGGGGGCGCTGAAGATGTGCTTGCCCAGTTCGCGGGTGGAGTCCAGGATGGCCCGCGCGTCCGCAGCGTCGCCAGCGTCGTACTTCTGCAACGCCACCGAGGCGGCCGGATAGATCGCGGCGAAGATGCCCAGCAGTGCGTCCGAGTGGCGGGCGCCGTCGCCGTCGATCAGTTCGGGGTAGTTGAAATCGTCACCGGTGTAGAGGCGGACGCCGTCCGGCAGGGCAGCGCGCAGGGCGACTTCATGCGAAGCGTCGAGCAGCGAGACCTTCACTCCGTCCACCTTGTCCGCGTGGGCGCGGATGAGGCCAAGGAAGGTTTCGGTTGCTTCGGCAACGTCGTCCGAGCCCCAGTAGCCGGCCAATGCGGGGTCGAACATCCTCCCGAGCCAGTGCAGGATGACGGGCTGGTCAACTTCGCTCAGGAGCGTGGAGTAGACGTGCAGGTAGTCCTCCGGGCTGGTTGCCACTTTGGCCAGTGCCCGGGACGCCATGATGATGACCTTCGGTCCGGCTTCGCTCACGACGGCGATCTGCTCACGGTACGCGTCCAGCACGGCTTTGATGCCGGCGGGACCGTCGGGAACAGAGCCGAGGTCCAGCTGGTCGGTTCCGGCGCCGCAGGACACAAGGTCTTGGACGGTCTTTCCGGCGGTGGCGGCGTTGCAGGACGCCACCACGGAGGCCGCTTCGACGCCGGTCCGCTTGATGAGCTGCTGCGTCGCGGCCCAGTCCAGGCCCATGCCGCGCTGGGCCGTGTCCATGGCATCGGCAACACCCAGGCCGTAGGACCACAGCTCGTGCCGGTACGCCATCGTGGCGTCCCAGTCCAAGTGCGCCGGGGCGCCCGGGGTATTGTCGGCCGTCGCTTCCGGAATCACGTGCGCTGCGGCGTAGGCGCGCCGGGACGTCAGCGGCGCCGTCGGCCTGGCCCACGACGTGGGCGGCTGCATGTTGTAGAGGCGGGTCCCGCCGTCGGGGTTTGGGAGGAGAAGGGAAGTCATCAGAGCACAATCTCCGGGATATCGATGGTGCGGCGCTCGTCGTTGGACTGCAGGCCGAGCTCGGCGAGCTGCACGCCGCGGGCTGCGGAAAGGAGGCCGAAGCGGTGCTCGCGGCCGGCCACCACGTCGCGCAGGAATTCTTCCCACTGCAGCTTGAAGCCGTTGTCCAGATCGGCGTTGGCGGGCACTTCCAGCCATTGGCTGCGGAAGGACTCCGTGACGGGCAGGTCCGGATTCCACACGGGCTTGGGCGTGTGGGCGCGCTGCTGCGCAACGCACTTGTTCAAGCCCGCGACGGCGGAACCGTGCGTGCCGTCGATCTGGAACTCCACGAGTTCGTCGCGGTAGACGCGGACGGCCCAGGAGGAATTGATCTGGCCGATGACTTCGTCCCCGCCCGGGGTTTCGAGCTCGAAGATGCCGTAGGACGCGTCGTCGGCCGTGGCCTTGTATTCCTTGCCTTGTTCGTCCCAGCGGGCCGGGATGTGGGTGGCGGTCTTGGCGTTGACGCTCTTGACCTTGCCGATGATGCCTTCCAGGACGTAGTTCCAGTGGCAGAACATGTCCGTTGTCATGCCGCCGCCGTCTTCCTTGCGGTAGTTCCAGGACGGGCGCTGCGCGGCCTGGATGTCGCCTTCGAACACCCAGTAGCCGAACTCGCCGCGGATGGAGAGGATGCGGCCGAAGAAGCCTTCGTCCACCAAGCGGCGCAGCTTGACCAGGCCCGGGAGGTAGAGCTTGTCGTGCACGACGCCCGCGGTCACGCCGGCTTCCTTGCCGATGCGGGCCAGTTCGATCGCTTCCTCCAGCGTCTCCGCCGTCGGCTTCTCAGTAAAAATGTGTTTCCCGGCGCGCATTGCCTTCTTCAGCGTTGCCGCACGGAGGCTGGTCATCGACGCATCGAAGACGACGTCCACCGTGGGGTCGTTGATGACTGCGTCGAGGTCGGTGGACCACTCGGAGACTTTGTGGAGTTCGGCGAGTTCCCGGATTTTCGCTTCGTTGCGGCCCACCAGGATCGGTTCAACCTGGACGCGGGTGCCGTCTGCCAAGGTGAAGCCCCCGGCGTCCCGGATGGGGAGGATGGAACGCAGCAGGTGCTGGCGGTAGCCCATCCGCCCGGTGATGCCGTTCATGGCGATGCGGATCGTCTTTGTTGCTGTAACAGAATTGGTGCCCATGAGTCCTCTTCAATGGAAGTAAATGAAGTGGGAAAGCGCATTCCCAATGCATTCATGATGACACGCCACTCCCGGCCTGGCAATCGCTTTCCCGAGGCTGGTTAGGACTGCAATAATCGGATGTTGCTGAAAGTGCCCGAGACTGAGGCTTTGAAGAGGAGTTGTCCGTGACTGCAAGCACGCTGTCCGAAGTGGCCAAACTGGCCGGCGTCTCCCCCGCCACGGCCTCCCGGGTTCTCAATGGATCCACCAGGACGCCTGCACCGGAGATCGCCGAGCGCGTCCGGCAGGCGGCTGACACCCTCGGCTACATCGCGAATGCCCAGGCCCAGGGCCTCGCTAAGGCGCGCTCCGGGTTGATCGGGCTGATTGTGCACGACATCGCCGACCCCTACTTCTCGGCCATAGCCCGCGGCGTCCAGGCTGCGGCGCGGGAACAGCACAAGATGGTTCTCCTGGCCACCACCGAGGGCACACCCGCTGACGAACGGGCCGCCGTCGCAGCCTTCGCCGCGCGCAGGGCGGACTCCATCGTGATAGCGGGATCGCGATCGACCCAGCCCGGCGACAAGGACGACAACGCAGAACTGGCCGCTGAGCTCGACCGGTATTGCCGCAATGGCGGCAAGGTCGGCGTCGTGGGCCACGGCATCGTCGGAGCCTCCCATACGGACGGCTACCACGTGGTTTCGGTTCCGAACGAAGAACTGGCCGCAGAGCTCGCCGCCAAACTTGCAGCCGGCAACCAAGGCGACTTCGTCATCATCGGCGGCCCTGAAGGACGGCTGACATCAGATGACCGCATCCGAGGATTCCAGCGAGGTCTGGCCGACGTCGGACGCCCGCCGGCCGAGGTGATCCGCAGCGGATTCGACCGCGAGGGAGGCTATGAAGCCGGACTCCAGCTCGCTGCCCGGATCAAAGCCGGACAATCGGCGGGCGCTGAGCGATCAGCTGGGCCCGCACGGTCGGCGGGCGCCCCCGGGGCCCGGCTCTGCATTTTTGCGGCGAACGACGTGATGGCCATCGGCGCAGTGGCAGCGCTCCGCTCCCAGGGCTTGAGGATCCCCCGCGACGCACTGATTGCAGGATTCGATGACATTGAAACCTTGCGCGACTTCCGCCCGGCACTTTCAACGGTCCATCTGCCCCTTGAGGAGATCGGCAAGCTCGCGGCGCTTGGAAGCTCCAGCGAGCGGGAGGCCGGCGAGGAGCCCAGCACCCATTCCTCCGTCAGGGGCGCGGTTGTGCTGCGACGCAGCACCGGAGCGGCCCCCTCGTCGTAAGGACAATTCCGGAGGGTCGGGTGTGACCGGCACAACAATTTCCCCTTGACAGCGGGGCTGCGCGGGTGTCTCATGGAAAGCGCTTACCAGTTGGGAAAGCGCATACCAAGCGGAAATCCAGTCCGATTCTTGCGAGGCGCCGCCCTCCTGCTGGAAACCAGCCCCAAAGACGGGAAGGCCCTTCCAGCGGCCCAAACGACTTGTCCAAAGGAGGACAATATGAAGATCGACGCGAGCAGGCAGCGAAGTTCAACCGGACCGCGACCGTCCAGCACCACGAGGAAAGCGGCAGCCAGCGGGTGGATCGGCAGCGCTCTTGAGTACTACGACTGGTTCATCTACGCGCAGGCCGCCGCGCTCGTCTTCCCGGGCGTCTTCTTCCCCGCGGGAAACCCGACCGTTGCGCTGATCGCTTCGCTCGGCACATACGCCGTGGGCTATGTGGCTCGCCCGATTGGCGCCTTCGTCCTGGGACAATGGGGCGACAAGCACGGCCGGAAGAACGTCCTGGTCCTCGCCATGTTGATGATGGGCGCATCGACCTTCGCCGTCGCTTTGTTGCCGACCTATGGCCAGGTTGGGCTTCTGGCACCCGTCCTCCTGGTTGCCGTCCGGCTCATCCAGGGCTTCGCGGTGGCCGGCGAGCTGAGCGGCGCCAGCGCCATGATCGTGGAGCACGCACCCTTCGGTCGTCGGGGCTTCTACGCAAGCTTCGCACTCCAAGGCACCCAGGCCGGACAGATCATCGCCGCGGCCGTCTTCCTCCCGCTCTCCGCCGCGCTCTCCAATGAAGCGTTCAAATCCTGGGGCTGGCGCATTCCGTTCCTCCTTAGCGCCCTCGTGGTGTTCGCCGGGTACATGATCCGCCGCCGTGTCGAAGAAACACCCATCTTTACTGAGGAAAAGGCGCACCAGGAGATCCCGAAGATGCCGATCGTCCGCGTTCTGCGGGAAAGCGGTCTGGACGTGGTCCGGGCAGTCTGCATGACCTTGGTCAACGTCGTCGGCGTCACCGTCGCAGTCTTCGGTGCAGCATACGCCACCCAGCCCGGTTACGGCGTCGGGATGAGCACTACTGTCTACCTCTGGATCCCGGTCCTGGCCAACGTCGTCGCACTCGCCCTGATCCCCTTGTTCGGAGATCTGTCGGATCGGTTCGGCCGCCGGCCATTGATGATCTTCGGCTCGTTGAGCTCGGGCGTGCTGGCCTACGCCTACCTGTACGCGGTGAGCCAGAACAACGTACTGCTCACGATGGTCCTCTCGATCATCATGTGGGGCACGCTGTACCAGGTCTGGAATGCAACCTTCGCCAGCTTCTTCCAGGAGCTCTTCCCCGCCCGCACCCGCGTCACGGGATTCGCCATCTCGCAGAACATCGGCCTCGTCATCACCGCGTTCCTTCCGAGCATCTTCACGGCAATCGCCCCGCCGGGATCGGCGAATGTCCCGCTCGTCATCGGGTCCATCTGTTTCGGAATCTGTGTGGTCGGGGCCGTTGCCGCCTGGTCGGCCCGTGAAACCTACCGCATCCCCCTCAACCAACTAGGCACGGCGGACGCGACGCCGGTTGCCCGCGAGGAGTACCGCCAACTCCGGAGCGGTGCCCGGTAACCCAAGCGATTATGCGGAAAATCGCGGCCCTTGAATGAAACGATTCACAGAAGAGGAGAAAATCCCCATGCGCGTCTGCTTCCGTTCCTCGGTCAAGCCCAGCCAGATTCCCGAGTATCGACGCCGGCACGCGGCCGTTTGGCCGGAGATGCTCCGTGAACTCAAGGCGGCCGGCTGGAACAATTATTCGTTGTTCCTGGCCGACGACGGGCTGCTGGTGGGATACGTGGAATGCGACGATTTCGACGCTGCACGTGCCCGAATGGCCTTGACCGACGTGAATGCCCGTTGGCAGGCGGAAATGGCGCTCCTGTTCGACGACGACGCGAGGGCGCCGGACCAAGGCTTCGTCCAACTCACGGAAATCTTCAATCTGGAGGACCAATTGTCCGGGAGCTGAGGCATCCTCGGACTCAGACCGGGGCTTGTTTCCCATCGCCGCGCTTCAAGCTCCTCAAACGATCGCGGAAACCCCGGTCACGGCCCGGCCCACGATGAGCGAGTTGATCTCGAATGATCCTTCGTAGGTGTAGATCGCCTCGGCATCGGCAAAGATCTTGGCCATCCGATAATCGGTCACTATGCCGTTCCCGCCCAGGATGGACCGGCCCATCGCCACGGTTTCGCGCATCCGGGCGCTGCAGTACGCCTTGGCGAGGGCCACTTGGGCCATTTGGGCTCCGCCGTGCCGCACTCCCTTGCTGTCCGTGTAGATATCCTCCTGCAGCTGGGCGATCCGCACCATCATGCCCATGCTGGCCACGGCATTTCCGAGCATGTCCACTAGTTGCTGCTGGATGAGCTGGAACTTCGCCAGCGGCCGGCCGAACTGCTGGCGTTCGAGGGCGTACTTCCGGGCGACGTCGAACGCCGCCAGCTGCTGCCCCACGGCCTGCCAGGCCACCATGAGCCTGGACCCTCGCAGCAGGTGGTTGGTGTCGGCGAAACTGTTGATCCCGGAAAAGCGATCCGCCTCGGAAATCCGGACGTCCTTGAGGATAATGTCGGCGTTTTGCACCGTTCGCAAGGCGATCTTGTTCTCGATCTTCGTGCGCGTCACCCCGGGCAGGGTGGCGTCCACGATGAAGCCTCGGACGGCGCCGTCAGCTTCGTCCCGGGCCCAGACCAGCATGTGATCGCAGAACGTCCCGTTGCCGATCCAGCGCTTCGCGCCGTTCAGCACCCAGTAGTCGCCGCCGTCGTCGGCTCCCGCGCTGACCCGGCGGGCCACCGTCTGCAGGCCGCCGGCTACGTCGGAACCGTGATCCGGCTCCGTGAGCGCAAACGCTCCGGTGGTCCGGAGGTTGGAGGCATCGTCCAGGTAGCGGTCCTGCTGGTCCTTGGAGCCGAACTCGTAGAGCGCCTCGATGAAAAGGTCGTGGTGGACCATGAAGAACGTGGCAATGGAGGTGTCAACGCGGGTCATTTCCGCGATCACCAACCCGGCGAACAGGTTGCTGTAACCGCGGTGCGTGGGGGTGCTCAGGCGAAGCGCCGCGAGCTTGGGCAGGATGTGCGCCGGGAACTCGGCTTTATCCCACCAGTCCTTGGCGTAGGGCGCGATTTCCGTGGCCAGGAATTCCCGGAGCTCGTTGAGCTTGCGCTGTTCCTGGACGCTGAGGAGCGATTCGAAATCGAAAAAGTCGGCCGAAGGCAGAGAATCAGGCAAAGAATTAGGCAGAGAACCAGGCAAGGAGTCAGTCAGGGAGGGCAGGGACCCGGCAGCCGGCCCGACGGCGGCCGCCAGCTTGTGCGGCTGGCTCATTTCGGTGCCATCCGGATGGCACCGTCGAGGCGGATGGTTTCGCCGTTGAGCATGGCGTTTTCCACGATGTGCGCCACGAGGTTGGCGTACTCGGCAGGACGGCCAAGACGTGCGGGGTGCGGTACCTGCTGGCCAAGGGAGAGCTGCGCATCCTGGGGCAATCCTGCCAGCATGGGGGTTTCGAAAATGCCTGGCGCGATGGCCATGACACGCACCAGCGAGCGCGCAAATTCACGGGCCAGGGGCAAGGTCATCGCGGCCACGGCTCCCTTGGACGCTGCATACGCAGGCTGCCCGATCTGGCCGTCGAAAGCTGCCACGGAGGCCGTGTTGATGATGACGCCGCGTTCCTCCCCGCCGAGTTCGGTAAACGCGGGCTCGTTCCGGGCCATCGCGGCGGCAGCCAGGCGGATCACGTTGAATGTGCCCACGAGGTTGATCTGGATGACCCTGTTGAAGTTCTCGAGCGGGAGCACGCCGTCCTTGCCGAGCACTTTGCCCGGGGTAGCGACGCCGGCGCAGTTGACCAGGATCCGGAGCGGACCCAGCGCGACCGCGGCGTCGACAGCGGACTGCACTTGCTCTTCATTGGTGACGTCGGCGGGCACAAACACGGCCCTGCCGCCGGCTCCCGAGGCGTTGAGCTCTGCAGCGAGCGCCTCTCCGGGAGAGGAGTGGAGGTCAAGCAGCACTACCGATGCTCCGGCGTCGAGCAATCGCCTTGCTGTTGCGGCCCCCAGTCCCGAAGCCCCGCCGGTTATCAGCGCAACTGCGCCCTTGATGTCCATCCATCCTCCTCGATGCAGAACCAAAATCCGTTAATGAATGTTAACTGAATCACTTTGATTGTGCACCGGGGAGGGTCCTGCGGCCAAGTGCGCGGCGCTAGGCTGGCAGCATGTCCGCCCCCGACGCAACGCCCGGCACCTCCGGAACGCCCGATTGGGCCGCGCGAGCCGACCGCGCCGCGCGTACGGTGACCCGGCATTTCGGACGGCGCTTCCTCTTCCTTCCCGGAACCCACCTCGCAGCGTCGACCCGGCCCTCCAGCCGTTTTCCGGGTCAGCCGTGGAACTACTGGTGGCAGGCGCACTACGTCGATTGCCTCGTGGACGCCGGGTTTCGCGAACTGGCCTCGGGAGCAAGGTTCGACGGCGGTGATCGCCCGAGCGCGGGCCGGCTCGCTTCACGCCTGGTCACCACCGTCCGCTTGCGCAATTTCCTTCGCTACGTGAACAGGTACTACGACGACATGGCATGGCTCGCCCTCGCCGTCCTGCGCTTGGACGCCCTGGCCGAAAAGGCGCACCTGCCCGGCCGGCGACGCAACGCCCGGTTGCAGAGAAGCCTCTCCCGGCAGTTCGAGTCGGCCTCCACGGACGATATGGGCGGCGGCACCTACTGGAGCACCACACGCGACTTCAAGAACACCCCCGCCACAGCCCCGGTGGCCCTGTACTTCGCGCGGACCGGCAAGCGGGAGCAGGCCCAACGGCTCCTGGACTGGCTCGACGCCACGCTCTTCGACCCCACCACGGGCCTGTACCTCGACGGCGCCCGGATCCAGGAGGGAAAACTCGTCCTGGCACGGGAGATCTACACCTACAACCAGGGCCCGGTGCTCGGCGCCTTGTTGGAGTTGGGTGGAGATGCGAACCTGGCACGCGCGGCCGCCTTGGTGGGCTCGGTGTCCGAGCACCTGACCGTCGGTGGGCCTGACACTGAGGGGAGGCTCGTTCTTCGCGGCGAAGGCACCGGCGACGGCGGACTCTTCACCGGAATCCTCGTCCGTTACCTGGCCCTCGCCGCCGGGGACGTTCGCTTGCCCGCGCCAACCCGCGCTACCGCCGGCCAATTGGTGTTCGAGACCGCGGAAGCGCTGTGGGAGGGGCGGACCGTGCGCACCGACGCGGTCCATGGGACTTCGGCAACGTACGACGACGGCTGGTTCGTGTTCTCGGCGGAACTACAGCGTCCGGCCGCCCAAACGTACCCGGCCGGCACCGCCGTCGAACTCTCCACCCAACTGCAGGCGTGGATGATGCTCGAAGCCGCCGCGCGCGTCCGGAAATTGTCAGTGCCGGGGCCTAGTCTGGAGCTGTGAACCCGTCCCCGAGTCCGTTGCCTGTCACCGTCGTCGCTCCGCCGGCGGAATGGTGGCAAATCCTTGGCGCGCTCAGCCCGCTCGCCGTCCTTGCCGCGGCGATCGTTGCCGCGATCGTAGGCCTCCTGTCCTTGCGGCAGAAGGCGCGGGCGGATAACAGGTCCGAGTGGTGGCGCCGTGCTCAATGGGCGCTGGATGCGTCCCTGTCCCGCAGCCGTTCCGAGGCTGAAATGGGTCAGAAAGCCATCGAGATTCTGGGCCAAAGCGAGCTCGCGTCGCGTGAGGAACTAGCGCTCCTCAAAGTCGGCACTGAGGATGAGCTCCTTGCAGCCGCCACGGCGTCCGAAACCCGTGCCGTTGGCCCTTCACAGCGTCCCGCCTTGGTGAGCCCTGAAGACCGCAAGGTGCAGATCGCCGCAGCAAAGGCCAGGGTCTTGCTTGACCGGCGGCTCGGGGTAGACACCCCAGGCTGGATCGTCGACCTGTCGCGTGAGAAGCCCGGGTAAGGCTACTCCCCAACAGGCGCGGGCTTATTCTTCTGCGGATACGGGGTCTCCTGCCGCGCCAGCATCTCGACAAAACCAGCGATCTTCCTGGCCCGCGTCTCCGCCTTCTTCACCGAGTTGGTCCGGTAGATCAGGGCATAGCGGTTGACCGACGACAGCACATCGAACATCGCCTGGGCTTCGGGAACCGCTGCGATTGCGGCAGCGAGGTCCTCCGGAACTTCCGCGTCCGCTTGGCCCACGTAGGCAGACTCCCAACGCCCGTCCGCCTTGGCACTGTCGACGGCGGCCCATCCGGCAGGGGTCATCTTGCCCTCAGCTTCCAAACGGGCAATATGCCCCACGTTCCGTTTGGACCATGGGCTCTTGGGGCCGCGGCGGGTCATGCGCTGGAAGACGCTTTCGTCGTCGCGCCGTCTGCCTTGGCCGTCGATCCAACCGAAACAAAGGGCCTCATCCAAGGCAGCGGCATAATCGAGTTCCGTCACGTTGCCGCCCTTTTTGTGCAGCACGAGCCAGACGCCTGGACTGTCGGCGCCGTTCTTTTCGAGCCAGGACCGCCATTCGGCAGCGTCTTTGACGATCAGTTCCTCAAGTTCAACAGCCATGGCCCCATTCTGGTGCCCGATAGGCTGAGGCGAAAGCACCTTGCCCTGATTCGCGTACCGGAGGATCCATGCTGCGCGTCCGCCCCATCCAGTTCACGTCCGACATCGCTGCCTGGAAACACCTTCTTACAACGCTGGGCCTCGTGTGCGTCGAGGACCACGGCGATTGGGTAGAGTTCGACGCCGGCTCGGGCCGGGTCGCCTTGCACCGTGTGTCCCCTGGCTCGCCCGACGACGGCACTACGGTATTCGGCGTCGAGGTCGGTGACCTGGCCGAATTCGCCCGACGAACCGTCGCGGACGGGACCCATGCCGAACTGTTCGACGCCGATCACGGGCAGGCCGTGCGCGTCACCGCCCAGGACGGCTTCGCGTTCCTTGCCGATAAGGCTCGCAGCCGCACCACCAGCCCCGAAGCGGATCCGGCGCTCGCCGTCGTCGGGATCTGGCTCACGCCGGATGTGCCCGGGGCCGCGCAGGAGGTGGGCAACATCGGTGCGCGGCCGCGGCATGCTTCCGCGACGTCCGCGGACTTCAGCACGAAGAACGGCGGAATCCTCTCGGTCCGGGAATCTTCGGAGACGGCTGCGGGAGGCCTCGCCTTCGAGTACGACGGCGACCTCGCCGCTCTGGAGGCCCGGCTGGCCGCCGCCGGACTCGCCGCCGCCCGGACCGGCTCACTTCTCACGATCCAGCCCCCGCGCGGCGGGACGATCAGCGTGGCCCGCCCCCTGTAACCCAACGCCCGCTCACCTATATCGGCCTTTTCCCCGACGCTCGCTCACCAATATCGGTCTTTCCCCCGACGCTCGCTCACCAATATGGCCCCCCTCCCCCGACGCTCGCTCACCTATATCGGCCTTTTCCCCGACGCTCGCTCACCAATATCGGTCTTTCCCCGACGCCCGCTCAGATCATCTGCCGAGGGATCCCGATATTGGCCGCATACGTGAGCGAGCGTCGCCCGATTTGGGCTCATAGGTGAGCGAGGGTTCCTGGTTTGCGCTCGACGCAATCCTGGCTCTCTGATTCGTACGGCATGGAACGGGATCGGATGGGGTAGAACTTAACCATGAGCGTTCGTACCCCTGACCCCTACTCCGGCTGGCTTTCCGATGAAGACCTCTTCGAAGCCCGCGGCCGCCTCCCCATGGTTTACGTGGAAGCGGTTCCCGTGCGTCTGGATCCGCTCGGATTCGTCAACGAGGTAGGTACCCTGCTGCAGGGCGACGCCGACGGCACCATGGTCCGTTCCTTCGTGTCCGGCCGCGTGCTGTACCGCGAAACCATCCGGGCCGCGTTGTTGCGGCACATGGAAAAGGACCTCGGGCCCCTGGCCTTCCCCCAGTTGCCCGTCAGTCCCGTGCCGTTCACGGTGGCCGAATACTTCCCGGCGCCGTCGCAAACCGGTTTCACGGACGACCGTCAACACGCCGTGTCCCTTGTCTACGTGATCCCCGTGACGGGCGAGTGCGAACCGCGCCAGGACGCGCTTGAGCTGACGTGGATGACTCCGCACGAAATCCTCAGCGACGACGTGCAGCAGGAATTCAGCGGCGGCCGCGGCAACCTGGTCCGCCAGGCTTTGGCCTTCGCCGGCGTCGGCCAGTAGCCAGCGCGGTCAGTAGCCACCTCCCCGATTTGCTCGGTGGGGTTTTATAGACTGTTGGGCGGACCTCGAGAACCAAAGGATTTGGCGATGACTCACAGCCCAGCCGACCAGCAATACCGTGAAAAGCAGGCTGGGGCCCTGCAAATCGGGGACTATCTGTACCTCCCCGGGGATGGTCCCGCAGAGCAAATCACGCACATCGAGCTCGAACACGACGACTTTGGCGCGCCCGCACTCATCCTGGTGACCACGCTCGACGGCGGGAAAGTGCGGATCGCGATCGGGTCCAGCGTTCCGGTGGGCGAAGCGGTCGTCATTCCCGACGGCGGCGAGCCCGACGGCGTTAGCTCCCCCGGCGGCGGCGAGCCCGACGGCGGCGACGAGCCCGACGGCGACGAGCCCGCGGAAGCTGTTCCCGCCGTCGTCGTACCTCCTTTGCCCCCGGTGGCACCGACTGTGAGCGGACCTCTTGTGCCCTCGGCGCCGGATCCCGCGCAGCTCGCGCTGATCCCCGAACCGACAGGCTCGCCCGAGGACGTCGTGGCCGCAGCTGCCGAAGCGCACCCCGGAAGGAACGGCGTCGCGGTGTTGAGTGAACGCCTCGTGAAGGGCATCAATACGAAGTCGGGAAGCTGCTTGCGGGATCTGAGCGACCTGGCCCACGATCTTTTCATCGAGCTGCGGGATCCGGACCACGCCCTCGCGGTGGCCGATATTCTCAATGTGCTCCCCTACGACGGAAACCGCGACCGGTGGATGTCGGTGGAGCGTTCCCTCGCCCTTTCCAGCTTCATTTGCCGTGAGCTCGGCCAAACGGAACGCGCGGAAGTCTACGATCAACTCCTGCAAGCGCCGGACACCGTGGAGACGGACCCGTTCAAGGCCCGGATCGCCGCCAAGGTCCGGCAGCGCGGGCTCAATGAACCGAACCTGTACGACAAGGAAATCTTCCGCTCCATCGACAACGGCAACCGCGACGCCGAGCGTGAATGGCGACTGCTCCGGCTCGAAACCCTGCTGTTCTTGCGCTCGCACGGCGGCTCGAACACCCTAGGCGTCGGAGAACTCGATCACCGGATCGCGAACGAACTCGAGGCCGTGCGGGCCTAGGCGCTATCGGAGGATTCCGCAAGACCTGTCGCGTTCGCTCCGACGGCGGTAGATTCGGGCCATGACGAACAATCTGAGCGTTGTGATAAATGCCGACGCGCAGCAAGTTTGGACTTCGCTGCGCGAACCGTCGCTCGTTGCTCAATGGCACGGCTGGGAAGCCGACGAGCTCGGTGACGAAATCAACCAAATTTACTTCAGCACCGCTGTGGTCGAGAGCCCTGACCACACAAGCCTCACCGTGAACGGCGGGGACGTCTTCGAACTCACCCCGGTGAGCGGAGGCACCGAGGTCCGTGTCACGCGGGCCGCCTTGGACCACGATTCCGAATGGGCTGCGTGGGACGAGGACATCACCCAAGGCTGGCTGACCTTCCTGCACCAACTCCGGTTCGCCCTGGAACGGCATCCGCACGGGCACCGGCGCACGCATTTTGTCTCCC
Organism: Arthrobacter sp. NPDC080073; assembly: GCF_040686575.1. Taxonomy (NCBI): domain Bacteria; kingdom Bacillati; phylum Actinomycetota; class Actinomycetes; order Micrococcales; family Micrococcaceae; genus Arthrobacter; species Arthrobacter sp. NPDC080073. The sequence goes on from NZ_JBFBKR010000008.1 coordinate 176,112, forward strand.
TGCCTGGCGGAAGCGGCTCCGGGATCCAGAAACTCGGCCTGGCCGACGTCCCGGCTCCCGGGGAGGAATACTCGCTGACGCTGCCGACGGGCGAGGCCATTTCCGGAAAGGTCTGGTTCCGGAGCAACCACCAAGTGGGCCTCACCGTGCACAGTTACGCGGAGCACGGTGACGGGCTGCTGATCGTGGCCGACCAGCCAGTGATTCCGGAGAAAAGGCCCGACGGCGGCACGATCGTGATCGCTTCGACCTACGACCTGGGGGCCGCCAGCCTCGAATCGATCCGCTCCCACTGGGACGGCTGGAAGGCTGAGAACTACCCCACAGAGGTGCATTCGCACTGACGAATCACGCTCCGGGGCTGGCAGACTGTAACGGTGCCAGCCGATTCTTCCCTGCCTCGCTCCGGGGCCAGCTCCGAGTCCGATCCTTCAGCCCTCACAGCTGCCCGGCAGTCCGCGTTCTCCTTCGAGGTGGGCGCGCGGCTCAGCGAAACCCGAGCGCCGTCGTCGGGCACTTTGAACGCCGACGGCGGCAGCCTTCCCCGGGGCGGCAAGCGCGGGGAGTTCCTGGGCCGCACCGGAACCATCACCACGCCGCACGGCCAGATCCAGACGCCAGCATTCATCGCCGTCGGGACCAAAGCCACGGTCAAAGCGGTGCTGCCCGAATCCATGAAGGAGCTCGGTGCGCAGGCTTTGCTGGCCAACGCCTACCACCTGTATCTGCAGCCTGGACCGGAGATCCTTGACGCGGCCGGAGGGCTCGGCGCGTTCATGAACTGGGACGGGCCGACGTTCACGGACTCGGGCGGATTCCAGGTGATGAGCCTCGGCTCGGGGTTCAAGAAGGTCATCGACATGACCTCCGTGGACACGTCCGGGCCTGACGACGCCGTGGCCCCGGGCAAGGAGCGGCTGGCGCATGTGGACGAGGACGGCGTCTGGTTCAAATCGCACCTGAACGGGGATCGGCACCGTTTCTCCCCGGAGATCTCCATGCAGGTACAGCACCAGATCGGCGCCGACATCATGTTCGCCTTCGACGAGCTCACCACCCTGCAGAACTCCCGCGGCTATCAGGAGGAATCCCTGGAGCGCACGCGTCGCTGGGCCGAGCGCTGCGTGGCGGAGCATGAACGGCTGACTATGGAACGGGTGGGGAAGCCGTACCAGGCCCTGTTCGGCGTCATCCAGGGAGCTCAGTACGAGGACCTCCGCCGCAAGGCCTGCCGGGACCTGGGCGGGATGCCCTTCGATGGTTTCGGCATCGGCGGCGCCTTGGAGAAGGAGAACCTCGGCACCATTGTTCGTTGGTGCAACGAGGAACTTCCCGAGAACAAACCACGGCACCTCCTGGGCATCTCCGAGCCGGACGATATCTTCACGGCCATCGAAAACGGCGCCGACACCTTCGATTGCGTCTCCCCCACCCGGGTGGCCCGCAACTCGGCCTTTTACACCCCATCCGGTCGGTACAACCTTTCCGGGGCGCGCTACAAATCGGATTTCGGACCCTTGCAGGATGGTTGCGATTGCTACACCTGCGCCAACTATTCGCGGGCGTACATCCACCACCTGTACAAGGCCCACGAGATGGTCTCGGCCACGCTCATCTCCATCCACAACGAGCGTTTCGTAGTGAAAATGGTGGACGATGCCCGCTTGGCCATCGAATCCGGGGACTTCTTCGAGTTCAAGGCCGAGACCTTGGGGCGGTACTACTCGTAGGCTGCCGGCGGTTCCGGCCGGGCTCGTCGGGCTCGCCGGAACGGTGCCGGTTCGCCGGAGCGTTCGGGCGAACCGGCACCATTCCGGCGACCCGGCGTTTTCCACATAGGCGACCACGCGGCTTCCGTGCGTCCCGGCGGCCCGCGAGGCTGGACCAATGACGCGTTCCCAACCACCTTCGCTCCCGGAAAAGGGCAACGTCTGGCGAACCGATCAACTCCACGCACATGGGCTCAATTCACGTGCAATCCAACTCTTGGTGCGTCGGGGCAAGCTTGTCCGGCTACGGTACGGCTGCTACATCCGGGCCGCGCTCTGGGAGAAGCAATCCCCTTGGCTCCGAAGCACGCAACTGATCTACGCGCATGCGCATGGAACGCTTACGACGTCGGCGGGAGACTTCGTATACAGCCACACTTCGGCGGCGCGGCTGCACCGCCTTTTCCTCTGGAATGTTGACGACCTCATCCACATCCTGCTTCCGGTCCGACCGTCCAGCGAGCGCCTCGGCAAGGACGTCCGCGGTCACACCAGGCCTTACGACGAGTCGGACATTGTGACAATCGGGAATTTGAGGGTCACGTCCTTGGAGCGGACTGTGGTGGATTGCGCCATGCTGCTGAGCTACAAGCAGGCGCTGGTGCTCATGGACCACGGACTCAGGCTTGGCGCTGATCGTGCGCTTTTGCAGGCCATGGCCGACGCACTGGATGGTCGACGCGGCGTCAGGAACCTTCGAAAGGCCCTCGTCAACGCTGATCCACGATCCGAGTCGGCCGGCGAAACCTTGTGCCGAGAACTCATCTTGCGGCTGAAGTTGCCGATGCCCGAACCGCAGGTTGAGGTGCAGAGCCGGGCAGGTCGGCATCGGCTCGACTTTGCCTGGCGGGACGCAAAGGTGGCGTTGGAATTCGACGGCGAGATCAAGTACTTCGATTTCAAGCCAACAGCCGAGGTGATTTTCCAGGAGCGGCGCCGGGAGAAGGCCCTTAGCGAGGACGGTTGGCGCTTCGTCCGTGTCGAGGAAGCACCTCTTTCGCGAGCAGGAATTCAAGAGCCGGATACTGAACGCCCTCCGCCGTTAGGCCGTCGCCGCCGAACCAGCCCGCTGCCTTCGTCGAGATCGCCGGAACGCGCCCCGATCGCCGAAACTCTCCGGCGAGCCGGCACCGTTCCGGCGAGCTCGCGCACCTGCCAACGCCCGCTCACACCCAGTAGCTGGGCTCCCGCTTCTTGATCCAGCCAATGACCAAGGACGTCACGGGCACAAGGATGTATTGGACGCCGACCTTGTATACGAAGCCAACAAGCACGTAATTGACGAAGCTTCCGAAGTCCGTAATGCCGATGACCGAGGCCGCGATGCTACAGAAGATGAGCGTGTCCACGAATTCCCCCACCCCGGATGAACCCATGAGCCGAGCCCAGAGAGTTTTCTCACCCGAACGGGCTTTCATTTTGACCAGGATCAGGGAGTTGATGGTCTGGCCCGCCAGGAACGCGAGAAGCGAAGCCAGGACGATCTGAGGAACCGGCCCCAGCGCGCCTTCAATCGCAGCCTGCTTGGCGTTGCCGTAATCGTCATTGAAGCCGGGCAGCGCGATGATGATCCAGTAGCAGAGCGATGCGAATGCCGACAGCGCGAACGAGGTGATGATTGCTTTGCGGGCCACCTTGAATCCATAGATCTCGCTCATCACATCGCCAAGAATGTATGCAAGCGGGAAGAGGAAAAATCCGCCATCGGTGATGATCGGACCGAAGACGACCCCTTTGGCGGCGCCGATGTTGGACAGGATCAGCACGACGGCCATGCATGCCAGCATGATGCCGAAGTATGGGGAGCCTATTGACGCGAAGCGCGGCGCGGGTTTACTCAAGGTCTGGGATTCTGATGCTGACGTCATCGCTTGTCCGTTCGTAGTGGTTCGCGCAGGCGGCCGGAGTTGGCACGGTGCCCCGCTGTATTAGCACTGGTGGTGGATCCGCCTGCAAACCGCGGAGCCTCCCCCATTCTCGCATCGAGGAATCGAGAATTGTCCGGAAAACTCGCAACCGCCCACAACGCTCCATCAGATCAAGTGAGCGAGGGTCCCGCCGAAACCCGAGATAAGTGAGCGAGGGTCCCGCCGAGACCCCGGATAGGTGAGCGGGCGTTGGAGTCGCACCGAACCTGTACGACGCCCTCTGGCAGGGCGGCGCGCGCTGAGGCAAGCTTGGTCCAGGACGGGCTGGACGGCGGGCACGGAACGGAGCGGGGAAGCGCATGGTGGAACATTTTGACGCGGTGGACGAGTACATCGCGGCGCAACCCGATGAGGTGCGAACCATCCTTCAGGAGATCCGACGCCGGGCACTGGCAACTGTGCCCGGAGCCGGGGACAGGATCAGTTACGGAATCCCCACGATCCCTCGACAACCACTACGTGGTGTATTTCGCGGCGTGGAAGAACCATATTTCCGTCTATCCAGTGCCCGACGGCGACGAGGACTTCGAGCGCGGAATCGCACCCTACCGGGCCGCCAAGGGCACATTGAAGTTCCTCCTCGGGAAGCCGATTCCGTATGAACTCATCGAAAGAGTGGCAACAGTGCTGGCTGAGCGCACGCGGCACCGGGGCGGCTACTGACAATCGACCTGTGCGGGGGTACGGTACAGCCATGCGCCGCGATGAGCTTGAGCACGCCATCCGGGCCGCTACGGATATCACCCACGGCGACCGCGTGATCGTGATCGGCAGCCAGTCAATTCTGGGATCCTTCACGGAGGACCAGCTACCTGCGGCAATCACCATGTCGGACGCGGTCGACATAGCCCCGTTTTCCGACGACGACGCCGGCACGCTTGCCGACAGCATCGATTCCGCGCTTGGGGAGTGGTCGCCTTTCCACAAGGAGTTTGGGTTCTACGTCCAGGCGGCCGAAAGGGAGACTGCGGTGCTCCCGGAGGACTGGGAGTACCGCCTTGTCGGCGTGCGCAATGTGCGGACCCGGAACAGCACCGGACTTTGCCTGGATCCCTACGATCTCTGCGCGGCGAAGCTCATTGCGGCACGCCCCAAGGACCATGCGTTCGTTCTGGCACTCGTCGAATCATCCCTCATCGACCGCGTCCGGCTCGTAGACAGAATCAGGATGATCGACCCCTCCGAGCCTCGCCGCGATGCGGCTTTGTCATGGGCCATGTCGGTCTGACCCGGTCCCGGCCGGTCCTCAGGGAGTAGGCGTCACGCAGGGCAGGTTTTTGAGCCCGCGCCACGGGCCAAGCCGCGGAATTCCGGGGTTGTTCAACCCAAAGGAATCCAAAAAGTTGCGCAGCGTGACGCGTCCCCAATGCAACAGCCCGGAAAACTACCCCGAGTGCGCCTCCAGGAACGCGTACACCTCGGTCTCGTCGACGCCGGGGAACGCACCCGGCGGCATGGCGGCCAGCAGGTGCGAGTGGGCGCGCGCGGACGGCCAGGCGTTGCCTGCCCAGGATGAAGCCAACGACGCCGGCGGTCGCTTGCAGCAGTTCGGGTCCGGACACGTCGAAGTAGCCCGCGCCGTCGTCTCCCTCCCGCGGAACCACTTCACGTGCTGGTAGGGCACGCCGATACTCAGCGAAAACTCCCCCGCCGCAGAGCGTTCGGTGCGGGCCGTGCACCAATAGGTGCCGGAGACGGTGTCGGTGTATTGGCTGTAGGCGCTGAACTTGTCCGGAACGTCGAACACGGCACGCGACGTCCAGGCTTTGCATGCCGGTTGGCCCTCGATGGCGCCGGTGTGGTCCTGGGGGAAGGCGACGCCGTCGTTCTCGTAAGCCTTGTAGATGATGCCGCTCTGGTGGGTCTTCTGGAAGTGGGTGGTGATCCCCAGGTGCTTCGTGGCGAGGTTGGTGAAGCGGTGCGCCGCGGTTTCGTAAGAGACGGCGAAGGCGTCCCTTATATCCTCGACGGCAATCTCCTTGGCGGCCTTCGCCTTCTGCAGGAATTCCAGGGTGGCGTGTTCGGGCAGCAGGAGCGCCGCGGCGAAGTAGTTCGTTGCGACGCGCTGCGCCAGGAAGTCGCCGTAGTTCTTGGGCGTTTCGTGGCCAAGAACGTAATGGCCCAGGGCCTGCAGGAGGACCGAACGGGGATCGTGGTCCTGCCGCTGGCTCTGCGTGAGATAAATTCGGTGATTCTTTAGATCGGTCACCGAGCGGGTGGAATGGGGCAGGTCGCCCACGTGGTGAAGCGTGAATCCGAGGTGGTCCGCGATGTCTGCGATGACGTGCTGGCTCAAGGGACCGGCGGTGTAGCCAACGCCCTTGAGGACCTTCTGCGCTTCGGCCTCGTACTCCGGAAAATAGTTGCCGCGCTCGCGCATCATGGCACGCAGTTCACCGTTCGCGCGCCGGGCTTCTTCCGGCGTCGCGATCTGCTCGTTGAGCCTGCGCTCGAGCTCCTGCAGGAGGCCCACTTGAGACTCCAAGACATCTAGCGGAAGCCGCGCGCTGACGCGGATTTTCGGCAAGTTCAAGGACTCATAGAGGGGCCCGCGCTGGTACCGTTCCAGCTCGATTTCCAGGCCGGCGCGGCGGCTGGGCGGTTCCGCTCCGAGCAGCTGGTCGATGCCCACATTCAAGGCGGCCGCGAGTTGCTTCAACAAACCCAGCTTGGGTTCCCGCTTGCCGTTCTCAATGAGGCTCAGCTGGCTGGGGGCAGTCCCGACGGCGGCGCTCACGTCGTCGAGGGTCAGCCCGGCCTGCTTGCGCAGATACCGCACGCGGCGGCCCAGGCTGATGACGTCCAGTTCGGCGTCGGAGGCAGAGGACGACGGCGGCGGTACTTCGCGGTTCCAGCTCACAGGTGACATTTCTTGAGAATACGCGAAGAAGTGCATTTCTTTCCATGGTTTTCCTCTAGAAAGCCTCTTGGAAGTACTGAAAAGTAAGAACTACGGAAACCCCGGCCGGCCTGGACTGCAAAGGCGCAGCGAAGATCGGCCGGGGCTACATACACAGCAATACGCCAAAGTAGCGTCAAAGGAGACAGACAATGACCGCAGCATTTGAACCAGGACAGCCCGCCGCTCAGCAGACCGCAACCGAGCAGGCCGCCGCACTGGAGCTCGAATGGGCTGCCAACCCGCGTTGGGAAGGCGTCACCCGCGATTACTCGGCCACCGACGTCGTCCGCCTCCGCGGCCGCGTCTCCGAAGAACACACCCTGGCCAAGCGCGGCTCCGAGAAGCTGTGGAAGCAGCTCAAGGAAGAGCACAAGACCGGCGGCTACACCAACGCCCTGGGTGCACTGACCGGCAACCAGGCCGTGCAGCAGGTCAAGGCCGGGCTGCGGGCCATCTACCTGTCCGGCTGGCAGGTCGCCGCCGACGCCAACAACTCCGGCCACACCTACCCGGACCAGTCCCTCTACCCGGCCAACTCGGTCCCCACTGTGGTCCGCCGCATCAACAACGCCCTGCTGCGCGCCGACCAGATCGAATTCTCCGAAGGCATCCAGACCGTTCAAGACTGGCTCGTCCCGATCGTCGCCGACGCCGAAGCCGGTTTCGGCGGCCCGCTGAACGCCTACGAGCTCATGAAATCCATGATCCAGGCCGGCGCCGCAGGCGTGCACTGGGAAGACCAGCTCGCCTCGGAAAAGAAGTGCGGCCACCTCGGCGGCAAGGTACTCATCCCCACCCAGCAGCACGTCCGGACCCTGAACGCCGCCCGCCTGGCGGCCGATGTCGCCGGCACCCCATCGGTGATCATCGCCCGCACCGACGCCGAGGCAGCCACCCTGATCACCTCCGAAGTCGACGAGCGCGACCAGGAATTCATCACAGGCGAACGTACCGCTGAGGGCTTCTACAAGGTCCGCAACGGCATCGAACCCTGCATCGCCCGAGCCAAGGCCTACGCCCCGTACTCGGACCTCATCTGGATGGAAACAGGCACCCCGGACCTCGAGCTCGCCCGCAAGTTCGCCGAGTCCGTCAAGTCCGAGTTCCCGGACCAGATGCTCTCCTACAACTGCTCGCCGTCCTTCAACTGGCGCAAGCACCTGGACGACGCCACCATCGCGAAGTTCCAGCGTGAACTCGGCGCCATGGGCTTCACCTTCCAGTTCATCACCCTGGCCGGCTTCCACGCCCTGAACTACTCGATGTTCGACCTCGCCCACGGCTACGCCCGGGAAGGCATGAGCGCCTACGTCGAACTCCAGGAAAAGGAATTCGCCTCCGAGTCCCGCGGCTACACCGCAACCAAGCACCAACGCGAAGTCGGCACCGGCTACTTCGACGACATCGCAACTGCGCTCAACCCGAACGCATCCACCCTGGCCCTGGTGGGATCCACCGAAGAAGGCCAGTTCCACTAACCTCCCGACGGCAGGGCGGAACGCTTGTTGCGAACCGTCCGGCTCACCCCGGTGCGTCTCCGCCGCACCACCAGCCTACGGACCGGCACCCGCGCAGCCAGCAGTTGGGGGCCGAAAAAGGCAATCCTCCGCGTGCTATTCCCCATCCCCGTCCTATGGCCTCGCAAAGCTCGGCCGAGGACGGAGACAGGGCCCCTTTTACGCACGCTTCCGGATCACCTTTCCCGGCCGTTTGCGCTCGGCGACTGGCGCACGAGGCCGGAGGAGCCGGTATCGCGGCAGGCTGCGTAAAAGGGGCCCTGCGTCCCGGTTCGTCCTCGCTCAGCGAGGACGAACCGGGACGTGGGGAATAGCAGGCAGAGCGGTGCCGGTCCGTAGGGCCGGACGCAACCAGTTAGCCACAGCCACGCACCGAACCCAGCCGCGGACCCGGCACGCACCGAACCCAGCTAAACAGGCCCGCCGTCGAACATTTGCTTCTCTGAGGAGAGATTGAAATGAACAGCTTCACCGACAATTACACGATCAACGGCATCACGCTGACCGCCCAGCCCATCCACCGGCAGAACGAGGTTCTTACTCCGGATGCCTTGGAGTTCGTGGCAACGCTGCACCGCGCGACGGCGGAGCGCCGCCAGGAGCTCATGCAGGCGCGGCACACCCGCCGCGGGCAGATTTCCAGCGGCCAGGATCCGCGGTTCCTCCCGGAGACCGCGGAAATCCGCAACGATCCGAACTGGCGCGTCGCTCCCCCGGCCCCGGGCCTGGAGGACCGCCGGGTGGAGATCACCGGACCAGTTGACCGGAAGATGACCATCAACGCGTTGAACTCCGGCGCCAAGGTGTGGCTGGCCGACATGGAAGACTCCTCCACCCCCACCTGGCGCAACGTCATCCAGGGCCAGCTGAACCTTACGGATGCCTTGGAGCGCCGGATCGACTTCATCTCTCCCGAGGGCAAGGAATACAAGCTCCGTGCCGCCGAGGACTTGCCGACCATCGTGGTCCGGCCCCGCGGCTGGCACCTGCCGGAAAAGCACATGCTCATCGACGGGAAGCCCGTTGCCGGCGGCGTGGTGGACTTCGGCCTGTTCTTCTTCCACAACGCACGCCGCCTGCTCGCACAGGGAAAGGGCCCGTACTTCTACCTGCCCAAGATCGAGAACCACCTCGAAGCGCGCCTCTGGAACGACATCTTCATCCTGGCCCAGGACCTGCTCGGCATCCTGCAGGGCACCATCCGCGCGACAGTGCTGATCGAGACCATCACCGCGGCATTCGAAATGGAGGAGATCCTGTTCGAGCTGCGCGATCACGCTTCGGGCTTGAACGCCGGCCGCTGGGACTACATCTTCTCCGTGATCAAGAATTTCCGCACCCGCGGCCCCCGCTTTGTTTTGCCGGACCGCGCCCAGGTCTCCATGACCCAGCCGTTCATGCGCTCCTACACCGAGCAACTGGTCCGGGCCTGCCACCGCCGCGGCGCCATGGCGATCGGCGGCATGGCCGCGGCCGTTCCCAACCGTAAGGACGAGGCCGCCAACACTGCAGCCTTCGAGAAGGTCCGCGCGGACAAGACCCGCGAAGCCGGCGACGGTTTCGACGGTTCCTGGGTTGCGCACCCGGACCTGGTTCCGGTCTGCCGCGAAGTGTTCGACGGCGTACTCGGCGACCGCCCGAACCAACTGGACCGCTCACGCGAGGATGTCACTCCCGACGACCGTGCGCTAATTGACGTCGCCTCCACCGTGGGCACAATCACCGAAACCGGCATCCGGAACAACATCGAGGTGGGTATCCGCTACATCGAGTCCTGGCTGCGCGGCAACGGCGCCGTGGCCATCCACAACCTCATGGAAGACGCGGCCACCGCTGAGATCTCCCGCTCCCAGCTGTGGCAGTGGATCTACTCCCACGCCATCACCGACACCGGTGAAGTCATCACCCGCGAATGGGTCACCGACCTGCTGGACGAGGAGTTCGCACGCCTGGAACGCTTCGACGACGACCGCTTCAACGATGCCCGCAGCATCTTCGAAGAAGTCACCCTGGCCGAGGAGTTCCCCACGTTCCTGACCATCCCGGCCTATGCCCGCTACCTCACGGAAGCCCGCGAGGAAGCGACCAAGGAAGAACTCGTCGCCGCCTAGACCCCCGTCGCTGGGCTGCCTGCACTCTTCGCAACAAGTGACCCCGATGGCCGGGGAGGCAGCCCAGCGACGGAACCCTTTTCTCATTGCCCCGTTTTGCTTGTGTTCAGCCTCAGCCTCCGGCAGCCCAAAGATCGACGGACTGGCGGCTCCGAAGGTTAGAAGGAACGGGGCGTTTTGATGCCCGAAGCGTCTGCACATACCCCCACACGGTGGCCGCATCCACGAAGCCTTTTTTGATAGCGATGTGCATTAGTTTCCATGTGTCAACGACCTGTATGCCGTGCCTCGCCGCGAGCCGCCGCGCTCCTCCGTCATCCGTGACAAAGAAACCGTGAATATTGCGAGAACTCATGATTGCCAATGTTTCGGCTTCACCGAGATGCTTATGTGGAGGATCGTTGGGCTCAGCCAATTCATCGCGAAAGGTTCGGACGTTTAAGTGCTCAAATCGAGTTTCTGGGAATAGCGGATCGCCGAAGATATCTGCTGCGTCCCCAAGAGCGACAAGTCCTTCGTAGGCCGCGGATTGCAAGCATTCTTGCTCCACAGTCGCACACCAACGGCCATTCCCGTTTGCGAGGCGAGACAGAAGATCCATTCTGTTGATCAGTGCGAAATTAATGAGAACTGTGTTGTCGGGGAAGAGCAGGACGGCCATACTTGTCAGAGCCCGAGTGCTTCGGCGACATCCTCGCTGTCCGGCAAAGCCGGGAGTGCGGGTGCATCAACATCGAGTGTCTCTCGATCCACTTCAAGCATCCAGGCAAGCGTCCCTGAACCAATGTCCCCGGAAGCAATGAGCTTGACGTGCGCCTCAACCAGGCCGGACGGAAATTTGCGGATGGCAGCTTGCTCCATCCGTTGCGTGATCGGGTCCGGATGGTCGACGGCGCCCGACCAATAAAGACGCAGAAGTCGCTGAGTTGGCTGAGTTGCCCACTCTCGAATCAACGGAGTCGGTTTAATCCGCAGTGCCTCGAGGCGTTTGGCGATTGCATCTGTGGAAACTCCGAACTGCCAAACCCGTAACGCCAGGCCTGCCGTGTCAATGGTTGTCCAGTCCATAGCACGAACTGCTGTCTCTGGCAGGAGCAGCTCTGCTGCAAATGCGTTAGCTTCAGCTTCATGCCGGTCGAGGGTATGGGCCGAGGCGCCATCGACATGGTGGCCCAATGCTAGATGCCCGAGCTCATGCGCAATCGACCAGTTTTCCCGGAACCAGTTCCCCATCGCCGGGATTACCATGACATGTCGCGACCCGAACGTAAACGAGTATGCCGTCGACACACCCGCGATCCGGACAACATCAACGCCAAGCCTTGATTCCAAGCGTTCCACGAACGGACGAATAAAATCGTCACCGAGAACCTCCCGCAACTCGGACGGAACTCGCGGAAGCACACCGGGCATGCCGTTTCCACCATAGGCCTGGCGGTAGGCAAGCTCGACGTTCCGCAATTCGTCGGCGTCCCCATCTCTGCCCGGATTCGACCGTTTACCTGTCGAAGGATCGAAGTCGTGTCTGGCCGCCAGAATCAGACGATGAGGATCGGGTTCCCCCGTGATAATCCAGTGGACGTCCGACTGGAATAGATCCGCGATTTTTGCGAGTTCGATCGAAGAGAATGCTCGATATCCGTTTAGCGCCCGCGAAAAGGCGTCGGGCGTCATAGCAAGAAGCTTGGCTACTTCTCTCTGGGGTCGGGCTGGGGCCGCAGCAAGTAATTGCCGCACACGCCCGCCGATGTTTGCATCCACCACTCCAGCCTACGTATTCGTTGGGAAAATCCCAACACCCAAGAGGTGCATGTGGATAAAACTGTCCTGCCAGGTCTGGGGAGCGTGACCCCGACGGCGGAACTCGCCCAGCGGACGGGCTCGCCTAGGAGACTGCTGAATTAATCGGGCGGTGGGCGCGTCGGCTGGACTGGTGAGCTGGGTGGTTAAGACTGGGCTTATGCAGGGACGCGAAGACGCGCAGCGTGGGTATTTGGATGTCGAGGCGC